>NZ_AUPG01000001.1:0-306783 GCF_016772115.1 Petrotoga sp. 8T1HF07.NaAc.6.1
TTTTTAGGAGAACCATTAAGCGAGAAATCTCATGAATTGTTGCACACAACATATCTTGCAAGGAGTTAATAAGGGCCTTTTGGCCTTATTTTTCAACAGGTAAAAACAAAGATAACACAGTTCCTTTTCCAACTTCGCTCTTGACTTCTATTCTTCCATCATGAGCATTAACGATCTCTTTAACAATTGCTAGCCCTAAGCCGGTACTTTTTTCACTGCTTGTCCTTGCTTTATCTCCCCTATAGAAACGATCGAATATTCTATGTAAATCTCCTTGAGGAATACCTCTACCGGTGTCTTCTATCGATATTTTAGCAAAATTACCTCTTTTAACAGTAGAAATAGTAACTTTTCCTTCATCCGTATACTTTAAAGAATTATCTAAAATATTTATAAGAGCTTCTTTTAATTTATCTTTATCTGCTCTGATATATAGCTCTTCCAATTTTTCAACTTGCAAAGTTAAACCTTTGTTGTGGTACAAAGGACTTACTTTTTTTATAACTTCCTCCAACAAAGATTTCAAATTAGTTTTCGTAAAATTGTAAAATTGAGTTTTGTTATCACTCCTAGCTAAAAAAAGCAATTTATCGATAATTTCTGACATATAAGAAGTTTCTTCTAAGATCGACTCTAAAGATTTTTTATACTCTTCTACCGATCTGTCTTTTTTCAAAGACAAACTACTTTCAGCTTGAATTACAGAAAGTGGCGTTCTCAAATCATGAGAAACATCTGCGGTGAATTGCTTCTGTTGTTCAAAGGCTTTTTCAAGTCTAGAAATCATTTGATTCAATGTGGAGGCTAGCCTTCCTAACTCATCTTGTGACTTTACTTTTATCCTTTCATTCAAATTATTTTCCTCGATATTTTTTGCGGTATCTATAATTTTTTCAACAGGTCGAAGAGAACTATCGGCATAAAAAAATCCCCCTATCCCCGCAAGAATCATTACTAAAACACCAGTCGATATCCCACATTTTCTCCTCAAGAATAGTTCTGGTAACTACTATTTTTGGATTCCTCATAAAATACTCCAAGATATTGTATTCCTTCGGGGTTAATTTCAATTTTTTCTCCCCCATCCAAACCTCTCTTGTTAAGGTGTTTAAAGTTAAATCTCCCACTTTAAGAACTGGGTTACGAGTGAAACTTTCTCTTCTTAGCAAAGATCTAACCCTTGCAAATAATTCATCGAAATCAAAAGGTTTTATCAAATAATCATCTGCTCCGGAATCTAAACCCTTAACTCTGTCTCCCACACTATCTTTTGCTGTTAGCATCAATATTGGGGTATTGATGTTTTCTTTTCTTAAATTTTGACAAACGGTTATTCCATCTTTTTTTGGTAGCATTATATCTAAAATTATCAAATCGTATGAAGAATATTTTGCATAGTTTTCCGCTTCTTCTCCGTCATAAACAACATCAATACAGTATCCTTCTTCCGTAAGTCCTCTTTTTATGAAATACAACGGGGACACTCTCCAATTCATTGGAGAGATGAGAGCTGTTTTATTATTCATACTACACACAATCCCTTTCTAAATATGTATGGTTCAACAATTTCTGTCTTAACTGGTTTTGAAAGCCCTGCAAGTTTAATATAACTTCCCTTATTTTGTATACCTTTCACAGTATACTTTTTACCTTCGTATATTACTATATCCTTTGGTTGATAAAAATACCTTTGAGTACGTATACTCCTTCTACCTTTGGACACTTTCTGCCCTCTAAACTTTTTAAGGTTCTGTGTATTGTAGTTCTTATTACGCGTAGTTCTGCCATTAAACAGTTCTTGCCCTTTCTTAGTCGAACCATCTCTTGTGTCTATATACTTTGCGTCATAAAACTTTTCTAACGAACGATTGTTTCTCCTAATCTGTTCAAAGTATATAGGTTCTATTCTCCTTTGCCTAGTTCCACCTGCAATGCAAAATGCATCGTTATAATGAGTTTTATCGAGGTTAAGCTTTATTCTCTTCGATTTGGTTATATAACCGTATGTATATTTACAACCTAAAGCATTAACTAACTTCCATCTAACAGTAGACATAAAGGTAGCTTCTTTCAATGGTTTTTGTACAGGTTTCATACCGTAAAGTTTACCACCTTTTAAGTGGTTTTTAGGATCATGGCATTTAGTACATAACGTAATTAAATTGCTTGGTCTATTGGTTCTTTCACCTTTCCAGTAGCCTATATGATGTACTTCAAGTGGGACATTAATCTTACCGCATAATTGACAAGTATAATTGTCTCTGTACAATATATACTCACGAAGGTTGTAAAAGTTTTGTTGCTCACCTTGTTGGTACTCTATACCTTCTATGTTAGGATTTTTAATCTTCTGAGTATCGAATTTTGCTACTTCAATTATTATCTCAGTTATAGGAAGTATCTTCTTAATGAATTTTATAAACCGAATATGAGTATCTAACTTATGTTTGATTGATGGTGCTAACCAACTTTCCTTGATCCCCTTTCGGAGTGTTTCCTTCCTAGAAGATATTCTGTTGTCAAACTTTGGTTCTCTATATCTTAATCTATTTCGTCTGATTCTGCGATACATACCCTTTTCTTTGATAAGCTCACTTACATCATCCCGAAGTTCAACTTCGCCTGATAATACTTCTTCTTTTTCTGTTACAGCAGAAAAACCTATATGTTTGTGACCGCTATCTACACCAAGCGTTATAGGTTGAGTGTAATGTGTTGTTTCGTAGGTCAATTGTATAGTAAACGGTTTGTTTCTAACTACTTTTGCTTTACCTTCTCTAAGTAAATGTCTAACTTTTCCACGTCTTTCAGTAGGCATTAATGGAGTTCCATCTTTAGCAATAACATATGTCATTTTTGAATCTCCTTTCGGAAATAAATCAGATTTCTGTTTGATAAGTCAAACTTCCATCTGGTAGGTCCACATCGCCAATGTTATACCGGGTTTGTCGTCAGCAACACTTCTCCTACCCCTCAGAGATGTTTAATCACTGACCGTAGAGCATAGAACTTGTGGAGCATCCTATGGTACCTATTTGGCATACGCCATTCCGATATAACGTAGCCCCTTCAACATTCGCTAGTAATAGCCGATTGCTGGTGGCTGAGGCTAATCAACTAGGGCTTGTTTATCACAAGCCACCGTCTTTAGACGGGGGTAGTTGACTATATTAGCAAGTTTTTCTTCATCTTCAACAACAAGGATTTTCATACTATTCACCTCGATAATTAATATTCTATCACAACCAATTTTCTGACTTTTAAATTAAACTTTTATGAAAAAAATAACTTTTTAAATGTTGACGACCCACATGAAAAAGGCTGCTATTGGAGCCATCGTCGGTATCGAACCGATAAGATAACTCGCAATCAACGAGATTAAAAATCTCATCTCGATCACCTCTTATTTTTCATTATACTCCATTTACTAAATTCTTAGAAAAAATAAGAAAAACCAACCTAATCAAAAATATTTGGATTTAATTGGGTTACATTGACTATAATCAGGTAAAATCAAGTTTGACTTTTTGTTTATTTTGATTTAAAATGGATACGAATAAATTCGATTTTAGAATGAATTAATTAAAGGGGTCAGAAAAATATGCCAGTTAAAATTTCTTTTATAGGAGCAGGTAGTGTTAGATACACAGTGAAATTAGTAGGGGATTTAGCAAAAACAAAGGAATTAAATGGAAGTTTAATCTCTTTCATGGACATAGACGAAGAACGATTAAATGCCGTAGATAACCTCGCTAAAAGATACACAGAAGAAATAGGTGGAAATCTTAAATTTGAGAAGACTACCAACCGTGAAGAATCTTTAAAAGATGCAGACTTTGTTATAAACACAGCATTATACAGAGCACCGGGCCATGAAGATGGTTATGTAAGTTATGAAATCATGAGAGATGTGGCAGAAAAATATGGTTATTACAGAGGAATAGATAGTCAAGAGTTCAACATGGTATCGGATTATTATACATTCACAAACTATAACCATCTGAAATTATCATTAGATATAGCCAAATCGATTGAAAAAATTTGTCCGAATGCATGGCTTATACAAACCGCTAACCCCGTCTTTGAAATTACACAATTGATTAAAAGGCTGACCAACGTAAAAGTAGTAGGCTTTTGTCATGGGGTTGGAGGTATCCACGAAGTACTAAAAACTTTAGGATTAGAAGAAAAAGAAACTGATTGGCAGGTAGCTGGTGTAAACCATGGAATATGGTTGAACAGATTTCTATACAAAGGCGAAGATGGCTACCAAATCTTAGACAAATGGATAGAAGAAGAATCAAGCAATTGGGAACCAAAAGATCCTTGGGATACCCATTTAGCTCCGGCAGTTATCGATATGTACAAATTCTATGGATTATTACCCATAGGAGACACAACTAGAAACAGCACTTGGAAACATCATCATAGTTTACAAGCAAAAAAGAAATGGTATGGAAAGTTCGGGGCAATAGACAACGAAGTTGAAAGGCCGAAGTTCTATGAAGAACTACGTCAAATAAAAAGATTGATAATTCAAGTTTCGAAAGATCCAAGTATCAAAATAACAGAATACTGGCCTGAAGAGTTCCCGAAAGAAAAAATGAGTGGCGAACAACAAGTGCCTTTTATAAACGCTTTAACTAATGATGTTGAAGCAAGATTATTCCTGAATGTTTTGAATGATGGAACGATAAAAAACATTCCTAACGATGTAGTTGTAGAAGTGCCTGTAAAAGTTAACAAAAATGGAATATTCCCTGAAAAGATACAGCCAGATCTACCAGAAAAGATTAAAAATTACTATATAATCCCCAGAATCACAAGAATGGAAATGGCATTAGAAGCCTTTATAACTGGAAACAGAAATATCTTAGAAGAAGTTTTAGTAAGAGATCCAAGAACCAAAAATTATGATGATATTCCTAAGTTGTGGGATGAGATATTCGATCTACCATTTAACAAGGAAATGAAGGAACATTATAGAAGTTAAAAACGTGTTTAATAGTAACTTTAGAAAATAAAATAATATTCAAAAATTAGATTTTGATTTTAAAAGAGTTACAGGGGGGAGCACTTTTGCTGATTTGTGCAAAAAAGTTTTCTTAAAATAAACTTTGATTTTGAACTTGGGGATCTTAAGGGGTTTACCCCTTAACATTTGAGCGAAGGGGAGCTAAAGCAGATTGTATTTAACTTAGAATGATGGAGGTTAGAAAAATGTCTTTTTTAGACGAAAATTATTTACTACAAAACAACACTTCGAAGATGTTGTATAATTCAATTAAAGATCTCCCGATCTTAGATGCTCACAATCACGGGGATGTGAAAGAGATCGTTGAGGACAAAGGTTGGGATGACATCTGGCAAGTTGAAGGAGCGACAGATCATTATGTGTGGGAATTAATGAGAAAGAGAGGGGTCCCCGAAGAAAAAATAACTGGAAATGCTTCAAATAAGGAAAAGTGGATGGCATTGGCTGAAGTTTTCCCTGAGTTCGTTGGCAATCCTACCTACGAATGGGTACACCTCGATCTAAAAAGAAGGTTTAAAATAGAGGATAACATTTCAAAGTATACAGCTGAGAAAATATGGCAAGATACTTCTTTATTACTAAAAAGCGAAAGTATGAAACCTCAACGATTACTAAAAGAAATGAACGTAGAAATAATGTGTACAACAAATGACCCAACAGAGGATCTCTTATTCCATGAAAAAGCTAAAGATATTGAAGGAATAAAGATTCTCCCCACTTGGAGACCAGACAAAGCTATGAACATTGAAAAAGAAAATTGGAAAGATTTTGTAGAAAAGTTAGGAGAAATAACAAAAGAAAATGTTGAACGTTTTGAGGGGTTTTTAAATGCTCTTTACAAGACACACACAAAATTTGAAGAACTCGGTGGTGTTTCGAGTGACCATGGGATATTTGAACCGATTTCATACCCAGTTGAAAAACAAAGAGTAAAAGAAATATATGAAAAAGCACTTTCAAAAAAAGAGTTAACGAAACAAGAAATTTCAGACTTCAAGTCCTTTATGTTTTATGAATTTGGGTCAATGAACGCTGAAAGCAATTGGGTTATGCAATTACATATTGGCGCTATGCGAGATTACAGAGACAAGTTATATAATACTTTGGGGCCAGATACAGGAGGGGATATTTCAACCAGCAACGTTGACTTGGCAAATGGGTTAAGATACTTTTTGAACCAATTTGATGAAAAATTGAAAGTCGTTTTGTACTGTTTGGACCCTTCGCTATTTCCAACCGTCGCCACAATAGCAAGGGCTTTCCCAAACGTTAGCCTTGGAGCACCTTGGTGGTTCAACGACAGCCCTTTTGGAATGGAGATGTATTTGAAATATATAGCTACTGTAGACCTTCTTAGCGACTTAGCTGGCTGGGTAACAGATTCAAGAAAGTTAATATCCTATGGTTCACGAACAGAGATGTTCAGAAGAGAGTTATCTAACGTTGTGGGTGAAATGGTAGAAAAAGGTCAAATGCCTATCAGGGAAGCATTTGATTTGGTGAGTGATATTAGTTATTTCAGACCAAAAAGGTTGTTCTTTGAAAAAATTTAGACTAAAATTATTGAACTCGGAGGTACTAATTCGATGAAAAAAGCATCCTTATCTTCTTTAAAAGAAAACAACGCCGCACTTATTTTTCAATCATTAAGAATTAAAGGCCCTATGACAAGAGCCGAAATCGCAAGAGAAACACGTCTCATGCCTTCAACTGTGAGTTATATTACGAACCTTTTAATTCATAAAAAGGTATTGAAAGAAGTTGGAAGTGAAGATGTTTCTCGTGTTGGGAAAAAGGGTATTTTGCTTGATATAAACTACGACGACTTCTTGTTTATTGGATATGACGTGGGCTCTGCATATTCAAGGGTTATTGTCTCAAACGGGAAGGGTGACATCTTATATTCCAAAAGATTCGCCTCAGAAAAGAACGATAAATTGTTGAAACAGATTTATGAAAATATAAAAATAGTTAAAAAAGAATTCAACATAATAGGTATAGGGATGGCTTTTCCTGGTTATATAGATCCCGAAAAAGGAGAGGTTATAAGATCCCATAATATTGATATATCGAACTTTGAGGTTAAAAAGGTGATGAAAAAAGAGTTCAATCTACCTGCTTACGTGGACCACAACACAATAATGATGGCGCGAAGCTTAATTTCTAACAATTCCCACAAAGAGAAAGATTTTTGTGTAATCAACATTGGTCCAGGTATAGGAGTAGGGATAGTAAGTAACGGAAAGATATTGAGGGGTTACAAGAACGCTGCAGGAGAGTTAGGCCATGTCACGGTTAACCCCGAAGGAAGAAAGTGTAACTGCGGTAAAAATGGTTGTTTGGAAACAGAAAGTTCCAGTAAGGCGATTGTTAGAAATTACGAAGAAATATCTGGAAAAAAATTAGAGTGTGAAGGAAGTTGTGAATCGAAATTGGTATATGAATTAGCCAAAAAAGGTGATGAAAAAGCTATAAAAGCGTTTGAAAGAGCAGGAAAATATTTAGGCATTGGCATTGCCACTTTAGTCAATATTTTAAATCCAGAAAAGGTCTATATAGCAGGTGGCGTGTCAAATGGGTGGGAATTTCTTAAAGGCTCTACAGAAGAAAGTTACAACCAGCATATATTTTACGCAAACAAAGATGTAACCGTTGAAGTTTCTTCTATAGGTGAATACCTAACAGCTTGTGGAGCTGCAACGTATGCCTTCGAAAAATATGTAAGAGAAGAATTAATTCCATGAGGAGGAAAATTTAAATGTTTACAATATTACCAAAGAAAGGAATTTCTTTGGGTCTTGGAGATAGAATAGGGATTGCAACCCAGGGCCATATAAAAGTTGCAAAAAAATACAACTTCTTCCCTGTTTTCGCACAACAAAGCATTAGGGAATTAAACTTTACAGGAAGAACGTTCAGTGACGTGCGAAAAGACGTACTAAATGCACTTGTTGAAGAAAATTACATTGGAAACAGTGGATTTGATGGAGATCATTTGAAAAGCGATGAGGAGATTCAGTATGCTTTAGATTCGGGAATTACAATGTTGACTTTGGATTGTTCAGAACATATGAATAAAGATTCTTCTGTAAAAGAAAGCATATTTGATCAATTTTATAACAAAAGCTTTTTTGTAAACGATATGCCCATAGAATATTCAGATAAAAACGATTTGAATAAAGTCGTTTCAATTTATGCCGGCGTTATCGAAAGAGTCATAGATGTATGGAACAAATTCCCGAAGGTGAATAAAAAAGAGGTATCTTTTGAAGTTTCAGTTGACGAGACAGATGTTCCAACAGACGAAAAAACACATTTTTTGATCTCTAAATATATCTACGATGAAGGGGTAAAAATAGATACATTAGCCCCACGTTTCCCCGGGGAGTTTCAAAAAGCTATTGACTATATAGGAAATATACAAGAGTTTAAAAAGTCTCTTATCAAACAAGACAAAATTGCCAAATACTTTGGATACAGGCTTTCCATTCATTCTGGTAGCGATAAATTCTCCATTTATCCCATAATAGGTGAAGTTACTCAAGGGAATTACCACCTAAAAACATCTGGAACCAGCTATCTCGAAGCTATTAAGGTTATAGCTGAAAAAGATCCTGGAATCTTCAAAAAAATCTGGCAAACATGCCTTGATAAAAGAGAAAAGATGGATAAATACTACCATCTTTCCTCTGACCCATTCTCTGTTCCAAAAGATCTATCCCCAACAGAGTACCTCAAAAACCCAGATGCAAGGCAGACACTGCATGTTTCATATATGTTCGTTTTGAACCCTCAATACGATTTCGGAGAAAAGTTTTTTGAGATTCTTACAAAATACCAAAATGAATACCATCAAAACGTTGCAAACCATATAGAAAAACATGTTAAAGAACTTAAAGTTGAAGAAAAAATCTAAAGTTCTCTAAAAGGTTCAACGATAATGGTTTCATAATTTTTATACAACCACATTCCTGGTTTTGCTCCTTTTGGTTTCCATACGTTTTTTCTTTGAGTGTAATCAACCGCTACATTGGAGGACATTTTTGCTTTAGAAAATGTTGCAGCAATTCTTGCTGCGTAATCTATTACTTCTTCTGGTATTTCTTTACCAGAAGATTTTATTATTGTATGAGAACCTGGGATCTCATGTGTATGAAGCCAGATGTCGGCTTGTGCGGCTAATCTTGTTAATTCATCGTTCTGTTTGTTATTTTTCCCAACTAGTATTTCAAAGCCTTTGTAATTAAAATTCCTAAAGGTTGTTTTTACTTTTCTTTCCCTTTTAGATTTTTTGTTTTCACTTATCAGCCCTATATCTTTCATCTCTTCTTTTATCTCTATTAAGGTGTCAATTTCTTCTGCGGAAGATATTGTTTCAAATAACTGATTAAAATATTCAAGCTCATTATTAATCTTTTTTATTCTTTTTTTAGCATATTCGACTTTTGACTTTGTTCTTTTTATATTTTTATACAATTTTTCCAGGTTTTGCGTTGGGGATAAAAGGGGATCTATCTCGATTGTAACTTCCTCACCGGTATTCCAATCGTTTACTGTAAAGTATCTTTCACCTTTTTTTATTTTGTAAAGATAAGTTTGAAGAAGCTCTCCCTTTTTTTCTAAATCTTTTAGATTTTTTTCTTCATTTAAATCTTGTAATATTTGTTCTTTTGTCTTTTCTAGTCTGTCGATTTCATTTTTTACCCTTTTTTCTAAATCCTTTTTTATTTCCAATAATCGTGATTGATCAGCCTTTTCTTGAAAGACTTTGAGCAATGCCTCTGATGGTTTTAATTCCTCATATTCAAAATTATTGGGAGTAATAGCGGAGAAGTCATATGTGTTTGCCTCATTGAAGTAATAAAGATGAGGTTTTTTGAGGTCTTGTACAGCTCTTTGGATACCTATTTCTTTCAAAAACTCTTTTGATTTTTTAGAAAATCCCATCAATCTATCATAATCAATATTTTCTTCGTATTCTATGTTTTCTCTCAATATATTTGTTTGAGAATCATCGTAGTAAGGTATGTATTTAACTCCTGGAATTATGGGTCTAAATTCGTCATAAATCCTTTTTAAAGATTCTTCTACTTTATTATCTTCGTTAACGAGTATTACATTGGAATTTCTTCCCATTAATTCGAAAAATAGCTTATATTGACGCAGAGTGGAGGTTTCTTGATCATAGCTTTCAATTTCAAAGTAACCTATCCTATCTAAACCTAACTGTTCAACATTTACCACTCTTCCGTTTCTTATTTTTTTTCTTAAAAACTGTGCAAAGTTCGCTGGCTGTATTGGTACGTTTGGTTTTTGAGAAAGTAAAATAACATAGGAAGGGCTTTTTAACGAAAGAAGCACAAAACTTTGAGAGAACTGAATTAACACTTGGGGTTTGATAGGTTGATATATATTTTTTATTCTATCCCCCACAATGTTGTCTTTTATTTCTTTTAATACTTTATGTAATACCAAACCATCAAAAGGCAAGCAAGACACCTCGTTTATATTTACAATATAGCGCCCCTTCGCCCCGCTCCCCACCCATAATCTTTAAGGGGCGAAGCCCCTTAAGAACCCCAAATTCGCATAACATCGTTTGCGTAGCAAACGAGATTTTGGAAAACATTTCTAAAGCATTTCAAACAAACCATTTTGCATAAATCAGCAACAAGCGTTTTGCATAAAACGGCAAAAGCTAAGCAAATGAGATTAGGAAAGTTATTCAAAAACATTACGAAAAAAGACCTTTTTGCACAAGGCTGCAATAAGAACACAAAAGAGGCAAAACAATCTATGCCTCTTTTGTGTTTTGTACAAATTTATGAAATTAAAATTCTACGCTGCTGAGCTTTTCTTTCCTCTATCCATAAAACCAACTATCAAAGAAATAATACCAACGATGATGTCTATCCAGGCATGCCATGTTGGCATAGTTGCAACACTAAACCCAGCAATAGCCATTATCACAAGGTAAATTCCAACAACTATCAACCATGGTTTAGACATACTATCCCCTCCTTATACACTCAACTTTACACAAAATTAGCCGATAAATTTAAAAATAACCTCGTTAGAAAATAAAAGTCGAACAAATTTATCGGCTTAAACACCAACAAAATGATAAGATATATATGTTACGAATATAAAAACATTTAAATAATTTTAATTTAACAACGAAAATTATTCTACTTTTAAAGTCTTCTTATTTGTGATACAATATCAAAGTAGGATAAAAATGCAAATCTGATCTCATTATATTTAGGAGGTCCACTTGTGAAAAATTATAATAAAGTTCTTTTTTTGTTTTTACTATTTATCTTGTCTGGGATTTATTCTTTAGCTTCTACTGTCCTAATTTTAAATTCGTATAATCCAGGCTTGTCTTGGTCAGATAAGGAATTAGAAGGGATATATTCAGTTTTAGAAAATGAAGAAAGTATAAATATATATGTAGAATATCTTGATAGCAAAAGGTTTGGCGATGATACCAGCTTAAACATATTCAAAGAGTACTTTGAAAGAAAATTTAGTAATTTTAAATTCGATGTAATTATCGCTCTGGATAATAACGCCTTTGATTTTGTTTTATCAAATTATGATTCACTTTTTTTGGAAACTCCTATTGTGTATGCGGGGATCAACTACTATCAAGAATACGATTTGAGTGAATTAGAATTTGTCAGTGGCGTTGTAGAGATTCATGATATAAAAGAAACGTTAGAATTAGCACTAAATCTCCATCCAGCCACAGAGAATGTTTATGTAATTGTTGATAATCAGACTAAAACCGGGGAACTTTTCAAGCAAGAAGTGGAAAATGATGTAGTACCTAATTTTGAGAATACTAATTTTATCTTTTTAAGCGATTCATTGGATCAAATAAAGCAAGAGCTCGATGCACCATTACAAAACTCAATAGTGCTCCTTTTGGCTTTTAGTAAAGATATTTATGGGAATTTTTATGATTATACAGAAATAGCTGTACATATGGATCAATTTGATAAACTTCCTATTTATACTACCTCAAGCGTGTATATGGGCAATAACGTTGTAGGAGGTAAAATTACCAGTGCATACGATCAAGGACGTAAAGCTGGGGAGATAGCAATAAACTTATTAAGTGGAGTTGATATTACAGAGCTGCCAAGAACTTACTTCCCTGATAATAAATACGTTTTTAACTTTCCTGCCTTGGAAAGATTTGGTATTTCAATCAATAGACTACCAGCAGATTCAACAATCCAGAATAAACCTCCTTCTTTTTATGAAAATTACCCTGTTATTTTTTGGATAATAATGATTCTAGTACCTTTTTCTATTGTATTTATATATGTTCTAAGAGAAGAAAATTTAAAACTTAGCTCTCTTTTGAATGAATTAAATAAGGCAAAGGAAGAGGCCCAAAGTTATAATGAAGAACTTACCGCAGCAAATGAACAATTAACTTCCTACAACGAAGAATTGATATCACAAAATGAGGAAATAGAAAGTAATTATCAGGAAATAGAACAACTGAATAATAAAATAATTCATCTGTTGGAAATTATATCCGAATTAGGAAATGAAGAGTTAAAAGAGGAAGATTTCTTTCAGAAATTTTTAAATACTTTGATCATAGAAATCCCAGAAGCTGATTATGGGAGTGTCTCTATAATAGAGGGCGATAATTGGAGATTTTTAACTGCGTTGGGTCATGAAATTAATGGTTTAAAAAGTTTAAATCTTAAAAAAAAGTTATGCTTTTATTGCTGAAGAATCTACGGTACTTGATAACATAATTTCATTGGATGAAGAAAGAATGCCTAAAGATGTAGCCAATTTAATGTACAAATTTACCAAACCAATAAAATCCTCTCTACTGAAAACAATGAAAATAGATGAAAATAGATATTTAGACGTTTCTCTTGATATTAAAAAAGGTAGCGATGAGAATTTTTCAGAACAATCGGTAAGATTTTTTGATTCCTTGCTAAATGTGGCAAAAATGTTTTTTGTCAATAGGATAAGAACGCAAGAGGTTAAAAATGCTTATGCAACCTTTGCAAGCAAGCTTTCTATATTAGCAGAATCACACGATGAAAACAGTAAGAAACATATTTACCGTGTAAGTGAATTATCTGCGTTTTTTGCCGAAAAATTAGGTTTACCCAAAGAACAAGTTGAAAAGATAAGAGATTTTTCACCACTTCACGATGTGGGGAAACTTTTTGTTCCTGCCGAGATACTAAACAAACCTGGTAAACTAAACGAAAAAGAATGGGAAGAAGTAAGGAAACATCCGCTATATGCTGATAATTTGTTGGATGATCCATATTTTGAAACAGCAAGAAAAATTGCCCTTTATCATCACGAACATTACGATGGCTCTGGGTATCCTTTCAGATTAAGGGGTGAACAGATCCCCATTGAAGCTCAGATTGTTGGCTTAGTAGATGTATACGATGCTTTAAGATCAAAAAGAAGTTATAAAGAAGCTTTTTCACATAAGGAAGCGATTGAAATATTGTTACACGGGGATAACAGGACAAAACCAGATCATTTTAACCCAAGACTCTTAGAAATCTTGAAAAAATACGAAAAAGAAATAGAGGAAATGTATAAAAAATACGAAGAATAAAAAACAAATTTTAATTGGAGGTGCTAAAATGGAAAAATCAAAAATCGACTCAAAAACAAAAAAGCATTTATTAAATTTTCAAAAGGCTGAGTTAACGGAACACATGATTTATAAAAGGTTAGCTGAATCCACTAAAGATACCAAAAATAAAAAAGTCTTAGAAAGCATAGCAAATGAAGAATTAAAACATCATGATTTTTGGAAAAGTTATACGAAGGAAAAAGTGAAGCCGAATTACTTAAAAGTTTTATTCTATTTCATCCTTTCTAAAATACTTGGGTTAACCTTCAGTTTGAAGCTCATGGAAAATGGTGAAGAAAGGGCTCAGATTTCCTACGAGGATATTTCCAGTGTAGTTCCTGAAGCAAAACAAATTGAAGAAGAAGAAGATAAGCATGAACGGGAACTTTTAGGAATGATAGAAGAAGAAAGATTGAATTATGTTGGCTCGATTGTGCTTGGTTTAAACGATGCGTTAGTCGAATTGACTGGTGCATTAGCAGGTTTGACTTTTGCCCTTCAAAACGGAATAATAATAGCTACATCTGGATTAATAACTGGGATAGCCGCATCATTGTCAATGGCGGCATCCGAGTATCTATCAAAAAGAGCCGAAAACGATGAGAGAGCTTTAAAATCCGCAGCTTACACCGGGATTGCATATATAATTACGGTATTTTTTTTAATTCTTCCTTATTTGTTAATGCCAAATAAATATTTTTTAAGTTTAATTATAACTTTAATAATAGCTGTTATAATAATATTGGTTTTCAATTTTTATATTTCTGTAGCCAAAGATTTAAGCTTCAAAAGTAGATTTCTTGAAATGGCGGGTATAAGTTTGGGTGTTGCAGGATTAACGTTTTTTATAGGTTTCCTCGTTAGAATCACCTTGGGCGTTTCAATTTAATTCGATACATATTTTAAAGGGGGAGTTTGCATTGAAAAGAATCAGTACCAAGATTATTTTATCTTCTGCTTTGTTAGTGATTGCAGTGGTAACCGTTATAAGTCTTGTATCAATTTTCAGATCCACTGCTCTTTTAGAAGAATATTCACTAAACGGAGTGGAAAATTTAACTGCGAGCGTTGCATCTGATCTAGGTTCACAAATAAGTATTATTGAAATAGTAGTGGATAATTATAGCGATTCTGCCTTTTTGGGATTTGATCCTTTTATAGCGAGTTTTTCAAATGCTGAAGTGATAAAGTTTTTAGATAGAGCTAAGGATGTACCCCAAAATTTTTCGCAAAAAATAGAAGGTAATGCAACTTCTTTTATAGTTTTCAATCCAGATATGTTAAGGACAAAAGAATTGTATTCCCTTTACTACATTGAGGGTGAAGATAAAAGTTTAGAAAATGAATATATAAAATTAGACGATACTTTTAACCCAGAAAATAAAAAATATCAGTGGTTTTTTGAAGCAAGAGACAAAGGTGAAGGTGTTTGGACCGATATATACTTTGATGAATATTTACAGACAAATGTAATCACTTATTCTGTTCCTTATTACGATCCAGAAGATGGAACTTTTGTTGGTGTTGCTGGGATGAGTTTTCCCTTGGAATATTTTGCCAACCTCATTCAAGAAGATTTAGGATACCAAAAAGCATATGCGTACTTAGTGGATGATAATTTTAATGTAATTTTCCATCCTCTTTATGACTCTGGAAAGAGTATAGAAGATGAAATAACGGATTACTTAGAAACCATAAGCTCAATTACAGAAGGGACTTTTGTAGAAAGATTAAATGGTGAAGGGTTCTTAACGAGTTATTCTAAGCTATCCAATGGCTGGATTTTGTTCCTAAATTTACCCGAGAGTGAAATATACAGTGAGATAAATAGTTTAACGCTTCTTATAATCCTAATAACCGTTGTGGGAGTTGTTATAGCAATTGTAGTTGCCTACTTTGTTGGAAAAGGTATCTCAAAACCAATAAAAGATTTTTCAAACGTATTATTGAAATTCGGAGAAGGGAATTTGGATGTAGAATTCGAAAGTAAATCCAAAGACGAAGTGGGAGAAATGGCTAAATCGTTTAGTAAGATGCGAGATAACTTAAAAGAAACGATTGAAAGTATAAAAGATGTTTCTGAAAGAGTTGAAACATCTTCAAAGGAATTAAAAGAAGCCTCACAAAAATTCAAAAAGTCGGCAGAAGAAGTTCTCGACGAAGCAAAAAATATAGAGTTAATTTCGGAAGATAGTGCCTCATCTGTCGAAGAGATCACATCCGGTATTGAAGAAATTGCCTCTTCAGCACAAAGTTTATCTTCTGCTGCACAAGAGTTATCCAATTCAGCTGAAATGACACAAAGCCAAGCTAACAAAGGAATGGAAAGTATTCACAATATAGTAAAGAAAATAGAAGTTGGTGTAGAGCAATCCAAAGAAGCAGAAGAAAATGTTTCAAAACTTTTGGAAAAAGCAGAAAATATTGGAAATATTATTCAAACTATAAATTCCATAACTGAACAGACGAATCTGTTAGCACTGAACGCAGCAATAGAAGCTGCAAGAGCGGGAGAAGCGGGAAGAGGATTTGCCGTTGTAGCCGATGAAATAAGAAAATTAGCAGAAGAAAGCGGTAAAGCAACGGACGAAATCGGCAACATTTTAGAGGATCTGAAAAAAAGTACCAACAATGTAAACGACGTAACCAATAAAACCGTAAATACTATTGCAGAAATAAACGATGAAGCCCTCAAGGTTCGAGAACAATTTGAAGGCATATTAAATGAGATAAATGGAATGATTTCAGGGGTGGAAAACGTAACTGCTAGTTCGCAAGAACAAAGTGCAAGTACGCAAGAAATGAGTTCTTCAATGGAAAGAATAGCTAGAACAGTGAATGAAACCAGCGAAAAAATTAAAGAAATTAAGATGTTGATGCAAAATCAGTCTGAAAACGCTGGCTCACTTAGTGAAAGAGCTCAAGAATTAGAAAAACTTTCTCAAAATCTCAATTCAGCCATTTCAAAATTCAAAATGAGTGTTGAATAATAGGGAGGAAATAAAATAAAGAAGTTATCAATTATCCTCATCTTTTTGATTTTAATTGCATTATTCACCTTTGGAGAAACAACGATAGGGATAAAAAGTCCTTTAGCTGTTTATACTGAAATCTATGAAACGGTACCTTTTTATCGATTTGTAAACTCAACTGAAGGGATAGGGCAAGATTATATCAAAGAATTACTTTCAACGACATTAGAATCTACAAATACAAACATTCAAAATTTTTTAAATGCTCCGATGGTATTTTATTCGGATAAAGACTATTCGTTTGGCGAATTATTTAATCCGAACTATTTTAACCTTTTATTTGACCTGATGGTTAATTCGAAAAGTATCGCCATATACTCTACCGAATATGACGTCTTCAATGAGATTTTTACAAAGATTTTTGGTGCTAATAAAGTGAGCAATGATCTATACACCTTAGAAGAAAAAAATTTTGCTATTCAAAAAAATGAAGTGGGTATCTTTTTGAACATGGAACCGACAACCTATGATAACAATTCAAATGCTTTAGTATCGGGGTCTCTAGAAAATGTTTTAAATGAAAATAACCTTTGGGATTTTTACGTTACCGTTGATTCGAGAACCTTAAAGGCAACATTTGAGTCTAAAGATTACAGAGGTGCCCAGAAAAATTTTGATTTGACACTTTTGGAAAACAAGAAATTGTTTGGAGAAGTTTTGAACATACAAAAGTTAGACAAAACCAATTTCCCATCGTATTTTGAAAACTTTTTAACCCCTTTGGACGATGAAAGCAAAAATGTTATAGGATTTATAGTCAATAGTATCAAAGAAGAGGAGTTTATAGCCGTTAGTTCACAAAGTATAAGTAATAATGAGCTTAACTTATTCTTTGAAGCATCGATTGATACTTATAAACTCAGAGAATTTGCAGAAGCAAGAAATATGGAAGAAGGAAATATTGGAACTTACAATTATTATCTTTGGTCTAATCAAAGTGTGGAAAACCAAGTTTACCTTTATTTTATAGAAGAGGAATTCATATTTTCAAACGTTTTACCCGATAAGATGAATGTGTATTTGTCAGAAATACAACGATTCAAAAACACTAAATATTATGAAGAAATTGAAAGAAAAGAAAGTCTCAACAGTCTGTTAATTTTAGATATTTCAAATTATTTATCAGTAAATTTTTATAGTTCGTTAGATAGTTGGGTAATAAAAGAAGAATACGATAATAACGGCTTGTATACAATAGAAATAAAAATAAGATAAAAATTATAGCTAAGAAATTTTGATTCGAAAGGAGTGCATTATTTATGCTTTTTGGACTTATAGACAAGAATAAAAGTTTACTAAAAAAATATTCAAAAATCGCAAATAAAATAAACGAATTAGAAAAAAGTATGAAATCTCTCAGCGACACTGAATTATCTGGAAAGACCTTGGAATTTAAAAAAAGGTTAAAACAAGGTGAGAGTTTAGACGATATCTTACCCGAAGCCTTTGCTGTCGTACGAGAAGCCTCACAAAGAACGATAGGGATGCGGCATTTCGATGTACAGTTAATGGGAGGCATCGCTTTACATGAGGGTAAGATAACCGAAATGAAAACAGGGGAAGGAAAGACCTTAGTTGCAACACTTCCTATATATCTAAATGCCCTAACAGAAGAAAATGTTCATCTGGCTACACATAATGATTATCTGGCTAAAAGAGATGCGAATTGGATGGGACCAGTTTACGAATATCTAGGTTTGAGCGTAGGATACATTCAAGCCAACATGGACAAAGAAGAGAGAAAAAAAGCATATCAAGCTGATATAACTTACGGAACTGCAAATGAGTTTGGATTTGATTATTTAAGAGACAATTTAGTTTACGAAAATACTGACAAAGTACAAAGAGGCCATTACTTTGCAATAGTTGATGAAGCTGACTCCATTTTGATAGATGAAGCTAGGACACCGTTAATCATTTCGGGCCCTTCGGATACTCCTTCCGAACTTTACAGAAGATTTGCATCTTTGGCGAAAAAATTTATAGTTGAAAAAGATTACACTATCGATGAAAAACAAAAGACTTTAGCGTTAACAGAAGAAGGAATAAGCAAAGCAGAGAAACTATTATCTGTCGATAACTTATACGATCCGAGCAACATTAAGTATTTGTTCCATCTTTTGAACGCCTTAAAAGCGATAAATTTTTTCAAAAGAGATAAAGATTACAT
Organism: Petrotoga sp. 8T1HF07.NaAc.6.1; assembly: GCF_016772115.1. Taxonomy (NCBI): domain Bacteria; kingdom Thermotogati; phylum Thermotogota; class Thermotogae; order Petrotogales; family Petrotogaceae; genus Petrotoga; species Petrotoga sp. 8T1HF07.NaAc.6.1. The sequence goes on from NZ_AUPG01000001.1 coordinate 18,879, forward strand.
CGTTCACGATGGAGAAGTTGTCATCGTCGATGAATTTACAGGAAGATTGTTAGCTGGAAGAAGGTATTCTGAAGGATTGCACCAAGCTATAGAAGCAAAAGAAGGAGTAAAAATCAAAGAAGAGAGTGTAACTTTTGCCACAATAACTTTCCAAAATTATTTTAGGATGTACAAAAAATTATCAGGTATGACGGGAACTGCAAAAACTGAGGAAGACGAGTTCAAAGCGATCTACAACACAGAAGTTATTGTTATCCCTACCAACGAACCTGTTATTAGGGAAGACAAAAATGATTTAATTTTTAAAACCGAAAAAGAAAAATATCAAGCAATAATAGATGAAATAGTAAAACGTAACCAAAAGGGCCAACCTGTATTGGTGGGAACAACATCCATTGAAAATAGCGAAACCATAAGTGAGATGCTGAAAAAAAGAGGAATACAACATGAAGTTTTGAACGCTAAATATCATGAGAGGGAAGCAGAAATTATCTCTCAGGCAGGAGAAAAATACGCCGTTACCATTGCTACGAATATGGCGGGTAGAGGTACCGATATTAAGTTGGGAGAAGGGGTCAAAGAGCTTGGAGGACTTTTTGTTTTAGGTACGGAAAGGCATGAAAGCAGAAGAATAGATAACCAATTAATAGGGAGATCTGGTAGGCAAGGGGATCCTGGTGAATCAAGATTTATTATCTCTTTTGAAGATGACGTTTTACGATTGTTCGGTGGAGACAGAATGAAGAATCTAATGACCGCTTTAAAAATAGAAGAAGGTCAGCCCATAGAACATAAAATGCTGAGTAGAGTTATTCGGGATGCCCAAAAGAAAATTGAAGGAATACACTTCTCGATAAGAAAAAGATTGTACGAATTTGATTCAGTAATGGACAAACAAAGATCTGTAATATACAATCATAGGGATTGGATCCTTGAACAAGGTAACTATGATGATCATATAAAAGAAATCTTTATGGATGTTGTGGAAAGAATAGTGGAATCCTCATGGGATGAAACCGAAGAAAAATACGACAAAAGCAATATTTCAGAAAAATTGAAACAATATTTAATAATTTCTGACATAAAGGGGAACACGCGTGAGGAAATAGAAAATGAAATCTTTGATCTACTTTGGAAGAGATATCAATACAAAAAAGAAGAATTTGGAGAAGATTTTAACAAAGTCGCAAAATTTGTTATGTTAAGAATAATAGATGAAAAGTGGAGGCATCATTTAGATGCGATCGAAGCGCTAAAAGAAGCTGTAGGATTAAGATCTTATGGGCAAAAAGATCCTGTTATGGAATTTAAAAAAGAATCTTACCTTCTTTTTGACCAGATGGTTGACAGTATATACGACGATATAGTCAATTATTTAATGAGAATAGCAAAAATAGTTCCAGAAAAAGAAGAAAGGGAAGCAAAAAAAATATATGCCAGTTTGAACTTTGTACATAACAACGTATCAGCGGTCGACGAATCGAATGATGGTGGAGAAGCTAAAAGTAAAAATATCGCTAAACAATCAACCAAGATCAAAAAAAGGTATAAAGTTAAGAAATAATTATTGAAACCATTTTTAAGAGGTGATCAGATGATAGAATACGAAACGAAAGTTAAAATAGACGAATTAAAAGAAAATTTCGAAGATTTAAAAGAAGTTTTTAATATAGATAAAGTAGAAGAAGAAGTTAAAAAACTTGACAAAGAAATGATGGAACCAAACTTTTGGAACGATCAAAACAGGGCAAAAAAGGTCTCCAAAATGGCACAAAATTTAAAAGATGAAATAGATGAATTTAAAAAATTGGAGAACGATTTTGAGGAATTAGAAATAGCAGTTGAATTATCAGAGGATGATCCGTCGATGACCGCCCAAGTTGAAGCAATTTTAAAAGTTATTGAAAAAAAGATCGGTTCTTTTCGATTAAGAATGCTTTTATCAGAAGAATACGATGATGCAAATGCATTTCTTAGCCTGCATCCTGGTGCGGGTGGAACAGAATCACAGGATTGGGCATCTATGCTGTTGAGGATGTACACTCGATGGGCAGATAAAAATAATTATGACATTGAAACTATAGACTTTCAGGAAGGAGACGAGGCGGGAATAAAAAGCGCAACTATCAAAATTTCCGGTCCCTATGCCTACGGTAAATTAAAATACGAAAGTGGGGTACATAGATTAGTCAGAATTTCTCCATTTGACGCCAATGGAAGAAGGCATACTTCTTTCGCCTCAATATCTGTGATGCCTGAATTTGATGAAAATGTTGAGATAGAAATAAATCCAGACGATCTGAAAATAGATACGTATAGATCAGGCGGAGCAGGCGGTCAACATGTTAACAAAACCGATTCAGCAGTTAGGATTACTCATTTACCTACAGGTATAGTGGTAGCGGTGCAAAACGAGCGCTCACAACATCAAAACAAAGCTACGGCTTTAAAAATTTTAAAGGCAAAATTATATGAGTTAGAACATCAAAAAAAGTTAGAAGAAAAGTTAAGATTACGTGGTGAGGTAAAAGATATTTCATGGGGAAATCAGATTAGATCATATGTTTTGTATCCATATACCTTAGTTAAAGATCTAAGAACAGAGTATGAAACCTCTAATGCTCAAGCAGTCTTGGATGGAGAAATAGACGAATTCATAGAAGAAGAACTGTTATTCTTTGCGAAATATAAGTAAAAAAATTAATTTGTTTTTCTGCAAAAGAGGTGTATAATAATAGTAAGAAAATACGACGATTTTCATAAAAGTGTAATGGTTGAGGAAGTCTTATCCTATTTGATAACCAACAAAGACGGCATTTATGTGGATTGTACCGCAGGCGAAGGTGGACATATAAAAGCTATTTTAGAATACACCGATAATATGGCTAAGGTAATCGGCATAGATGTAGATTACGAGGTCTTGGAAATTGCAGAACAAAGGTTAAAAGATCTATCGGATAATGTGGTATTGATTAAATCTTCTTATAAAGATATAGACATGATTTTGAGAGGTTTAGATATTGACAAAGTTGACGGTTTTTTAATGGATTTAGGGGTTTCTACCTTTCAGCTAAAAGGTGAAAATAGGGGATTTTCTTTTACTAAAGACGAACCTTTAGACATGAGAATGGATGTTCAATCGGAAAAAGATGCAGCGTACATAGTTAACAATTATTCAGAAGAAGAGCTCAGGCGCATCATTTTTGAGTATGGAGAAGAAAAAAGGTTTGCTCACAGTATTTCCAAAAGCATTGTAAAAAACAGGCCTATAAACACGACACTAGAATTAGTAAACGCCATTAGAAAAGGACTACCCAGTTCGCAAGTTCACGAAAGGCACAGACATTTTGCCACTAAAACTTTCCAAGCTCTGAGAATAGAAGTTAATGAAGAATTAAAAAATATCGAAGAAACCCTTTCTAAATTGGAAAACTTTTTAAAGGTAGGAGCAAGGGTAACGGTAATAACTTTTCATTCGCTGGAAGACAGGATCGTTAAAAATTTTTTCAAAAACAATGAAAGATATAATTTTCTCACTCCCAAACCTACTTTACCTTCGCAAGAGGAAATAAAACGTAACCTAAGAAGCAGAAGTGCCAAATTGAGGGTGGCTGAGTATATAGGGATTTAACAAATGACAAGAGTTAGGGGGAGTTTTTATGGAAAAAAATGTGTACGCAAAAAGTAAAGGAATTGAAAAGACTAAATCTAAAGTCAAGTCTCTGGATATTGTTATAATCATTTTAGTTTTCTTAGCCTTTTTAACCGTTAGCATTTGGCTTACCATCTTTCTTAACTTTGGCAAAAATATTGAAAATTATAAATCCATAATATCCCAATCTCAGATGGAGCTTAATAATATGGAGTCACAGATATCTGCCTTGGATAACCAAATTGACAGATACATAGAGATCTTAAATATCATGGAGAAATAATTCAGCCATGAAACACAAATGGTTATTCTTCACCTTCTTTTTTCTTTCAGGATATGTTTTTCTAATTATCCTCACCTTTGTGTATAATAACCCTTTGGCAAAGGATTTTAACGAATTTTCAGCTTCATTAGAAAATAACAAATATTCAGAACTTGTGGATTCCAATGGAAATTTGATTGTATACAACCAACAAAAATATGAAGCTTGGATCGATTTAGGCTTTATGAAATTACAAAACGACTTTAAAAGAAATAAATATATATTGAATCAAAGGTTTAGTGATGATCAAATAGAAAACATAAAATTTTTAAAATGGGGAACTTATGATACCTATGAAGAAGCTTATATCGATCTGGGAATTTTAAACAAATATTCTAGAATATACCCTGTTACTCAACGTATTTACAATGAATTATTCTCTCTTGATTTACTAGTTGGAAAAGCGAATAAAACCTCTTACGGAATCGAACCTTTTTTATTAGATAATGGGGTATTAAACAGTCAAAAAACAACAAGTTTAAGTATAGATTTGAAAATGCAACAAATAGCATATGAAGAACTTCTAAATACTGTAAAAAAAGAATCCGCAGAAGGCGGAGTTATTGTTGTTATGGAGAGTAAAACAGGTAAGATTAAATCGAGTGTTTCACTTTATCCATGGAATATTGCTTATATGGGGTATATAGAACCAGGTTCCACACTTAAACCATTATTAATTTCTACAGCACTAGATGAACATATAATTAATGCTAATGATAAATTTTATTCAGGATACGAATACTACCCTACAGGCAAAAAAAACTTTAAAGTGACCGAATCTCAAGGTTATGGAATGGGAGAAATCGGGCTGAAGGAAACTCTATCATACTCGTCAAATATAGCGATAGCACAGATGATGGAAAAAATCCTCGAAGAATTTTCTAATCAATGGCTCTATCAAAAGCTTTTAACCTATGGTTTTGGGGAAAAAACAGGGATAGAATTCAAAGGCGAAGTCAATGGGGTAGTCCCTTATCCGGATGATTGGTATGAAATAACCCCTTTTCAGATTGCTCTGGGTCAAGGAATAGGTATCACACCTATACAATTAATATCAGCTTTTAACATAATTCCAAACGGCGGGACGTATGTACAACCAACTTTTTTAAAAGAAAAAGAAATCTCAGAAAGACAAGTTATATCTGAACCTACCGCTAAGATGGTAAAAGAGTGGCTGAGTTATACAGTCATAGAAGGAACAGCCCAAAAAGCCTATAAGGAAGGGTTGAGAATCGGTGGGAAAACCGGCACCGCTCAAAAGGCAGAAAGTGGCGTAGGATACGTTGAAGGTAGCTATTATTCATTGTTTGTTGGTTTTTATCCGGTTGTTGATCCCATATATACTGCTGTTGTTATAATAGATAATCCTAAAGAAGAATTTTATGGTGGAGAAGTAGCTGCACCAGTTTTAACTAACATTTTTTATAGATATGCCAAAGAAAGTAACACAATCCAAAATCAAAAAGTTTTTTATCAAGATATTATGCCTAATTTGACTGGTTATCCTATAACCGAAGCTTACAACATCCTGTTGAACTTAGGAATAAAAGAAAAAAACGTAATAATCACTGGTAATGGTAACACCGTTGTTTCGCAATCTGTTCCACCAGATAAATTCCTAAAAGATCACGAAATCATTCAACTTCATACAAGCGACTGAAGGAGAGGTAAGGTTGCAAAAAATATTAATTTTGGGAAATTCAACTATACAAAAAAGAATCAGAATCGAAGAAATTATTAAAAAATCTCCAAATGCTGAAATAGTTACGTTATCGCCGGAAAATTATGTAGATGAAGAGATCAACAATATTTTCACCATGGGAAGTATCTTTTCAACAAACAGAATCATAATAATTTCAGATTTTGACTCTTTCAAAATACCCTATCAAGAAAAGATGTCTACCTTACTGAAACATTGCGAAAGCCCCTTTGAAGGTACACTCATTTTGGATATTCAAAAAGAAAATAAATATCTAAAAGAAATAACTTTCGATAAAAAAATAGAGGCAATGATTCCTCCCCCTTGGAAAGATGAACTGTGGATAGAAATGCTTAAGGATTTTGCAAGCAAGTTAAACAAACAATTAAGTGATGAAACAGCCGAGAAAATAATACAATTTGTGGGGAAAAATGAGGATTTGTTGTATGAGGAAATTAAGAAGCTTTGCATATACTCCAATACGGAAATTATATCTATAAAAGACGTGGAAGATGTTTCTACTTATTTTTCTTCGGCTAATTACGAAGAACTCTGCTATGATTTAGTAACAAAGAAATTATCAAATTCACTAATAAAGCTGCAGTCAATTGTAAAATCTTCTTCATTCTCCCCAATTGCCCTAGCAAATTATTTATATAAGTACTTTTTGGATCTATATGCGGTGATATTAAACGGCGAAAGAAAGACCAATTACAATTGGTCTGAAGTCATGAAAGTCAGCAAAGATAGCATGGTTTCACAACAACGAGTAGCTTCTTTTTTAGGTTTCAATTTTAAAAACGACAAAGTAAAAAAAATCAATGTTGAGAAACTCTACTTCCTTACTTCTATAGAAAAAATAATAATAGATATAGAAGAATTAGATAGATCCTTAAAAACAGGCGGTGACCCTAAAGTACTCTTCCCAAATTTTTTTGAAAAAATATGTTCAGCGTAACTATTATTGACACTTATCTACAATACCACTTATGGATTGGGGTATTTTTATCAGGAACGTAGTTCCCTTGCCTAATTTTGATTTTACCTCTACACTACCTTTGAGCATTTCAAGATTCTTTTTTACAATTGCTAGACCCAATCCGCTTCCAGGTTTATCTTTAGAAACTCTAAAAAATGGTCTAAATATGTCTTTTAATTTATCTTCTGGAATTCCAGGTCCCGTATCTTTTACCTCGATTAGAAAATGTTTTGTATGACTTTCGTAACCTACACGGATATCTATTGAACCTTCTGTGGTGTATTTCATTGCGTTCCCTATTACGTTTACAAGGACTTGATTTAATTTAGTCTCATCTGTTTCAATATCTACTGGTATATCAACGGGAAAATCAAGATTTATTTCAACATCAGGGGATGCTGTCGGCTCTAACATCGATAAAACCTCATATAATAACTTTTTTAAATTTAATTTTTCTAAATTCAATCTCTTCTCTCTATTTAATTTGTTGAAAGTTGAAATATCGTCTAAAAGTGAGTTCATATGTTTAGCAGAAAATAGTATCTTTCTTATGATACTTTTTATCTCATCTTTTTTTAAATCCTCATTGTTCAATATTGTTTCGGCAAATCCTATAATTGAAGTCAAAGGTGTTCTCAATTCATGACTAATAAAACTCAAATAATTAGAATTTGTCTCTACTGTTTCTTTTTCTGAATCCCGTAGGATTTTCAAAGTCAAAAAAATAGATGCTAAATTACTGAACATTCTAAGCATTTTTTTTGAATTATCATCGAAAGAGTCAACATGGAAGCTGTCAATATATATATGCCCAATTACACTGTCTTTATTTTTTAAAGCTGAAATCAAAGTTACCATTTGATTCGTTTCTTTATGTAATTTTTTACTGATTTTGTACAAATCGGTTTCAGGGGAATTGTAATCCAAAATATTCTGAATCTCTATTAAATCTCTGTCCATATAGTTACTTACATATGACTCGTTGAACGGAACAACCATTTCTTTAATTAGATCTTCATCGTAACCAATTCCAACTATGGCTTCATATAATGCTCCCCTAATTAACCAAATAGAACCGTATTCTGCTTCGGGTATGATCTTTATAGCAATTTTTAAAAGCTTTGTTAGAAAATCATTCTCACTTTCGTCCCAATTTATTTCCTGCAAAAGATCTACCATTTCTTGAAAAGTTTCCATAAAAGATTCTTTATCTATTTCTTTTTGCATTTTAGTATAATCCCCCCCATTAATTTTGTAAACCTTCTGTCACTTCTATTGTATCACAAATTAAACAAATAGAGTATTAATTGTTCAAAAATAACAATATGCCCTAAACTTTAAAAATAACTTAAAAAAAGACGAACATTTAATGTTCGTCTTTTCAAAATATGGCGGGGACGACGGGACTCGAACCCGCGGCCACCGGTGTGACAGACCGGCATGATAACCAACTTCACCACGTCCCCATCTTCTGCTCAATTATTTTATCACAAAATTTTCACTTTGTAAAGCCCCCACAAAGATTACTCTTTTATGTATATCTTCCTCTGTAATACTGCCTTACTATAATATCTCTATCCTTGAGCTCATGGGCGGCATATACAGGCCAGTACGGCTGCCTCAAAAGCACTCTCCCCAGTGCAACCATATCCGCCCTTTCGTTCCCTATTATCTCTTCCGCCATTTCTGGACTGGTTATTAAACCCACAGCCACAGATGGTACCCCTGTTTCTCTTTTTACAGCTTCTGCATAAATTATCTGATAGCCTGGATAAAAATCTATTCTCGGTGATAAGAGACCACCCGAACTGCAATCCACAATATCTACAAGGTCTTTCACAAGTTTTACTATCTCTATCGTTTCTTTTATGTCGATGCCTCCGTCCACAAAGTCAGTGGCGGATATACGCATAAAAACCGGCATATCATCGGGTATATTTTTCTTTACCTCAATTAATACGTCCCGCAAAAATCTTACTCTGTTCTCTATTTTGCCTCCATATTCATCACTTCTTTTGTTAGAAAGTGGTGACAAAAATTCATGAATGAGATAACCATGAGCTGCGTGGACTTCTACAGTGTCATAACCAATTTTAACCGCTCTTGCCGTGGCAATACCGAAAGCCTTAATTATATCTTTCATCTCATTTTTAGTAAGCTCTGATGGAATGGAGTATTCGTCACTCCACTTAATACTAGAAGGAGCAACAACCTTTTCGTTTTTCGCCTCACACTTTCTTCCTGCATGAGCCAATTGAACACCGATTTTGCCTCCTACAGAATGCACAAAGTCCACCATTTTTTTCAGAGGATCCATTTGACTATCATCCCACAATCCTAAATCATTGCCAGTAATTCTACCTCGCCTTTCCACGGCTGTAGCCTCTTGCATGAGAAGGCCTACACCTCCCAGTGCTCTGGTTCCATAGTGGACAAAGTGCCAGTCAGTTGACTTGCCATCATCACTAGCAGAATACATGCACATGGGCGACATCATGATACGATTGTTAACTTCAAGGTTTTTTAGTTTAAATGGAGTGAAAAGTTTACTCATATCAACACCTCTAAATAGATTATTCCCCTTTTTGTATCTTTTTAAAATTAGAAAGAATCAGTAACTATTTATAAATTTATTCATCCTAAAAATTTATTTACCCTAAGGAATACGGGAAGGATCCAAGCGAAGCAATATGAGCTACTATCAGCAGTACCAGTACAATAACAAACATATACCATTTTGCATGAAACATCCTAAGGGTCTTTTTAAACTTTGGACTTGATTTTGTAAACCTCATGGTAAAACCTGCAAAGACCATCCAGCCCATCACAGCTATAAGTATCCAGTGAAATACTGAAGCATACTGCAACATTAAAACACCATGTGCTAAAGCTGCAATAAATGCGGCAACATTTCCTAAATAATGCACATAGTGCCATCTATTTCTCATTTTGTCTAGCCATTTCCAGTGCTTTTTTGGTGAAACCAATTGATTAATAAGATGAAAAAATACATAAAGATTAGCGATGAAAAAAAGTGCCGCTGCAATCGTTCCCATGGTTAAACCCAATGATATATTTGCTGGAATCTCTTGCATATATCTACTACCCCCTATTTTCAAATTTATTTTTGAAGCTCATATTCATTATTTATTCAATACTTTGGCAAATATTCAAAAAAAGCGCTTCCTTCCAACCTCATGGAGGAAGTGCTTTCATTGATAATTTGATTATACCATATCTTTTGGAAGATGTGTTATCTTATCACACAACTCCTGTATAATGAGTTTTAGCGCTCCTTTGCCCCGCAGCCCACCCAAAAAAGGAAATGGGACCTCTGCGCACAGTTGACATTTTTGAAATTATATAGTAAAATAAGCAATGGAGGGCCTAAAGAATCTCGTGCACGTAATGGTGCTTGGCACTTTAATAGTGCGAAATTCCGCATTAAGGTCGGATATTATATTTTTTGATAATCAGGCCCTCCATTTTTGACCCCAAATAGGGGTTTTTTGTATGTATTGTCAATAACGGATTAAGTTGCCGGTGTAGCTCAACGGTAGAGCGGCTCATTCGTAATGAGTAGGTTGGGGGTTCAAATCCCTTCACCGGCTCCACCATATTTTTAGTAGTCAAAGCGTCTTGAGACGCTGTTTTGTTTTTCTAGGCACTGTCAGAGTGTTAACTGAAAGGAGAAGAGGAAGTGATACTCCAAGATTTTGAGAAAAAAATATTTAAATTTATAAGAGACTATAAAATTTTTAACAAATATGATAAAATTCTATTAGGAGTTTCCGGTGGAAAAGATTCAATGTCTTTGCTTCATGTAATGTTTAAATTATCTAAAATTATGGGATTTGAAATAGCTGTAGCCCATTTAAACCATGGTATGAGAGAAGAAGCTGATAATGACGAAGCTTTTGTGAGACAAGCTTGTTGGAAATTAAATGTACCTTTTTTTTCTAAAAAAGCGGATGTCTTTACATATTCAAAAGAAAACAAGGTAGGCGTAGAAGTAGCGGGAAGAAATTTAAGATATGAGTTTTTTTATGAAACATTAAGAAGATTAAGTTATAATAAAATAGCGACCGCCCATCATATGGATGATTTATTTGAAACGATGATTTACAGAATTTTGAGAGGAACAGGTATATATGGATTAGGCGGCTTAATCCCTATAGAAGAAGAAATAACAAAACCAATGTTATGTATAGACTTGGAAGAAATCAAAAATTATGTTACAATTAATAATATAGAGTATGTGGAAGATAAGTACAATTATTCTTTGGATTATGCCAGAAATAAGATAAGATATGAATTTACTCCTTTATTTGAGAAGATCAATCCAAGGTACAAAGAAAGTTTCTTTAGACTTGCAAAAATCATTTGGAGTTACAGGGAAGAAGTTAAAAGGAAATTTGAAGAAAGAAGTGAGATCAGTAAAGACTCATTAAAATTAAGATTAGAAAATGACTTTTTCGATGGCGAAATAATAAGAATTGCCTTTTTGAAGTTTGGTAAATATCCTCCAAATATGGAGGAAACAGAGAAAATCATAAAAATGCGCAAGGGTGGAGTAAGAAAGATAAATGGGTTAAGTATAACAAAAAAAAGTGATTCTCTGCTAGTTAAAATTTAATAAACTTATAGAATTGAGAAAAGAGGAGGTCTAGTCTTGCAAAATAAAAGAAACCAATCTAGAGTTCTTTGGCTATTATTAATATATATAACAATAGGTATTTTTATATATGTTGGAGTTAACAGCCTTATCGGTACTCCAGATGTTTCGAAAATAGAATATAGTGAGTTAGTTCAAATGTTGGAAGATAAAAAGATTGTCTCTCTAGAAATAGAAGATTCTGGCTATGCCAGAGCAAGAGATAATAGAGGACTTTATTATGAAACATATGCCCCAACTCTTTTATCAGACCAACAATATGTTTATGGACTTGCAAATCAAGGAATAGAGATTAAATATGTCAGAAGCTTAGAAAACAGTTGGTGGTTCTCTATTTTAACGTTTCTTTTGCCTGTTTTCTTACTTATTTTTCTTTTCACCTTTTTGTTTCGATCAAGCGGGGGTGGAGCAAATCAAGGTATGAATTTTATAAAAAGTCCTGCTAAAAAATATGACCCCAAAAAAACCCGCACCACTTTTAATGACGTTGCAGGGGTTAAGGAAGCGAAAGAAGAATTAACAGACGTAGTAAAATTTTTGAAAGATCCAAAGGTTTTTAATAGGCTAGGCGCTAGAATGCCAAAGGGTGTGCTTTTAGTAGGGGAACCAGGCACAGGTAAAACTTTACTTGCTAGAGCAGTGGCTGGAGAGGCAGGTGTACCATTTTTTTATATTAGTGGTTCTGATTTTGTGGAACTTTTTGTTGGGGTAGGAGCCGCAAGAGTTCGAGATCTTTTCAATCAAGCTAAGGCAAACGCACCTGCTATCATTTTTATTGATGAAATAGATGCAGTTGGTAGGCAAAGAGGATCGGGTCTTGGAGGAGGTCATGATGAAAGGGAGCAGACCCTTAACTCCATATTAGTAGAAATGGATGGATTCGATCCAAGTATTGGAATAATAGTTATGGCAGCTACAAATAGGCCTGATGTTCTAGACAAAGCTTTGCTAAGACCTGGAAGATTTGATAAAAAAGTGGTAATTGATAGACCTGATGCCGAAGGAAGGAAGGATATATTAAAGATTCACTTTAGAGGCAAGAAAATAGCCCCCGATGTTGATTTAGAGGTGTTAGCCAGAGCTACTCCTGGATTTGTCGGAGCAGATTTAGAAAATTTAGTCAACGAAGCGGCGCTTTTGGCAGCAAGAAACGGGGAAAAGTTCATAACAATGAAGGATTGCGAAGAAGCTATCGAAAGGGTTATAGTTGGTCCCGAGAGGAAAACGAGAGTGCTTTCCGAACAAGAAAAAGAAGTCGTTGCATATCATGAACTAGGTCATGCTATTTTAGGAACTATCTTACCAAATGCTGACCCTGTACACAAAGTAACAATTATTCCTAGAGGTTACGCGGCCTTAGGGTACACCTTACAGTTACCTTCTGAAGACAGGTATCTGATGAATAAATCTGAAATACTCGATGATATTGCGGTAATGTTAGCTGGTAGAGCCGCAGAAGAAATAATATTCGATGAAATTACCAGCGGAGCCGAAAATGATTTAAAGCGAGCTACAGAAATGGCAAGAAGGATGGTAGAAAGTTTTGGTATGAGCGAAAAAATAGGTCCTGTAGCTTGGGCTAGCGAAAGTGAAGAAACGTTTTTAGCACGTGAACTATTTAGAGAAAAAAACTATTCGGATGAAACTGCAAAAGAACTGGATTCTGAGGTAAAGCAAATAATAAATAAAAGCTATGAAAAGGCTAAATCAGTGTTGTTAGAGAACAAGGAGAAGCTACAATTCATTGCTCAATATCTTTTAAAAAAGGAAACTATCTCAGGACAGGAACTAAGAGACTTATTACAGAAAGATACAGATGACCTAAAGGAATATTTTGAAAATCTTGGAGTATCCTCAACTCAAGAAGAAGCAAAGGTGGTAAACTATGAGTACCTTTCTAGAGAAAATAATCTCATTGAAAGGAAAGGAATTTAATTACTCCTTTAAAGTAAAAGATGAAAGTTATTTATGGTCAGAAGATAAAGAAGTTATAAGTTTTCATGCTTTAAGCACCTCTTCTCTTTTAGAAGAAATACATAAATGTACGTATAATATTTTAAAAGATCTTTTGGAAAAAGATCAAGTTTCTGTAGTTTCACATAGTTGCATAGACCATCTGTCCTCTACACCTTATTCTTTTAAGGTATTCATAAAGTTAAAAATAACAGATGTTTCCTACAACAAAGTGCATTTTCAGGGAGAAGCCTTTGATGAAATTAACAAAATCGCAACTTTTGAATTAACTCGAAATATTGTTTCTAAAAAGATCCTGAGAAAAAACTTAAATCAAAAAATGGAGAGTATAAATTTGTCAGGACAAATTTCTGAGCGTTACACATGAAGATGAGTCTTAGTTAAATAAGTTAACCAAAAAAATATCCCAAAGGGGGGAAAGAAAAGTGGCAAAAAAAAGTATTATGATAGTAGAAGACGATCCGGCGATCTCTGAAATGTTATCTTTGAACTTGACCAAAGAAGGTTACGAAGTAATAACGGCTGTGTCTGCTGATGAGGCTTTAAAGAAATTAGAGGAAAAAGATACCGACTTTTTCATAGTGGATATTATGTTACCAGGTTCAATGGATGGATTTGATTTAATTAGAATCTTGAAATCCAGCGAAGATTATCGCAATACGCCCGTACTCATATTGAGTGCCAAAGATGATGCTGCTGATAAAGTAGCTGGGTTAGAACTTGGTAGCGATGATTATGTCACTAAACCTTTTAATGTAAGAGAACTAATTGCAAGAATTAAAAGCATATTTAGGAGACAAGCTGCATCAGCTCAAATGAAAGAAGAAGGACCCAAAAAAATTACAGCCAAAGATTTAATTATCGACACTGAAAGATTAGAAGTTTGGGTAGGGGGAAATCCAGTCAGCCTTACCCCGTTGGAGTTCGATTTGTTAGTTTTTCTTGCTAAAAATGAAGGAAAAGTCTTTAGTCGAGATGTATTGTTGGATAAATTGTGGGGTTATGACTACTACGGAGATACAAGAACAGTAGACGTTCATATCAGAAGGTTGAGAACAAAGATCGAAGAAGATCCTTCTAATCCAAAATACATAATTACAGTAAGAGGGAAAGGATACAAATTCAGAGATCCTGGAAAGGAAAGAAACTACTAAATATTCAATGGCAGAGGGTAATACCTCTGCCTTTTTTCCAATTGGATTTTATTAATAAACTAGGTGAAAATATTGGTCAATATATATATTATCGTTATTTTATTGCTTATTATCACAAATATTTTATTTATATATGCTTATTCAAGAAAGAGAAAAGAAGAAAAGGCTCATCAACGGTTTAAAAATGAGATTGCAAAAAGCATAAATATAAACATAAAAAATCCTGTTGATGATTTTCTTTTGCATCAACTAACTTTGTATATTAAAAATTTAGAAGAAAAATACAAATCCGAAAAATACAAAAGAAGGAACATATTTTCGATTCTAGATACCCTTTCCGAAGGAATAATATTGGTTTCTTATAATCAAAATGAAATTATCAGGGTGGATTTCGCTAATTCTTTTGCCAAAAATATTTTCACAACAGAAAATTTTGTCGGTAGGTCATTAACAGAGGTAGTTGACAATCACAATCTCATTGAATTGACTTTAAAAAGTTTTAAAACTAATAAAGATTTGGAAGAAGAAACTTCATTCTATTATCCAGAAAAAAAATACTTCAGATGTCAAGTTAAATCAATAAATGTTGAAAATTATAGAGTTATTATTTTGTTAGATATCACGAAAGAAAAAAATTTAGAAGATCTAAGAAGGGAATTCTTAACCATCATGTCGCATGAAATGCGGACACCTTTATCTGTTATAAGCGGATACTTAGAAACGATATTGCACGAACCTAATTTGGACGAAGAAATTTATCAACCACTAAAAAAAATAGAAGAAGAAATATCGAGATTAACCAGAATGTTTAACGATCTTTTAGATATAGAGAGATTGGAAAAAAATATAGGCGAAGAAAAAAGATTTGTATATTTCAATTTTTCTAATACGGTAAAGAGAGCCTTTGATTTCTTTAAAATTGTTGCTGATAAGATGTCCATTGAGTTTGAAGAACAAATAGAAGATGATCTATACGTTTTCGGTAATGAAGATAGACTCCTTCAGGTAGTGTATAATATTTTAGACAATTCTTTTAAATTCACAGCTTTAAAAGAAAAAGGCGAAAAGAAAGTATGGTTAAGATTGTACGAAAATGACAATACTATAATTTTGGAAATTGAAGATACAGGAATAGGCATACCTTCAAAAGAATTAAAAAGGATTTTCGATCTATTTTACAGAGTAGACAAATCGAGAAGCAGGCAAGTACCAGGCTTGGGGATTGGTTTGTACATAGTCAAAACTGTTTTGGATAACCACAATGCAAGAATATATTTAGACAGTGAAGAAAACAACGGTACATTGTTTCAAGTCATCCTTCCTATCAAAACAAATAATGAAACGGAGGTTTAAAGTTGAGAGCATACGATATTATAAAAAATAAAAGAGATGCTAAAGAAAATACAAGAGAAGAAATAGAATTTATGATCAATGGCTATTTAGAAAACCGTATTCCAGACTATCAAGTTTCTTCCTGGTTAATGGCTATTTTCTTCAACCATTTAACAGAGGAAGAAAGTTATAATCTAACGGATGTAATGCTTAAAAGTGGAGATATTATAGACTTATCAAGGATCACAGGTAAAAAAATCGACAAACACTCTACTGGAGGCGTTGGTGACAAAACTACAATAGCCATAGCACCTATGGTTGCTTCATTAGGGGTTAAAATAGCCAAATTATCGGGCAGATCTTTAGGGCACACTGGAGGAACTATAGACAAGCTTGAATCTATTCCTGGTTTTAAAACCTCTCTAACCACTGAAGAATTCTTTGAAATAGCGAACAACGTAGGGATTGTTGTGGCTGGACAGACTGGAAATATTGCCCCAGCAGATAAAAAGTTGTATTCCTTAAGGGATTCTACCGCAACTGTTGAGGAATTATCCTTAATAGCTTCAAGTATAATGAGTAAAAAACTCGCCATAAATAGTGACGGAATCCTTTTGGACATCAAAGTGGGTTCAGGGGCGTTCATGAAAAACATTGAAGATGCCAAAGAGTTAGGTAGAATCATGCTAAAGATCGCAAAAAGATACGATAAAAATACTGTTGCTTTAATTACCAATATGGATCAACCTTTGGGAGATAACGTTGGAAACGCTTTGGAGGTAATGGAAGCAATAGATACAGTCAAAGGAAAAGGCCCAAAAGATTTTTCTGAGTTATGTTTAGAAATCTCTTCTTATATGGCTTCTTTATCTGGTATAATAACCTATGAAGAAGCGAAGAAAAAATTAATAGAAAACATAGAACGCGGTATAGTAAAAGAAAAAATGAAAGAATGGATAAAAGCTCAGGGCGGAAAAGAAGAAGTAGTTGATGATCCCACTAAGTATCTTAATATATCCTCAAAAACTTTAGAATTCAAGGCAAAGGAACAAGGGTATATAACCTTTATTGATACCGAAAAAATAGGTTTAGCATCAATGGTATTAGGAGCCGGCAGACAAAAAAAAGAAGATATTATCGATAAAAGTGTTGGTTTAACAATTAACAAAAAACTTGGTGATAAAGTTGAAGAAGGGGAGACAATAGCTAAGTTGTTTGTCAGTGACAAGAGCGACGTTGATGCCTCTCTAAACCTTTTAAATGCGGCTTACAACATTAGTAAAGAAAAACCTAAAAACATAAATAAAAATGTAATTCTTGATGTTTTATTTTCCAATGAGAAAAGTTGATTGGATGGAGGATCATTCATTGATGAAAAAGCTTATCTTTCTCTTCTTGCTAATAATTCTAGCAATAAATTTATTTTCTGAAGAAGCTATTTTTATATCTCAAAAAAATCCTCCTGTGAATATGGAAGCTATCAAAAATCAAGATTATTTTTATATTAATGTTGATTATCTTTCCAAATATGATAGCATGGTAATGAATCGCACTTCCAGAATAATGTATATAATATACAATAAAAATGTTTTAGAAATTAGTTTGAACGATTATTACTCTAAAATTAACTTTATAAACAAATACAATAATTCCGTACTTATTATCGATGAAAATGTATACATAAGGGAAGATGTCTTATCTACATTCTTACAATTGAATAATTTTAAAGATATTGACAATATTTTCTTCTACTCAGAAATTCCTAAAATAACTACCTGTAATGTTAGTACAAGTGAAATCAAAATTGAATTTAATTCATATCTCTCAGAAGATTCGATAACTTTGACTAGAATAACAAAAGATGGAGATTACTTATTGAGCATAAAACCTGTCGCACCTATGGAAAGTATTCCAAATAACCTCGACTATTCATACTCAAACAATACCGCTTACTTAAAGTTCAAGAGTGATTTCAACTATGAAGTTAATTTAAATGGGAAAAATTTATCTATTATCATCGATAAAAAAGCTATTTCAAGCATTACTGATACAGATAAATCCACATCTGAAAACGAAGGTCTTCAATACATTGAAAAAACCGAAGAATTAAACGGACAAAGGTTAAAAATTTACCAATTAATCGTCGATCCAAAAATATATCAAATAAAAGTCGATTTGAATAATTTAGGAACACGCTCCGATGTATATTCTTTTTTAAAAGAGAAAAATCCGATCTTTTCTGTTAACGCTTCTTTTTTCGATCCTCAAACTTTGGAACCAGTGGGAAATATCATATCCGACGGCGCATTATTACATTTGAGCTCTTATTCTCGGCCTGCATTAATTATAGGACCAAATTTTCTAGACATCGACTATATCAAATTAGAATACCAATTAAATATTGATAATCTGCTTTTTTGGATAAAATCCATTAATTCTACCTGGAAAGGAGACGTTAAATTATATACTCATCATTATAAGGGAAACATAACGGAAACAGAAGAGAATTATGTTTTTTTCTTAATTGATGAAAATAACCGAATTATATCAAAAAATAAAACAACTCCTTCTGAAGGTGAAAAACTAATACTTATAGATAAAAAATACGAAAAATATCTAGAAAATATATCTTTGGGACAAAAAGTCGATTTCACACTTAATAAAAGCGAAAATTTGACAAACGATCCTACTTTACTTTTAGAGGGTGGGCCCATATTGATACATTCCAAATATACGCAAGAACAACTAGATGCAGAAAAGAAAAGTTACTCCAATGGAATAATTTATGGTAAAGCCCCTAGAACTGTAGTAGCGATAGATAAAGAACAAAATATCAATTTAATGGTAATTGAAGGACTTGATAATCCAGAAACAGGTCTTACATACGACGAAACAAGAAACCTGCTATTTAAAATTGGTGAGTTTGAAGTTGCGATGATGCTAGATGGTGGTAGTTCTTCTATAGTTTATTACGAGGGTGAAATACAAAATTTCAAAAACGAAAAAACTCGTAATTATATTCCCGTGCTTCTAAGTGTTTATAAAAAAATCCCGTAGTTAAGAAATAGATTTAGAATGGAGGGTAATAGTGAGTGAATATAACGCTGAAAAAAAGAGGATCATAGGATTCTTTGGACATCATGGATGTGGCAAAACTACCCTTATGGACGATGTACTTGTAAATCTTGGATTAACTGATAGAATAGGTCAAAGACATTTAGACAAGGATCCTGTTGAAAAAGAAAAAGGAGCAACCTTTTCTAACCACATTTTCTCGTTCGATTTAGATGATTCAAGAATGTACTTTTTTGATACACCGGGATCTTTAGACTTTATAGGAGATATACAAATAGCTTTAAACGCTGTGGACAACGTAGTTATTGTAATAAACGCTTCTGCTGGTGTGGAAGTAACAACAGAAAGAATTTGGAATATGGCGAGAGAATTAAACAAGCCTATCGTATTTTATGTAAACCAAATGGATAAAGAAGAAGTTAACTTCGGAAACTTAATGCAAGAACTCAAAGAAAGTTTTGAGGACGAAATAAGAATAGTTCCTTTCCAGGTTCCCATAGGCGAAGGCTCAGATTTTAAAGGAGTTATAAATCTTTTATCAAATGACGTATTTATATATGAAGAAGGGACAGGCAAATCCTCCAAACAGAGTGAAATCCCTGATAATGCTAAAGATTATTTGGAAAGATTTCATTCTGAAATAATAGAAGATATTGTTGAAACCAACGAAGAACTAATGGAAAAATATTTTGAATCCGGCGAAGAAGGATTAAGTCAAGAAGAATTGATTTCCTCACTTCATAAAGCGTATGATGAAGATAAAATAATTCCTGTATTCATTGGATCTGCTTTAAAAAACATTGGTTTTGATCAATTGATAAAGGCTTTAATGAGTTTCGGAATGACCCCGCTTGAAAGAAAGTTTTACACTGAAGAAGGCAGTGAGATTTCTTCCCAAGAAGATGGTCAGTTTTTAGGTATCATCGTTAAAAATGAAGTAGACCCGTTCGTTGGAAAACTCACCTATCTAAGGGTTATTAGCGGTTCTTTAAAAGCCGGTTCTAGTATCTATATTGTTGAAGAATCCACAAGAGAAAAGATTTCCCATATCAACATACCTAGATTTGATAAGAACGAAGAAGTCGAAGTCGCGGGTGTTGGTGATATCTTAGTTATACCTAAGCTAAAATCGAGTAAAATAAATCAAACCTTATCCAGTGAAGAAACGTCAAATAGGCTGAAATTACCAGAATTTCCAGAACCGATGATATCTAAGTCTATAGCCCCTAATTCTAAAAATGAAATAGACAAAATTACTGAATCGTTGGCAAAAATTGCAGAGTCAGACCCAACATTTAAATGGGAATTCGATGCGGAAACTGGAGAAACGGTCATAAGTGGAATGGGAACCATTCACTTAGAAATAATGATAGAGAAATTGAAGAAGAATTTCGGCATTGATTTTGAGGTAGGAAAACCAAAAATTGCTTACAAGGAAACCATAAGAAATAAATCCCAGGCAGAATACAAACACAAAAAACAAACCGGAGGTCATGGTCAATACGGTCACGTTAAAATAGAAATTGAACCGCTAGAAAGAGGAAAAGGCTATGAATTTGTTGATAAAATCGTTGGAGGAGTTATCCCAAAAAATTTTATACCATCCGTAGACAAAGGTATCAGAGAAGCTATCAAAAAAGGTGTTTTGGCTGGTTTTCCTGTTGTTGATATTAGGGTCACTCTTTTTGATGGCTCTTACCATGAAGTTGACTCTTCAGATATTTCATTTCAAATAGCTGCAAGGCACGCATTTAAAATAGCTATGGAAAGCGACACACCGGTTATTTTAGAACCAATTATGCATGTTGAAATATTCTTACCCACTGAAAACACAGGAGATGTTATCGGTGAAGTTACAGCTAAAAGGGGAAGGCCTTTAGGAATGGAATCAGCCGGGAAAGGATACGATAAGATAGTGGCTGAAATTCCATTGGCTGAAATGCTGGATTTTTCACCTCGTCTCAGTTCTATCTCCTCAGGAAAGGGTTATTTTACCATGAAATTTTCCCATTATTCAGAAGTCAGCCCTGATATACAAAACAAAATAATAGAAGAAAGAAAAAAGGAAGAAGAATTACAAAAATAAAATGGGGCTATGCCCCATTTTTATATATCTTTTGCAGCTTTGTGCAAAATGGTTTTTTAAGTTTGCCGCATTGTGCAAACTGTGGCACTTCAAAACTAAGATTTTCATTTTAAAAGGGTCACAGGACAAATAAATAAAAAGGAGAGATGTATGGTGTCTATTACAACAAAAACAGGTGATAAGGGTGAAACTTCTCTTTGGAGTGGAGAAAGAGTATCAAAAGACGACCTAAGGGTTGAAGCCTACGGTACCGTAGATGAATTAAACTCATTCCTTTCCGAAGCAAGCCACTATTTAAAATCTCATGAAGTAAAAAAAATAATTAACGAAGTACAGAATAATTTATTTAAAGTAGCAGGAGAATTAGCTTCCAAAAGTCAAAAATATAAATATCCCATTCAAGAAGAAGATGCCCTTAAAATTACGAATTATGTTTATGAATTTGAAAACAGGTTAGATTTAAAGGGATTTGTAATACCCGGAAGAACTTTGCAATCTGCAAAGTTAGATATTTGTAGAACTATAGCTCGAAGAGCAGAAAGACGAATTATCGCTTTAGACAAAAAAGAACCTGTATCAGAGCCATTAAAAAAATATGCAAATAGATTATCTGATCTGTTATTTGTATTAGCTCGTTTTGAAGAGTACATAGAAGATAAAATTGAATTCAAAAAATGGTGAGGGAATTAAAATGTTCTGCATCAAATTAGAATTGAAAATTAGGTTGTTTGGAATTGGTTCTTTGAAAGACAAAAGATCGGTAGTGAAAACACTTATAAACTCACTTAGAAAAAAGTACAATGTGTGTGCTCTAGAAGGGAATTATAACGACTCGAAAAATTACTTGGGAATATTCGTATCGTCGTTAAGTCAAAGCAGAGATTATTTACTAAACCTTATTGAACAGATTGAGGATGACATCGAACTTAATTATGGTTTAGAAGTTGAAAGGGAAGATTACACAATTTTTTAATTGTTATATGACCGCATAGTTAGGAGGTTATAATTTGGATTTAACCAGAATTATAGAAGAATTAAAAATGTATTTAAAAGCAACTATTAAATCTAAAAAAAGATTAGAACATATCTACAACGTTGTCAATTTCTCCATAAAATTAGCCCAAATCCACAAACTTCCAGAAAGAAAAGTGGAAGTCGCCTCGTTAGGACACGATTTGTTTCGAGATGTAGATCCAGGCAGGTTAATAAAATTGGCGGAGTTTTATAAAATTCCACTTGATAAATTCGATAAAAATCGCCCCATTCTCTTGCATGGAAAAGTAAGTGCGGAATTTTTGGCAAGGAAATTCCTTATTGACGATGATATATACCAAGCGATATATTATCACACGAGCGGTTATGAAAAAATGGGAGATATAGGAAAAGCGCTTGTTATTTCCGATTCAGCAGGAGATGACAAGAATTTTGAAGGCGTTGAAGAACTAAGAAAGGTATCAATCATATCTTTGAATGAAGGGTACAAATTAGCGATTAAAAACAAAATAAGCTATGCATTAGCTAAAGAGAGATACATATTGGAAGATACATATAAGACATGGAACGCACTGTGTCAAATTTGAGGATTTGTATCAATTTCCACCTAAGCCATATTCGTTTTCTGTATTATTCAACACATAAATTCTATTACTGGAAGGCAAGAATACTAACGGGTCGTAATTTGTATCAGCTTTTTTAACTTCGAAGTGAAGATGGGGACCTGTACTTAAACCTGTATTCCCTACTCTCGCAATTATTTCGCCTTTTTCGACATATTGACCCTCATACACATTCATTTGAGAAAGATGACCGTAAACATAAGAACCATTCGAAGATTCTATTTCAACCATTAAACCATATCCTCCATTTTCGCCAACAAATTTCACTTTTCCCGCTTCAACACAAAAAACGGGTGTGCCAATAGGTGCCGCAAGATCTATCCCTTTATGAAAAGAATACTCTTTAGTTATAGGGTGAATCCTATATCCATAAAGAGAAGAGATAGTACCATAAACAGGCCATATTATACTTCTTTCATTATTAAACCCTTTTCCTACAACACTTTTAGGGATAAAAAGTTTTTGATTAACAAAAATAGTTGTTGTATCGAGATTGTTCGCTTTAACTATATCAGAAACGCTTGTAAAGAACAATTTAGCAATATAAGTTAGATTATCCCCTTTTTTAACTTCATAGATATACCCTTCTGGTTGAGGAATCAATATTATTTGTCCAATTTTTAAATTGCTGGGACATAAATTAGGATTCCAGTCTAAAATAGTTGAAATGGATAGGTTGTATTGAACTGAAATACTATACAATGTTTCGTTTCTTTGAATCTGATGCTCAACGATAGAATACGACGAAAAGGCTAATACAGCCAAAATTGAGATAGTAAAAAATACAGCCGCTCTTTTAAGACTGCCCAAAAGCTGTCCTCCCCCTTACTGATTCAACAGGTTAATAAAGAATACGAAATTATTATACCACATGATAATTTTTATCTAGTAAAAAAATAATTAAAAATCCCTAAATTTACCTTCTCTTATTTTGATTTTTCTAATCATTGACATCTATTAAAATTGGTGTTAAAATAGAAAAATCTCTTCTCAGAAAAGCCTATGATTGCCAATATGGTGAAAATGGGCTTTAATTTTTTAAAATCTTCTAAAAACGGGGGAATATTTTTAATATGAATCTATTTTATTTAATCCCAGCTATATTGTTAGGATGGTCTTTAGGTTCCAACAATTCTTCCAATGTATTTGGACCAGCTGTGGCTTCTGGATTAGTTCCATACAAAAAAGCTATTATAGTATCTGCATTTTTTGTTTTTGTCGGCTCAGTAGTTGGGGGGAGAAATGGGTTAAACACCTTGGGGGCTTTGACTAATTTAAGTGTTGAACTACTATCATTAGCCTTATTTTGTGCTTTTTTAACCATGATTTTTATGAGTTTGATTGGGCTTCCCGCATCTGCTACCCAGGCTGTTGTGGGCTCCCTGATTGGTTTAAGTATTCTAAAAGGAGATTTCAACTCATCTATTTTAACAAGAATTTTCGTTTCGTGGATACTTACTCCTATTGGTGCCTTGGTCTTCGCTTTCATATTATATAGACTTTTGGCTCTAACATTTAGAAAATTTTTGGGGATCACAGCCCAAGATAGATTCTTAAAAGTGCTAACATGGATCGTCATTTGTTATAGTGCATACTCATTAGGAGCTAACAACGTTGCAAACGTCACTGGAGTATTTGCAAAGGTTTTATTTACCCCTTTTCTTTTACTCATTATAGGTGGTACTTCAATAGCAATTGGAATTTTAACTACCAATAAAAAGGTTTTGTATACCATAGGGAAAGGGATTGTCGAATTGGATCATTTTTCTTCATCCGTATCGATTTTGGGGGCAGGGGTTACCCTGTGGATCTACTCCTTAGTTGGTGTCCCTATCAGTGCTGCACAGGCTACAATAGGTGCTATTGTGGGTGTTGGATTAGCGGCAGGTACTAGAACTTTTGATACTACTACTATAATGAAAGTAATTTTTGGTTGGGTAGGAACACCTATGATTTCTGGAATTATTTCACTTACAGTGTTATTTCTAATTCAATTATTATTTTAATCGCTCGGGTAGGAGTTTGCCCCCAGCGAACTTTCATCGCTTAGGTGTTGGGCATGGTGGGTGGATCCTAAAAGCATCCACATAAAGTGGATGCTTTTAGGATATGGTTCTTTATTATAACGCAATATATCCTCCATCAATAACTAATTCAGAACCTGTCATGTACGAGGATTCGTCAGAAGCTAAGAATAATGCTCCATAGGCAACTTCTTCAGGTTCAGCAGGCCTACCCAACGGTACAGCACTAAGGACTTGTTTAGCTGATTGTTCATCATCTAAAATATCTTTGGCCATAGCTGTTCGTATTATACCAGGATGTATGGAATTTACTCTAATATTGTATTTAGCGAGTTCAACAGCAACTGTCTTTGTTAACAGTCTTGTAGCACCTTTTGAAGCAGAGTAGACTGGCATATTTGGAAAGGCTATAATTCCAGCAATAGAAGAAATGTTGATTATAGAGCCCTTTGTTGCCTTCTTCATTGCTGGTAACACATATTTTATACCCAAAAATTGGCTCTTTGCGTTTGTGTTTATTACACGATCCCATTCTTCTTCTGTTGCATCCTCTATTCCATTCATGGTTGCAATACCTGCGTTGTTTACTAAAACATCAACTTTACCCCATTTCTCTGTTGCCTGATCAACTACTTTTTTCCATTCATCAGCTTTGGTAACGTCAAGTTTTACCGCAATTGCTTCATGTCCATCTTTGTTGATTTTATCTGCTACCTCTTTTGCTTGATCCTCTAAAACGTCTGCAACGACAACCTTTGCCCCTTCTTTCGCGAAGAGTTCAGCTTCAGCTCTCCCCATTCCTCTTGCCGATCCGGTAATGATAGCAACTTTTCCTTCCAATCTTCTTGCCATACTATGAATCCCTCCTTTTGGAATCAAACATTTACCAACTTAAGAAATTATAAAACATAATTTTGAAAAGAGATTTTTATAAAACACCTCCCTTCTCCCTCTATAATATGCATGATGTGAAACCTGAAAAAAGGTACTAAAAATCGGTTTTTTGCTCTTTTTCACTATTTCTTTTGCATAGAGATACTCTAATGCTAAAATAGTAACAGGATGATGAGGGAAAGAAGGTACCTTTCCCTCGCTATCTTTTTATTTTGAAAATTTTTTCTCCATTATGTATTGGTCTATTCCTTGAGCAGCTTTGTGTCCGTCTGCAACTCCGTGAATTACATCTGGCCCATGCACTATATCCCCACCTGCAAACAGCCATGGTACACCTTCTACTTGTCCGTACTCGTTTGTTTTTATCTTTCCTCTTTCTATCTTCATGTTCTTTTGGATCTCTTCCGGCAGATAGCTGTAATCTGGAGCCTGCCCAACAGTCATTACTACCATATCTGCATTTACAATAATAGTGTTACTTTCATCGTATTTTGGGTTGAATCTTCCGTCTTCGTCGAATACTTCCACACATTTCCTAAACAATACACCTTTCACTTCTCCATTTTCAACTATCACCTTTACAGGGCCCCATCCTGGATGAAAAATTACCCCTTCTTCTCCGCCTTCAACAATCTCGTCTTCATCAGCAGGCATCTCATCAAAGTTTCTCTCTAAACTGAGGACATGCACTTCAGATTTATTATATTCCATGTTTTGGAGTCTGAGCATGGACCTTGCAACATCCATGGCAACATTTCCTCCCCCTATGACCACAAGGGACTTCGGGATATATGGTTTTGGACCCTCTCCTCTAACATAATTTTTCATTTCTTCTAAAATTGTCAAAGAATCAAAGACTTTTTCATGATCAGATCCTTCGATCGGAAGCTTTCTACCTTTGTTGAATCCAGTTGAAACAAATATTACATCGTTTTTTGCTTTTAATTCTTCTAATGTAATGTCTTTACCAACTTTTGTATTTGTTATTATCTTTACTCCCAGTGATTTTATGTAATTTACATCTTGGTCAAAAGCCGTGTCTGGAAGCCTATAAACAGGACCTCCATAATTAAGAACACCACCAGGCCTGTTCTTTTCCTCATAAACAGTTATTTCATAACCCATTAAGGATAAGAAATAAGCTGCAGAAAGTCCGGCAGGTCCAGCTCCAACGATGGCAACCTTAGCGTTAGCCTTTTTTATAATCTCCTGATCTAAAATCTCTGGATATTTATCCTGTGGAACGTTATCCACGATATATCTTTTCAACCATCTTATAGCTATAGGTTCTCCTCTGTGACCTATAGTACAAGCTGTTTCACATCGATGAGTACAAATTCTACCGCATACCGCGGACAAAGGATTCGTTTTATAAAGATCTTTCAACCCAGTTTGAAGATCATCATCATATATATCTTTTATGTAATCTGCTATGTTCATGTGTGCTGGACATGTCTTTTCACAAATACTACACCCCACACATCTTGAAGCCTCTTTTACAGCTTGTTCTTTTGAAAATCCTTTAACCATCTCTATGAATGAGGTTTTTCTGATTTCTGGTGGATCAATTTCCATCTCTTTTCTTTCTAAGTCAAGTAGGTCTGAATCTTCATCTCTAACATAACCTAAAGGCTTTTTAATTCCATGGATCCCGTCATCCGTGGGAATAAAAAAGAAGGTGTTTGGATCTTTAGATATATGTACATATTCTTTGGTCATCTGCAATGAGCCAGTGGTACATATATCCACACATAGACCACAAAAGCTGCATCTTCCATAATCTATGGCAGGCCTTTGTGGTTTAGAGCCTTCTACATCTGGGAGCTCTTCGAAATCTATCATTGTTATAGCATCCGTCGGACATATTTTTGAACAAGTACCACAACCGATACATTTTTCCCAGTCGTTTATATGAAAACCTCTATATCTATCCGAAGCCTCTCGAGGTGTCATTAAGATATCTTCCATAGGAACACTAACAGGCTTTTTAGTAAGGTATTTCCAGGCCCTTGCTGGAGCAAAAAAACTTTTTTCAGGTGTATTCATCATATTCACCTCTTCCTTTAATTTTTATCTATCTATTTCAGGAGCACAGACACCCATTGTATCCATCCAAAGCGCTGCATCCTCTATCCTTGTACCGGGCAAATATTTTTCTACCCCCAATAAACCTTGTGGATAGGATGCTCCTCTAACAGCAACTCTATAGGGTTTATCTTCTCCTTCTGAAACCATATAATAACCATATTCTCCTCTTGTGCACTCGATATGAGTGTAAACTTGACCCTTTGGAACACGCCACCTTAAAGCACTTCCACTAGATATTTTGTTCCATACTTTACCTTTTTTGGGCATTTTTTCAATTACCTGTCTTATTATTTTTATGCTCTGATACGTTTCGAGGTATTTGAAATACACCCTTGTATATCCATCTGAGTAGTTTGCGGTTGGGACAGAGAATTCTACTTGGTCATACCTTGCATATGGGTCTACTTTTCTAATATCGTATGCTTCTCCCACAGCTGATCTCATGCCTATCCCAGTAACTCCTAACTCCCAAACAACCTCTGCAGGTAACAACAACTTATCTTTGGTTCTTCTTTGAAAGAGGGAGTTCTTGAGAATCAAATCTTCGTATTCTGGAAGTCGATTTTCTAAATAATCGAGAAAACTCTTTATTTTCTCAATAGTTTCTTCACTCAAATCCTTTCTTACGCCACCTGGTACGATATACATATGGTAAACTCTTGCCCCTGTTATCTCTTCAAAGATATCCAATATAAGATCTCTATCTGCGAGTCCCCAATTGGGTCCAGTATAGAGTCCAACAGGTCCTCCTATTCCTCCAAGCGACATTAGATGGTTTGCGATTCTTGCTAGTTCTAAGATTATCATCCTTATCCAATGAGCTTTTTCAGGGACTTCAATTCCTGCTAACTCCTCTATCGCCATGGCGTAAACCATCTCATTAATATCAGGTTCTGGTACGCAAATCCTTGGTATGAGTGCAAGATTATTCATCCAAAGTCTTCTTTCCATAAGTTTTTCAAATCCTCTATGCAACATACCAGGCATAGGCCTTGCCCTGACGATGGTATCTCCATCAACATACATATGTACACTGAAATTTCCGTGCATTCCCGGATGATTTGGCCCCAAGTATAATTTAAGTTCTTTCATTTATTCCACCTTCTTTTATGACTTCTTTTACTGCGTTCTTGGAAAGTTCCACATCATACTTTCTATCAGGGAATTTACGCTTAGAATACTCTAACGGATCAAAATCTTTTCTCATAGGTGGTTTATCATCCCATAATTCTAAGAACAACGGTTTTTCAGAATCTGAATTACCTTCAAATTTTACTCCGAAGAACTCATGGATATCCCTTTCGTAGTATCTGGCTCCAGGGAAAATATCTATGATACTGATATATTCCGGATTTTTTCTATCTATCTTTGTTTTTACTAAAAAAGTAATTCCATTTGTCCAGTTGAACAAAACATAAGCTAGTTCAAATTTGTTTTCTTCAATCCAATCAATACAGGTTATCAAACTTAACTGTTTCCAACCTTTGTCCTTTAAATAAGTCAATATCATTGGTACATTATTTTGATCAACAACTAAACTTATTTCATTTTTCTTTGGCGTGGTGAAATCTTTTATATCGAAATTTTTCTCAAGAATGCTTATCATCTCTTTGGCATCATTCGTGGAATTCATCCTTTACATACACCTCCCCTAAAGAACGGATTTGATTATTTCGATACCAATCGTAATTCTCAACATATTTTTTCCATCCGTTGGCTTCGCCTTTTGTTATCATGTTTTCAAGCGTTTTGAAAGTATTCATTATAGCTTCAGGCCTTGGCATACATCCGGCAAGGTAGAGATCAACTGGAAGATAATAATCCAGCCTGTTGATCACCGCATAGGAATCATAGTAGATTCCCCCGTTTAAAGTACAAGACCCAAACCCTACAAGATATTTTGGAGTCATCATTTGTTCATAAGTGTATATAACTCTTCTTAAAGTTTTAACGCTTAAATAACCTGTTATCAGCAGAACATCTGCTTGACGAGGTGTTGCCATAGGTCCCATACCCAATCTTTCCATGTCGAATCTTGCTGTCATTGTTGGCGGAAGTTCTACCGCGCCACAACCTGTGCAATAATGAAGCATCCATAAAGATTTGCCTCTGAAGATATTTTTTATCTTTTCCCAAAAAGTTATGGTATCGTTTAAATCTTCTTCGAAGATATTCATCTGCTCTATTTTCTCTTCATTTGTCATACGTTCACCCCCAGTCCTGTAAAAATTACTATCGCAGCTTGAACAAGTGACAGTACTATTGGAACTCCATAGAAGAATGTTACAACATTCTCTATTCTAAAACGAGCCGAAACAGCGTATATCAGTGTGACTAAGGTATAAACAAAAAAGTACTTTATTAAGTATTCAATTAAATTTCCTCCTCCTAAAAACAGGTTCACGAACAAACCAACTTCAACTAAAGTTGCAAACTCGTGCTGCAACATCAACATACCGAAATGTTTTCCACCATACTCAACCATAGGTCCAGAGGCTATTTCTGCTGGTGCGATGGGCGTATCAAATGGTACCTTATTAAGCATACCGAGTAAAGATATAAAAGCTACTATGGCTCCTAAGGGCATAGTAAAAATATGCCATCCAAAAATCCCATTCATTTGTTGTACATGTGCCAATTCACTAAGTGAAGAAGTACCATAAACGTGTATCATACCGAATACAACTATCATAAATGGGACTTCATAAGCAACCATCTGAGTCAACGCCCTCATAATACCTATTCCTGCCCAGGCGTTTCCTGAACCAGAAGCACTCATAGCCATCCCAAGAGAACCTATTGCTAATAAATAGACAACTACAAAGAAATTATCAAGACCATTAAAAGCCACGATATTGCCAAAAGGTAAGAACATAAAAGTGGCTATCGTTCCTCCCAAAGCCATCATCACACCAAAATCATAAATAAAACCATGTGTTATAGATGATTTTGATAAAGCTTTAAAAATATCCATAAAAGTTTGATACCAGGGTGGTCCTACTCTTCTGTGAACTTTAGCGGTAACTTTTCTTTGAATACCATCAAGAGATACCTGCCATAAAAATCCCATGAAAACTATCATCAAGGCTATCAAATAACTCATATTTTATCACCCCAGAAAAAGGCTATTGTTATTATCACAGAAATCCAAAAGACACCTACAGAAGCGTTTG
This sequence comes from Petrotoga sp. 8T1HF07.NaAc.6.1, assembly GCF_016772115.1. NCBI lineage: Bacteria > Thermotogati > Thermotogota > Thermotogae > Petrotogales > Petrotogaceae > Petrotoga > Petrotoga sp. 8T1HF07.NaAc.6.1. Next base: position 49,622 of record NZ_AUPG01000001.1, read on the forward strand.
AAGAAAAGAACCAACTTCTGACAAGACGGCCAAATTCGTTTACTCTTAAAGCTATGGCATCATAAAATTTTTCCACTGATGGATGATTCTTATACAATCTTTCAAAAGGAGCGTAATAGTTTTTGGCATAATGATACGATTCAGGATCGTATATAAATTCGCCAGCAGTGTAAGTGTTCATTTGATCAACGGGCTGAGCCTTTTTATGTGTATAAAAAATCAATGCGGCTATAATGAAACCTATTACGAAGACGGCCGTAATCACTAAAGAATCCCACATGCCACTGAAGGAGTATATCTTAGAACCTTCTACACTGATTGGAACAAGATTCAGAGAAGCCTGAATCTTAGAAATAAATCCTAACATGTGAGAAGGAAACACGCCAAAATATATTGTAAGTAAAGACATCACAAGCATTGGAATCTGCATCATAAAGGGAACTTCTTTCACATCGTTGTGTTTAGGTGACAATTGACCTAAAAATACGGTAGCAAGAGGCCTAAATACGTACATGAAAGACCCTATACTTCCAAAAAAGGTGGCAAAAGCTATAAACATAAGTCCTTTGCTCGCTAAACCTTGGAAGATCAACCACTTTGATGCGAATCCACTCGTGGGTGGTATCCCCGCAATGGAAATTATGGCAACTAAATAAGCGGCAAAGGTTACAGGCATTTTCTTTATCAACCCACCCAGTTCACTCATATTTGTTGTACCAGTCCTATAAGCAACCGCTCCAATAGTTAAAAACATAGCGGCTGATGCCATTGCGTGATTGAAAATATGCATCATTCCACCCGCGAATCCTACTTGATCTAAAAGCGAGATACCGATCAATATGTATCCACCATTTGCAACGGTGGAATAAGCTATCAATCTTTTAGCGTCTTCTTGTTTTATTGCCATAAGGGTTCCAACTATAATGCTTATTGCTCCTAAAACCATGATTATATAATTTTCATAAGGAACACCGATTATATGAATATGGTTAGAAAAAATCTGCGAAGTGGGTATAATTGCGCTAACCAACAACGCTATAAATGCCCCCATTTTAACTAATCCTCCCGAAAGAACTGGAGAAAAAGTATGAGGAGCGTTCCCATGGGCAATGGGGAGCCACGTGTGAAATGGGAAAATTCCGAGTTTTGCTAGTCCTGCGATAATAATTACAAAATAAGCCATCACGGCTGTATTGGGACTGCTAATTAAATTCTGTGAGATACTTTCTATATCAAAAGTTTGATACAATGAGTATAAATACATCACAGCAAAAAACATTGAAAAAGAACCGATCGTACTGATTGCGTAATAAACTACAGAGGCCTTCCTTGATTTACCAAGGGGAATTATGAACAAGGAAGACCAAACTACCATCTCCCAAAATATGAATAACGTAAGAAAATCCTTGGCAAAGAAAACCCCCAACGTAGAAACTACAGAAAACACGTAGAGCATGTTGTATGAAGCAGGATTAACCATTTTTTCTATCCAATATGGATTAAAAAAAGACACAAGAAAATAAGTTAAAACCATTATTATGGAAAAGAACCAACCATAATTAGAACTCACCAATTGCAATGAAAATCCTCCAAAAGACCAAAGGTTAAATACTGTTCCAACATCGTTCATATATCCAAACAAAAAAACTAAAACAAACAATGTTGAAAAAATGGTAAAGTAGCTACCCAACTTTTTGTTTATCTTTGTTAAGAAAAAAGTCAAAATCGATAACAACAAACCTGTAATTAACAGAGAGTTTAACGCCATCTACATCACTCCCACTGACAAATAAGATAAGGATTCCTTCAAAGGTTCAGATACATTCTGTACAAAATCTCCGAGTAATTCTGGGTAGATTCCTCCAATAATGAATAAGAATCCAACAACTACCGCTACGACACTTATAACAAATAATTTGTTCATGGAAAATTTGGTGGTCAATTTTTCAGTTGCCTCCTCGTGTTCTTCACCTGGTACCCATAGTTTAACTAGCATCCTTATATAATAAACACCTTCCAACAAACTTCCCAACAATATTACTAATGGAATAATCCAGTTGGTATTGAAAGCAGTGTTTATAATATTGAATTTCGCATAAAAACCGAAGAACAAAGGAAGACCTATCAAAGACAAAGCAGAAACAGTAAATCCAAAACCTATTAGAGGATACTTTCTAAATATCCCCGCAGCCTGATCGATAGAATCACTTGAATTATTCTCATAAACGTTCGCGGCAGTAGAAAACATAACTATCTTAGCAAAAGCATTGTTTATAATTTGTAAAATTGCTGCGTACCCCCCACCTATTAAAAATAGTCCAGTGATCAATCCTGCCTGTCCAATACTTGAGAAAGTAAGTATTTCTCTCATATTCTTTGTGGCGGTCGCAGAAGCTTCGGCAAATATAAAGGTGATGAAAGTAATCGCGATAAAAATATTAAACAAAGGCCCACTAATGGTAATTAAATTGGAAAAGAACCTTCCAAATACCAAAAAAACTGTTGACGCATAAACAGCAGAAAATAATGGGGCAGTCAAGGTGTTCACATTAGAATAAATACCTCTAACCCAACTATTAAAAGGTATAAGTTTTGCCTCAACCGCTAAACCTGAAAAAATTAAAATGGAAACTATCAGTTGAATATTTGCTGAAAGTTCCGAAAAATGCATGGACAAATCAGACATGTTAAGACTTCCAACAACGGCGTATACAATAATTATTCCAAGTAAATACAAACTAGATCCCACGGAACCTAAAACCAAATAATTAAACGTATGATGGTACTTTCCATGTAACGTTGATATTATATAAGCTGAAATAGTGGCTATTTCAAAGAAAACGTAGAAGTTGAATAAATCATTAGTTAACACCATTCCATTTAAACCGGCTAAAGATATTAACAGAGGCAATGAATATTTTTCAATCTTCCTTATTCCAATCAGAGAGGAAACGAGAAACAAAACATTAATTAATACTATCCCAAATAAAGAATAATTATCCACCAACATGTTAATACCAAATGGCGGTTGCCAGCCTCCAAGTTCGTAACTTCCTTTTTGTACAAAAAAAGCAAAGATGGTGTTTAAAATCAACCCAAAAAACAAAAGAGATTTTGAAAGGTTTTTAAACATTACCCCAACGAACGCTAGAAGTAGAGGGATAACTATTAAAAGTACTGGATTAATCATCTGAACCACCTCTAATTTCATCTATTTCGATAGAACCCTTTTCAAAGTATACCTTTCTAATAAAAGCCAAGCCTAAAGCGGTAGTCCCAAAACCGATAACAATGGCTGTTAATACCAACGCTTGAGGGAGTGGATCAACATAATTTGAAACAGATTCAGGAGTTATAATCGGTGCGTTACCACCTTTAATGTATCCAACAGATATAATGAAAAGATTCAAACCTAATTCTAAAAGGTTCAGTGAAATAAGCATCTTAATCAAATTCTTCGATGAGAGTAAGCCGTAGATTCCAACAAAAAACAGTGCTAAAAATAAATACTGAATCATTCTTCTCCCCCCTGTGTTAAAAAGTTGCCAATGATATTTGATAATTCAGAACCAACTTTTAAACCTATCAAAACGTATAGTATAGGTGTCAATCCTGCGCTGAAAAGTTGACCAATCTCGCCCGAAGGCAAAAAGTTGTATAAAAATGAATTAAAAGCAAAAAGTCCTATTAACCCTAAGACTATAACCAAAACTCCCGAGGTGCCTTCAAGTACATTGAAGGCTTTCATCTTCTCTTTAAATTTATCATCGCTTATGTACATCAATAAAACCGATGAGGCTATCATTGCACCACCCGGGAATCCTCCACCTGGGGTTAGATGACCGTGAACGAAGATATAAATCCCAACGATCAATATAATGCCTGTTATAATTCGAACACCAGCTTTGAGAATGAAATTTGGTTTTACTCGAAAGATAATCCTTTCTTTCCCTACATTTAAAAGCAAGGCTACCCCCATTGCCGAAATAAAAAGGACTGTTAATTCTCCTAAGGTATCAAATCCTCTGTAATTAACGACTACAGAAGTAACAATATTAGCCGATCCTGTTTCCGGATAAGGTCTGGTTTCATCGACGTTTTTCTCTATGTATCCTTGTGAAACGGTGTTATTTAAATCTCTCTCACCGTACTTTGGAAAGAAACTTTCCGAATCGTACAATAATGAAAAAATAAAAAAAGGCAAGGGCAAGCGTCATTAAAGCTGAAATAAACTTCTTCATTATTTTTCACCACTCTTTTTCATAGTCATCAAAGTAAAAACGAAGAGCGAGGTCATCAAACCCGAACCTATAACAGCTTGAGTTATAGCAACATCCGGAGCTTTCATGATTATGAATTCCACAACTGAGAGCAAAGACGTTATAGATAAAAAAACGATGGAATTCAACAACTTTTTCGATTCAATTGCCATCAAAGCGAAGAGAATCATTGTAAAACCAATGATTACAGCTATTATTTCAATCATCTTGGCTCATCTCCTCTTTCTCATACAAACTTTTTAAATCATCTTTTTGCAATTTTGCTATTTTTGCACCATGTAAGTAGGAGGCGCGAGCTAAAACGGAACTTCCAACGGGATTGGTGATAGTCATAAAAACGACTAAGATTAGTGACTTCAAAAACCACGTTGGGTTTAAAAATCCAACTCCTAAAATTAAAGAAAACGCACCTAAAGTCGTGGCTTTCGTACCTGCCTGTATTCTATTGAAAACATCCGGCATTCTGAATATACCTAAACCTCCCAATAGATAGAAAATCCCTCCAATTATTATTAAAACGTCTCCGATCACCTTCATTTTTTCGCCTCCAAATATCTGGAAAGAACAACCGTTTCCAAAAAGGACAGAACTCCGTAAACTATTGCAATATCCAAATAAATTTCATTTTTAAAAATATGCGACAGCAAAACAATAATTCCTGTGATCATTACGTTCATAGTATCCAAAGAGACGATTCTATCTGTTACTTCAGGACCAATTATCATTCTCAAGATCGAAAAAAACACACCTATTCCAATGAGGCTAAATACGACAATCTCTATCATTTGTATATCCTCCCCAAAATTTTTTCGAAAGTCCCTGTAACATGCTTTTTGTAATCTTTTTCGTTTTCACCTTTTATATCTATCCAATGGATGTATAGGTTTTCATCATCAGCATCAATTGCTAGTGTCCCAGGGGTTAAAGTAACGGAATTGGCTAAAGTTAACTTACCAACATCTCCCTTCAAATCAATAGGAATTTTCACAAAACCTGGGTTTAAAGGTATTTTTGGTGTTAAAACCCTCCTTGCAACATCGATATTTGATAAAAACATTTTGTAGACGAAAACAGGTACGTATACAACCACAAACAAAGGTAGTTTGTAAACAATGGAAAGATCAAACTCATAATCCACAAGACCTGCAATGACTCCTGCTAAAACAATTGAAACTAAGAACCCTACGATCAATTCAGAAAGGTTAAAAGAAGTCAAAAACAGCCAAATTACTAGAAGAACAACAAAAGTTGAAACAAACTTCTTCACAACAATCCCTCCACTTTATATAGTTTGTGAAAAAAAACTCATACTTGACACAATATAAATAATATACCCATACATTATACCAGTAATTGGTATAATTTCAAAATCAAAAAACAACTTTCTAATCGTTTTTAATCGTCCTTAATTACCTCTAATTATTCCTAATCGCTAATTTTCTATAGTATTTATTTTTTATGGTATAATTGAATATGCAATTTTTCATATCTTTTTTAAGTGTTGATCACCTTCCAGGGGGTACCATTGAAAGGAGGAACAAGATATGGAGAGAAGGATTTTAGGTAAGACGCAAGAAGAACTCTCTATCATAGGTTTGGATTTGGAAAAGCTGCTCGTAAGCGAATATAATTATGAAATTAAAAGGTTTTTAGAAAAGTTTATTCTAGGTGGTGTAAATTTCTTTGAAATTTCGCCTACATTGGAACCTAAAGACGAAGCGACTATTTTTCCAATAAATTTGCATAGGGATAAACTTTTTATTGCGGGTAAGTCTTTCTCCAAAAGCAGTGATGAGATACAACTGGACATAAAAGAACTCTTAGCTAAATTCAATCTTCAATATCTAGACTTGATCCAAATTGTTGCAAATACCCAAGAGGATATTCATAGAATTCTAGGTCCTGAAGGCGCGTTAGAGGGATTCTTTGCCGCTAAAAATTTGGGCTTAGTAAAATACATAGGTTTTTCAACAAACAAAGAAAGCATAGCTTTACAACTTTTAGAAAGTTATGATTTTGATTCGATTACCTTTCCCATAGATTGGATGAATTGGTACACTGGTTATGGAAGAAAAGTAATTTCTAAAGCCAAGGAAAAAGGAACTGGCGTAATAAGTAAACAAAATCTTATAAAAAAGATAACGAAGATAAATGCAGAAAAAGGGATATCGGACCTTCTTTATATTCCTTCTGAAAGTTATGAAGAAGTGAAGACAACGATAAGATTTTCTCTTACTAAGCCAATAACCTCTATATTATGCTCTAGCCACATAAACCTTTTAGAATGGTTAATAAAAGCAGCAGACGAATTCACACCACTTGATATAGAAGAAGAAGAAAATTTGCGAAAAAGTTGTGAAGATCTAGGAAAAGTTTTTAACCCTAAAAACATTTGAGGAGAAATTTTATGTATGTATCAGTAATAGGAGGAATAAATACAGATTTCAAAGGATCTTCTTACGAAAAATTATCTCTCAAGACTTCAAACCCTGGACGTATCTTTTATTCTTCAGGAGGTGTAGCTAGGAACGTTGCCCACAATTTATGCAAATTAGAAGTCCCTGTTAATTTATTTGGAGCAGTTGGGAACGATGTATTTGGTGAAATAATTTTAGCCGAATTAAATAATCTAAAGGTAAATACTAATTTTATCAAGATTTGTGATAATAGCAGAACGGGTGTTTACCTGGCTATTTTAGACGAAAAAAAAGATATGTTTGTCTCTATATCAGACATGGATATTATTAATGAGATAAATATAAATTATATAAAAAAACACAAAGATACGTTACTCCAATCAAAAATTGTCTTTCTTGAAGCAAATTTAGAACCTCAGACGATAGAATATATACTTAAAATCCTTGAAAACACGAATGTTTACACAGTTTTTAACGCCGTATCAAATCTAAAAGTAAAAAAATTAAAAAAATATAACTGGAAAAATAGATTATCTGACCCTAAACTTCTCAGAATTGAAATCCTTAAGAGAACAAGAAAACTTGAATTTTTTTGATTATAAAAGTATACAAAAGACTTTTTCAGAAAAATTCCCCAATATTTTTAATTTAATTGTAACAAACGGGGAAGAGGGGGTTCTCCTTTTAAACAATCGCATTAAAAAAGCAGATTTCTTTTCTGTAGATGAAGTCGAAGACTCCGAAATAGTCGATTCCAATGGTGCCGGAGATGCTTTCACCGCTGGATTTATCTACGGCATTTACAAAGATGCTGATATAGAAAAAAGCATTGAATACGGAATAAAAGCCTCTCAAATTACCCTAAAAAGTCCAAAAACAGTGGCAGATGAGTTATCTTCTAAAATTTTTGATTAATTAAAAGGGCTGCCGGGCAAAGTGGCGCTATAGAAAGTTTGTAAAACAATAAAAATACAGCTTTTGGAGGAAAACTAATATGAATACAACCCTATATTTAGAAATAAAAGAAGAAGTGTACCAAGCTTTGAAAGAAAATAGACCTATCGTTGCCTTGGAATCAACTATAATTTCTCATGGAATGCCTTATCCACAAAATGTAGAAGTGGCAAAAAATGTAGAAGAAACAATAAGAGAAAGGGGAGCAGTTCCAGCAACTATCGCAATAATAGATGGCAAAATGAAAGTAGGATTATCAAAAGAAGAATTAGAATTCATGGCCACCTCCAAAAACATATTGAAAGCAAGCAGGATGGATCTCCCCGTTATCCTTGCAAAAGGTTTTAACGCCGCTACCACGGTTGCAGCAACTATGATTATAGCTGAACTTGCTGGAATAAAGGTCTTCGTAACGGGAGGAATAGGAGGTGTACATAGAAACGCTCAAGAAACTTTTGATATCTCCGCAGACCTGCAAGAGCTTGCGAAAACCAACGTGGCGGTGATATCTGCTGGACCTAAAGCTATATTAGATCTTCAATTAACCAAAGAATATTTGGAAACTTTCGGTGTCCCAGTGATTGGCTATCAAACAGACGAACTTCCATGCTTTTTTTCGAGGGAAAGTGGGATAAATGTACCTTATAGAGTTGAAACTCCTAAAGAAATCGCATCAATAATGAAGACAAAGTGGGACTTGGGCCTACAAGGGGGCATTTTTATTGCAAATCCTATTCCTAAAGAGTATTCACTGGATTTTGAGGAAATAGATAAAACAATAGAAAACGCAATAGAAGAGGCTAAAAGGCGAAAAATAAAAGGTAAGGAATTAACCCCCTTTCTACTTTCAAAAATAAACGAATTAACAAAAGGGGAAAGTTTAAAAGCAAATATTGAATTAGTCTACAACAATGCCCAACTTGGTGCAGAAATAGCAAAAGAGTTTAACATCCTATCTTAGGGGAAAGGAATGATGTATTTGAAAGAGAAACCCATCAAAAGAGTTGCGGCAATTCACGATCTTTCAGGTTTTGGAAAAGCTTCTTTAACCGTTGTAATTCCTATATTATCTTCTATGGAGATTCAAGTCTGCCCACTTCCCACTGCCATACTATCAACCCATACAGGGGGGTTTGAGGATTACTCTTTTTTGGATCTAACAGACAATATGAAAGATATAATATCGCATTGGAAAAAATTAGACCTGAGTTTTGATGCCATTTATAGTGGTTTTTTAGGTTCAGAAAAACAGATCGATATTGTAATGGAATTTATACAATATTTTTCACAGAAAAATGAAACTCTAGTAGTCGTTGATCCAGTAATGGGGGATGACGGGAGACTTTACGCTACCATTACTGAAGGCATGGTCAAAGATATGAAAAAACTAGTTTCCAAGTCTCATGTAATAACACCAAATTTAACGGAAGCTTGTTTTCTTTTGGATGAAAAGTACGACCAAGATATTAGTGAAGAGATGTTGAAAAGCTGGTTAAAACGTTTGTCAGACATGGGCCCAGAAGTCGTTATTATAACAAGTGTTCCTGATGAATCTAAATCAAAAATAGGGGTATTAGCTTATGAAAGGACAAATAATAGGTTTTGGAAAATCACCAATAACTATATAAAAGCCTTATACCCTGGTACAGGGGACTCCTTTGCAAGCGTTATCGTTGGTAGTCTTTTAAACGGAGACAGTGTACCAATGGCAATAGACAGGGCTACTCAATTCGTGTCTACGTGTTTAAAAGCTAGTTATGGTTATAAATATCCCCAAAGGGAAGGCATACTTTTAGAAAAAGTGCTTGATACTTTGAACGCCCCAACACTTTTACAAAGCTATGAGATTTTTTAGAAGAGTTTTTGTTGTATAATATTAGAAAGGAAAAGGTTGGTGCTTAAAAGTCATGAATTTATCTGTGTATTCAGAAATCGGAAAATTAGAAAAAATCCTTCTACATAGACCGGGAAAAGAGTTAGAAAATTTATCTCCTCATTATCTTTCTGATCTGTTATTTGACGATATTCCTTTTTGTATAAAGCGCAAGAAGAACATGATTACTTTGCAAATGTTTTAAGAGAGAATGGTGTAGAAGTTTTGTATCTTACAGAATTGTTGACGGAAACGCTTAATGATTTGGATTTAAAAGAAAAATTTGTCAAAGAGTTTTTACAATTCTCAGAAATATACAATAGCTTCATTTATGCTCTTTTAAAAGATTATTTGTTTTCCCTAGATACCAAAGAAATGGTGGATACTATAATATCGGGTATACGTTCTGATGAACTAGAAATTAACAGAAACATCTTCTCCTTGAGGGTTAGAAGAGCGGATATAGAGTTACCTTTTTTCCTTCCCCCTATGCCAAACTTATATTTTCAAAGGGATCCTGTGGCGATTTTGGGAAAAGGTGCCTGCGTGAACAGAATGAAAACCTCAGCAAGAAGAAGAGAAGTTATGCTTATGGAATATGTCATAAAATACAACACAAAATTTGAAGGCACCCCATTGTATTACGAGAAAGATTACCCTTATCCAATAGAGGGTGGGGATATCTTAGTGTTAAGCGAAAAAGTTTTAGCGGTAGGGATTTCTCAAAGAACCTCACCAGAAGCTGTTGAAATCCTAGCTAAGAAGTTTCTAAAAGAAAATAAAGATACCTTTGAGAAGATAATTGCTTTTATAATACCTGATAATAGGGCTTATATGCATTTAGACACCATATTCACAATGGTTGATTACGATAAATTTCTAGTACATGCAAATTTAAAAGAAGATATAGATACTTTCATTATTACTAAGTCTAAAGAGGGATTTGATTTTTATGAAGAAGAAGAAAGTTTGGAAAACATATTAAAAAAACATCTTAATTTAGATCATGTCGAAATTATTAAATGTGGAAACGCTGATATAATAGCATCACACAGGGAACAGTGGAATGATGGCTCCAACAGTTTGGCAATAGAACCTGGAAAGGTTATCACCTACGATCGAAATTACATCACCAACAGAGAATTAGAAAAATCGGGGATAGAAGTTTTAACCATACCGTCCAGTGAATTATCTAGAGGAAGGGGAGGCCCTAGGTGCGCTAGTATGCCACTTATAAGGAGGAGATACTCTTGAGAAAAAAAGTTTTGATAATGGGAGCAGCAGGTAGAGATTTTCACAATTTCAACGTTTATTATCGCGATAATCCTGACTACGAAGTTGTTTGCTTCACAGCCACACAGATTCCTGATATCGAAGGAAGGCTTTATCCCAAAGAACTCGCTGGAGAGTTGTATCCCAATGGGATACCCATAGAATCAGAAGCAAACCTAGTCAATCTTATCAAAGAAAACAACATCGACGAAGTTGTGTTATCCTACAGCGATTTGCCGTTTTCGTATGTAATGGAAAAGGCTTCTTTGGTGCTTGCTAGTGGCGCAGATTTTAAACTTCTGGGCCCCAATAATTCTATGTTGAAATCCAAAAAACCTATTATCTCGATTTGTGCCGTTAGAACCGGTTCAGGAAAAAGTCAAACAACGAGGAGAGTTTTGGATATTCTAAAAAATAAAGGTTTAAAAGTAGTTTCAATCAGACATCCAATGCCATATGGGAACCTAGTAAAGCAAAAGGTACAAAGGTTTGCCACTTACGAAGATCTAGATAAACACGAATGTACAATTGAAGAAAGAGAGGAGTATGAACCTCATATAGATAGGAACTCTGTCATCTATGCAGGTGTTGATTATGAAGAGATATTGAGACAGGCGGAAGAAGAAAATCCCGATGTTATATTATGGGATGGTGGAAACAACGATTTTTCATTCTATAAACCCGATTTATCTATCGTTGTAGTCGATCCACACAGAGCCGGTCATGAAGTATCCTATTTCCCTGGAATGACGAATCTTATTATGGCAGATGTTCTAGTTATCAATAAAGAAGAAACAGCAACATTGGAAGGCATTGAAAAAGTAAGAGCAAATATAGAAAAATGGAATCCAAACGCAACAGTGATTGATGCCGCATCTCCTTTGTTCGTCAAAAATCCTTCTATTATAAGAGGAAAGAGATGCCTTGTTATTGAAGATGGTCCAACCTTAACTCACGGCGAAATGACCTATGGAGCCGGTTTCATAGCTGCCAAAAAGTTTGGAGCTTCTGAAATAATTGACCCAAGACCTTATGCAGTTGGTTCAATAGTAAATACTTATAAGAAATATACTCATCTTGATAAAATACTTCCCGCAATGGGTTATGGAAAAAAACAGATAAAAGAACTGGAAGAAAGCATCAATAAATCCGATGCCGAAGTTGTGGTTATAGGTACACCAATTGATCTAACAAGAATTATGGACATAAAAAAACCTACAGTTAGGGTAACTTACGAGTTGCAAGAAATCGGTAAACCTGATTTAGAAGAAGTTTTAAGTAATTTTTTAGAAAATAAATAAAATGATTGAGAGATGCTCATTGAGAGCATCTCTCGTTGATGTTTTTTAATTTCTAAATTATCTAAGGAATTCGCATGTTGGAGGTGTGTTTTGTGGCAAATGTGTATGTTGGAGGAAAAAGAAAAAGAGGCAGAAGAATATGGCTTATCTTGATAATAATTATCGCTATAATCGCGGCTTTTTTAGGCTTCATGTTATATAGATACAACCAATTCATCAACAATCCTGTAGCAGCTTCGAGCAGTGTAACTTATACAGCATCTTATGACAATGGGCTATATTTTATAAGGGTTCTGAACGATAACAGAAAGATAATGATAGTCAAAGTAGAAGATGGAACTACATTTCCAGAGTCTTACATTACTCTATCTTCTGAAAATTTAGATAAAGTGACAAACGATTTTTTGGAGTTGTTTGATCTTAACTCAAATTTTAATTACTATTTCTACCTAAATGATGAAGTTGCCAACGAGTTTATAAGTAAATTAGGAGGCAGCAACTTAAAAGGTATCGATGGATTTTTTGACGTTTTGAAGAATAGTGAGATAAGATTTTGGCAAGTTTTCAGTTTGGGAGGATACGTAGATATAGTCAAAAATTACGATAGGTCGACCAATTTAGACGAAGAAGGTATTTATGCCCTCATTGATGGCTTTTCAAAGTACTCTATTACCAATTACGATAAATTAACCGTTCCACTCCTTTTAAATGAACCTATTCAAATCAATATAGCAAATCAAACAATCGAAAGAAAATACGCGGATGTAGAGGCTTTTGAAAGGGTCAAAGAGATCGTGGAGTGATTATTATTTGAAAATACATATCTTAAGAATATTATCTTTCATTTTTCTGATTTTTTTGACACTCAGTTTTATAATACCTTTACGTAAGAATATTCAATTAGATTTATCCCCCATAGAATTTCCTTACTATTTCTTAGTCCTGGGAATGGACGAGAACATCGAAAGTTCAACAAGAACTGATGTCATAATCTTAGGGGGAATCGATAAAGGAAAAATCGTTTTTCTACCCATACCAAGGGATCTTTTGATCAGTATCGATCAAAGTGAAAGAAGAATTAACTCTGTTTATGAAATTTACGGCATAGACAGGCTAAAAGAAGAGGTCGAAAAATTAAGCGGTGTTCAGATTTCAGATTACATAATTTTTGATTATTCTATATTTAAAAGTATTGGTGACTTGTTTGCTCCAATAGATATATACATAGAATCAGATATGAGTTACTCAGATTACCATCAAAATTTACACATAGATTTTAAAAAAGGGTATAATAAGTTAAACGGTGAAGAATTGTTATATTATGTAAGGTATAGAGATACATCGGGAGATTTAGGAAGGATGGAACGTCAAAAAAATGTTGTATTGGCTTTATTGGATGAAGTTCAATCTGCTGGAATAAATAAACTCCTTGAAGCTATTAATATAGGTTTATCTGACACGATTAATTCTTTTGAAATCCAAGATCTACTTTTTTTGTATAACCAAGCGAAGGATGCCCAGATGGAATTTATCTCATTCCCCTATCTAATCAAAGATAGCTATGTAGTTGTTGATGAAAGTAAAATACCCCAAATTCAATACAAGTTGAAAACCTTTGAAACATATTCTGACCAAAGCAATGATAAACCAAAAATTCTCATAACCAAAAATTTTTCTAGTAAATTATATAATTTTTATACATATGTTTTTGACGTATGGAAAAAACCGGGGTATCAGATTAAGGTGTTGGATGAAACTTTTGATGGTTTAAGTGACCAATATTCATATGTTTTTTTTAGGAACGTCGAAGAAGAAACTAAGGAAAAGATAAAGGCAGATTTGAAAGAGACGTTCGGAACAAATTTCATCGAAATAGAAGATAAGTACAAATATTTCCAGTTGATAGATTTTATTTCAGAAAATTTGAACGATCCAACGGATTACGATGCTCTGGTGGTTCTCAATGAAAGGTGGTAAAAGAAATAATCCGGTTTTACTTTTGGCTATTTCTTTTTTCACAAGGTCGAAAAAAAACTTTAAATTCTCACTCATCGCTATGATAATAGGGGTATGGGGTATTATAGTAGTTACTTCAATAATAAATGGTTTCGATAGCTTGTTAATAGATTCAATAACTAATTTTTATCCTCATCTAGTTGTTAGAGGAAATTACACTCAAACCTCATCAGAAATAGACAAAATTGTAAATTTCAACATCACATCTGTTGCAATTATAAACCAATCTAAAATTGCCTTCTCTCAACTTATGGAATTGGATGATCTATCAATCTATGAAGGATTTATAAATGAGGAAAAGGGTACCGAAGGCCTTATATTAGGAAATAAATTAGCGAATAATCTCAATGTTGAAATTGGTGATACCATAATAACTGTTAGAACAAAGGGCCTATTACCGATTTTCCAAGAAAGTACCATTACAGGAATATTCGATTCTGGGGTATATTCGTACGATTCAACTTTCATATTGTCTCAAAATTCAAACCCAAAAGAATATACCGGCATTTTTTTAAAAAATCCAAACAAGGCTCAACAATTTAAAGAAAAATATCTTTCTAGTTACTCCGCCCTCACTTGGGAAGAGTCCAATGAAACTTTGGCTAAGGCAGTCCAATTTGATAGCTTGATAGCTTTTATGATAACTTTTTTCATTCTTTTGATTTCTGGATTCAGTATATCAAACTCGGTTTCTTTCTCTGTCTTTACTAGAAAGAAAGAGATAGCTATTTTAAGGGCTCTTGGTTTTCAAAGAAGACAAGTAACTACTATTTTTATCTTAGAAACTTTTTTAATATCTCTAGTAGGATTTGTACTTGGAGTTATTGCCGGTGTTTTAACCTGCTGGTTTCTAATTATTTTAAAGATCCCATTACCCGAAGGCCTCTTTTATGTGGAATATTTACCCATTAAGATAACAGCCAGCTCTTTTTTGATAGCCTTTTTAATAAACAGTTTTGTATCCATTTTTTTTAGTTATGTCGCATCAAGGCGAGCAGCGAGCTTCAATATTGTCGAATCTTTAAAAGATGAATAGAAGGGGGAGCTTAATTTGGCGGAAAAAGCATTTGTGATGATAAAACCTAACGCTGTTAAAAGAGGACTAATTGGTGAAATAATCAAAAGATATGAACAAAAAGGCCTAAAAGTAGTTGCTATGAAGATGATAAAGATGAAAAAAGCACAAGCTGAAGAGCTCTACAAAGTACACCAAGGTAAGGATTTTTATCAACCATTGATAGAATTCATACTATCTGGACCTGTGGTTGTTATGATTATAGAAGGCCCAAGGGTTATTGAAGCTGTTAGAAGTATAAACGGTGAAACGGATCCCCTAAAAGCTCAAGCAGGAAGCATTCGTGGAGAATTTGGGATAAGTGTCAGAAAGAACATTGTACATGCCTCAGATTCGATTCAAAGTGCTGAACAAGAGTGGAAAATTTTCTTTGAAGAAAATGAGATTTTTGAATATCTATGCGGGTTTGAAAACGAGTTGTAAACATCAAAGAGGTGAGGTTTATGAGGGTTGTAGGTCTTATTCTTTCTGGATCCACCAAAGATAATTTAGATAAATTAACTTTAAAAAGAACTAGCGCAGCCGTTCCTGTTTTTGGTAAGTACAGAGCGATAGATTTTACGTTAAGCAATATGGTAAATTCTGGCATCACAAACGTAGGAGTATTTACTCAATACAATCCTAGGTCTCTCATGGATCATTTGGGAAGCGGTAAAGAATGGAACTTGGATAGAAAAAGAGGGGGATTATTCATACTTCAGCCATTTATAAGCCCTCAAAGTCATAAAATGTACTATGAAGGAACAGCGGATGCAATATTTCAAAATTTGACCTTTTTGAGAAGATCATACGAAGATTTTGTTTTAATTGGTTCTGGAGATCATATATATAATATTGATTTTAGACCGCTTTTCAAATACCATGTAAAAAACGGCGCAGATATTACGTTGCTAACAAAAACTGTAGAAGAGGGAGTAAATTTTAGCCAATATGGACAAGTCATTACAGACGAAAATAACAGAATCACACAAATCTATGAAAAGGACTCCCAATATCGCTCTGATAAGATTTTTTTGGGTGTTTATTTTATAAACAAAGCGTTTTTGATGGAAATTCTATATGCCAACGTATCAAACGGTAAATTCGATCTATTAAAAGATATAATCATTCCCAATTTATCCAGGATGAGAGTTTTTTCTTACGATTTTGATGGTTATTGGAAAAATATAAAAAAATCTGTGGAAGATTATTATAATATTAATATGGATATTCTAAAAGAAGAGGTCAGAAATGAATTGTTTTATTCACCAGAAAGAAAAATATATACTAAGCTCAAAGATTCGGCTCCACCGAAGATTAACGTTAACGCCGAAGTCTCCAATTCATTTATATCTGATGGTTGTATAATAAATGGAGTTGTTAGAAATTCTGTCCTTTCTAGGGATGTGTACGTTGGAGCGGGTTCAGTAATAGAAAATTGTATAGTACTTCAAGGAAGTTATTTAGAGGAAGGAAGTGTAATTAGAAAGACAATAATTGATAAAAACGTAAGGATAAGATCAGGGAGAAAGTTGGAAGGCATAGGTAACGAGATCAACGTTATAGAAAAAGGGGCTGTTCTATAAAGGAGGCATTGAAATGCGTGTTTTAGCTATCATTTTAGCTGGAGGTCAAGGAACAAGACTTGGGGTAATTACAAACAATTTAGCAAAGCCCGCCGTACCCTTCGGTGGAAAATATCGTATGATCGATTTCACTTTAAGTAATTGCGTTAATTCAAATATAAATACAGTAGGTGTTGTCACTCAATATATGCCACATAGGCTGGTAGAACATTTGGGGATAGGAAAACCCTGGGACTTGGACATAAAAGGCGGAGGTTTACATATTTTGCCCCCTTATCTAAGCAGATCAGGAACTTCTTGGTACCAAGGAACAGCCGATGCGGTTTATCAAAACATAGAATTCATAGAAAGGTATAAACCTGATTTTGTGTTACTGTTGTCAGGGGATCATGTATATAAAATGGATTACAACGATATAATAGATTATCATATAGAAAAAGATGCCGATGGTACTATAGCCTGTATGGAAGTACCAGTGAGCGAAGCACATAGATTTGGTATAATGGTCACTGACCCTTTCGATAGAATAATCGAATTTCAAGAAAAGCCCAAAGAACCAAGAGGAACCTTGGCTTCTTTGGGTATATATGTATTCAAATGGAATTTTCTAAAAGATGCTCTAATAAGAGATGCCAAAGATAATACTTCTGAACATGATTTTGGAAAAAATATTATTCCCAAATCGCTAGTAGAAAATTCTCAACTGTATGCTTTCAACTTTGAAGGGTATTGGAGAGACGTTGGAACTTTAGAATCTTATCTTGACTGTAATCTTGAGATAATTTCTCCCTTGCCTCCGTTAGACCTTCATGATGAAAATTGGAAAATATACACTCAATCGGAAGAGTTACCACCTGCTTTCATTGCAAAGGGATCTAGTGTAATAAAAAGCTTTGTTAGTGAAGGATCAGAAATATATGGTACAGTTGAAAATTCAGTAATTTTCCAGGGGGTAACCGTTTCAGAGGGAACTTATGTAAAAGATTCCATAATAATGAATAACGTATTTATCGGTAAAAATTCGTATATAGAAAAAACAATTATTGCTGAAAACACTATTATCGGTGATTCGGTTGAGATAGGAAAAGGCAAATTTTCAGAATCAAAAGTCGATAAAAAGATCTATAATTCAGATATAACTGTAATAGGCTTCAACTCGAAGATAAAAGACAAGATGATAATAGGGAAAAATTGTGTAATAGACAACGAGATAGATTTAAATGATTATGATGTGGAAGAAATAAAAAGTGGGGAAGGAATATTGAAGTGAACAAAAAATTTTAGAAAAAACGTATATTCAAGAAAAGGGGAAAAAATATGGACTTTTATGCATTAAAATTTTTAGCAACTTCAAATTTAACTGGTGAAACGTATGTGGGATATATGTTTGGTAAAAAGGCTCAAACCCCTTATTTTAATGTTCTTTTGTTGAGTAGGGCTCAACTTAGAGAAATAGATCTTCCTGATATAACAAAAGATTATCTCGATTTTAAATCAGACATCGATATGCTGTATTATCAATTGTCTAAGGAAAAAAATAATAACCTTTTAACTCAGTTCAAAGCCTACTTCTACAGCATGCTAAAAAAAATGAAATTCGAGGTCACAGGGACAAAAATCTTTATGGCTATAGAAGATGAAGATGTTTATGTTTTAAAATCAATTTTGAGCGATATTTTAAGTGAATGGTCTGGAGATACAAAGATCAAGCTTGTAGCCCAAAAATTTGATTATAAGGATCTAACCTGGATAACAGCCGTTAAAGAAAAAGGTGAAGAAGGTTTAAAAGAATACTTAACTAGAGAAGACGTTAAAAATGCAACCGAAATCTATCCAATAATAGACCCCATAGAAGGTTATTCCGTTTCTAAATTGGATATAGGTGAACCTATAATAGTTTTACCAATTGAAAATAAAAATGAAGGCGAAAAAAAAAATGGGAGAAGTAGTAGAGGGAAAAATTATATCTAAAGAGTTGATTCCTTCAAGCGACTATATATTTTTAAAAGTAGATCTAGGGAATGGGGTTTTGGGTAAAGCGGTAGTTCATAGAGAGTTAAAGGTTTCAGTAGACCAAAATCGACTTCAAATTTTAAGAAAGTCTCAAGAAAAAACTGAACACGAAAACGAAACAAAAACTATCGGAGATTTATACGTCCAAATGAAAAATGATAAAAGTATACCTATTGATAAAAAAATAGGTTCATTAGATGTACTGATAATAGCTGGTTTCTCAATAATAGGTATACTTTTGATAATCTTAATTATTATACTACTGGGGTCGTTCTAATTTGAAAGTAGTGTTGACTTTTGTTATTATGATCCCAACGTTGATCTTTTCTGTGCTTTCATATGAATATACCTATCGGATCCTTGAATACAGAAATTTGAAAGAAAAGGAAATCACAGAAGCCTTTGAATTAATAAATGAAGTGGAAGAAATCTTTGCGTTAACGCCTCAAGAGTTTTTGAATAGTTATGAAATTAAACAAACAATATCGACAACAACGAAAGAAGCGACTATTCATGTTTTTGAATATAAGGGATATGACTTCGTATACATCGAAAATACACGCTAAGTAACAAATATATCGAAACAATAGGTGAATGGAGGAATATTTAAATTGCGTTTATCCTATGCTACAGCTGTAGAACTCGGTTTAAAAAAAGGAAAAATTGACTTCCCAAACTACACAGCTTATCTCATGATCGGGGAAAAGTGCCTTTTCAACTGTGCTTATTGTGCACAAGCTAGGAAGGCTGAAAGTAACGCAGATCTATTATCAAGAATCAAATGGCCTGAAATATCTCTAGAAACTTTTAAAAGTATCTTCATCCCAACAAAATTCAAACGTATTTGTGTACAAGTTGTTTCTTCTTTAGATTACTGGAACGAATTAAACGAATTATTATCTTTATTGAAAGAAACAGAAATACCTATCTCTGTTTCTATAAGGCCAAGAAATATTGAAGAAGTTAGAACCTTGTTTAAAAAGTACAACGTTGATAGGGTTGGAATGGCTATAGATGTAGCAAACAAAGAACTTTTCTCAAAAATCAGGGGCGGTAGATACGAAGTCTATGAAAATATGCTCATAAACGCTTCAAATGATTTCCCCAACAGAATTACAACACATATAATCGTTGGATTGGGAGAAACAGACGAAAATATTATAGAGTTTTTATTAAAAATGAAAAAGTTTAAGATATTGGTAAGTTTATTTTCTTTTACCCCCATAAAGGGGACAAGGTTTGAAAACCTTTTACCACCTTCTTTATCTAGGTACAGAAAAATCCAGATCGCTAGAGAAATCATCTTACAACACGATGTAGAAAAAACCGATTTTCTTTTTGATTCAAACGGTAACCTTCAAAAATTGCCCGAAGTGAAGGTGGATATGGAAGAAGCTAAAAAAACCTCAGGATGTCCATGGTGTACACGTCCTTTTTACAATGAAAAACCAACGGAAGAACCATATAACATCCCCATACCTCGACACATCAATCTCTAACGTTTCTCTTTTGTGATTTGTTTTCGTGCCTCAACTATTTTTTCAACCTCATCGGTAATTATACCATCGTACAAACCCTTGAATGTGTGCAAATATTTAGGATCATTCACCGTCCATAAAAATATTTTTAAACCTTTTTCTTTCCATTTATGCATTAGCTCTTTAGAAAGTTCTATATTTTCTTTTAAAGCATCAATCCAAAGATTCAAAGAATAAAGACCGATCTCGTTATTCAATTCATCTACGTATTTTAAAGTATTATATTCACTGAGTAATCCAACTTTTGCACTTTTATCTAAACTTCTGACCTTTCTCAAAGCGTCAATTTTGAAAGAAGAAAATAGGGTTCTATCAACTGCATTTATTCTTTTAGTTATTTCGTAGGAAGGAACAGCCGCCTCAACCTCTTTGATTTCTAAATTAAGAATAGCTCGCTCATCTAAAATAGATATAACTTCTTCGACTGTTGGAACGGTCTCTCCATTTTTAAAATGTATTTGTTTTAACTCATCGTAAGTTAGTTCCTTCAACTTTCTGTTTTCAATACTATCGTCGTGAAGAACAACTAACGTCCCATCTTTAGTTAATCTCGAGTCATACTCAATACCATCGGCACCATATTCTCTGGCTTTTTTAAAGGCTTCGATCGTATTTTCGACAAATTTTGCCCTGTAACCCCTATGCCCTAAAATTACAAATTCATTCATAATTTTTTAATCATCCTCCTAACCGACAGATGTGATAAAATAATTATATCATTAGAGCTCCTCTTGTTTCAAGAAAGGAGAAAAATTATGAAGGCATGGGAAAACGAATTTAATAGAAGAAGAAACGCCAAACCAAAAAAAGATCACATCGAAAAATGGGAAGATGTAGAAAAAATGAATGTTTTCCCAAAAGAGATATTGGTAACCCTTTGGGATAGTAAAGTTCCAGGTTCTAACGCCCCGGAATCTCTCATCGTTGGTGCAGTCCAATCTGTAGAAAATATGGGTAAAAACGTAAACCAAGCGGAGTTACTGCTGGATAAAGGATTCGAAGCATTAAAAAATAAAGATTACTCTAAATTAAAGGCTATAACTTCAGAAATTTTCTTTTCTCTTTCTAAAGCCGATTCATTGGACAATAACGCATACGAAAAGTATGATAGACCTTTGGACTGGGAAGATATCTCTAACTCTTTTCCTAAGCAAAAATTTAACAATATTGATAATCTAAAAGACAAGATTCATGGTGGTTGGTTAGGCCAACTTGCAGGTGGATCTATGGGAACCAAACTTGAAGGGTATACCCACGATGCGTTGGAAGAAACATATTCTGACCAATTGGGTACTTACATAGGTGAGGTTTCAACGATCAACGACGATGTGACCTATGAATTAATTTTTCTCAAAACTTACGAAGAGAAGTGGGGAAGGATCACTTCAAAGGATTTAGCAAAAAATTGGATATCGTACATACCATTTGGATGGAGTGCTGAGTTGATAGCCCTTGAAAATATTAAAAGAGGAATATTCCCACCCGAATCAGGATTTTTTAATAACCCATTTCAAGAATGGATAGGAGCACAGATGAGATGCATGGTTCATGGTTTATTGCAACCTGGCGATCCATATAATGCCGCAAAGTTATCGTTTATAGATTCACAAGTATCCCATAGTGGTAACGGTATATACGGTGGCATACATAGTGCGGTTATGACATCTTTGGCTTTTTCTGAAAAAGATCCAAGAAAAATAATAGAAAAGTCATTGGATTATATCCCCAAAAATACCGAATTTAAAAAAGTCGTAGATAATGTAGTAAAATATTGTCAAGCAAATAATGATTGGATCAACGTCCTCAGAAAAACAGAGGACAATTTCCAAAGGTATAATTGGGTACATCTGTATCCCAATACCGCCTCTGTTTTGACTTCTCTGTGGTTTGGAGAAGGGGATTTTGATAAAACAATGAAGATCGTATCTTCTTTCGGTTACGACGTTGATTGTAATGCTGGTGAGGTAGGTACGATATTGGGGATCATGTATGGTGCAAACGATTTCCCTTCTTATTGGTCAGACCCTTTGAAAGACACGTTGGAAACCTATTTACCAGATTTTTCAAAGATAAAAATCTCTACATTAGCACAATGGACATTTAAATTAAGTACAAAAGGGAATTAATAGATCGTAAAGATTATGGGTGGACAGCGGGGCGAAGGGGGCGCTAAAGCAGATAGCAAAGTTCATAAAAATAGTATAATAAATCGTATGGGGAGGTGTAAAATATGAAAAGATTCACATTTTTTGTGTTCATTGTTATTCTCTTTTCTTTCACAGCTTTTGCCGTACCACAAAGGGTAGCATACGTAATAAACGGTTCCCTTGGGGACCAATCCTTTTATGACTCTGGTTACGCTGGCATAAAACAACTTGAAACTGATTATGGGGTTCAAACAAGGGTAATTGAATGCAACTTTGATCCTTCGCTCTATTATCAAAGTTTACTCACAGCCGCAAATTGGGCAGATGTTATATTCGTAATCTCTTATGGTTTTGAAGAAGAATTAAAAACCATAGCAGCACAATTTCCCAATAAGATATTCGTTAATATTGACACCGTAGTTGAAGATAAACAGGGTATAATATCAAACGTTGATTACGTTGAAGAAGAAGGGGCTTTCATGGCTGGAGTTGTAGCAGGTATCGTTACAACAATGACTGAATTGGAAGGGATAAATCCCCAAAAACTAATAGGGGCTGTAGGCGGAGATGACGATATAGTCATCAGATCCTTTGTATATGGTTATGAACAAGGGGCACATTACATAGATCCGGAAATTGAAGTAAGAACGATATACGTGGGAAGTTGGGATGACCCTGCCAAAGGGAAACAAGCCGCTTTACAACTTTATTCTCAGGGTGTGGATATAATATTTCAAATCGCAAGTTTAACCGGTACTGGTGTATTACAAGCCGCCCAGGAAGAAGGGAAATATGCTATTGGCGTAGATTCAAATCAAAATGGCCTTGCCCCAGGCCACGTGATCACCAGCGATCTTAAAGAAGTTGGAAAATCCATTGAACTAGTATTTAAAGACATAGTAGAGGGGAGATATGAACCCGGTACGTTGTACAAGCTCGGATTAAAAGCCGGAGCGGTAGGATTGGCTATCGATGAATATACATATCAGATTCTTCCTCAAGAAACTGTAGAAAAAATATTACAGATCCAGCAAGATGTAGCGGATGGAAAGATTGTGGTCAAAGAGTATAGATAATAATAATCCATAGGTGGTTCTAAATGTCATATATACAAATAAAAGATATTTATAAAGTATACCCACCTGATGTTTTAGCCTTGGAAGGAGTGAATTTCTCCTTAGAAAAAGGAGAAATTCACTCTATTATTGGCGAAAACGGAGCCGGAAAAAGCACGTTGATGAAGATCTTATACGGTATGGTACCTCCATCCAGTGGGGAGATCTTTATCAATAGTCAAGAACAAAAAATAACTAACCCAAACGTAGCTATTAAACTTGGGATAGGTATGGTTCACCAAGAATTTATGCTCGTTCCTTCTTTTAAGGTATACGAGAACGTTGTTCTGGGTATGGAAAAGACAAAAAATTTCGGCTTCTTAGATAAAGAAAAAATATTAAATGAGTTAGAAGAGATTACCAAAAAGTTTAGTTTGGCTGTTGATTTACAAGCAACTACTTCTAACCTCTCTGTCGCAGCCCAACAAAAAGTGGAGATTCTAAAATTGTTGTACAGAAAGGTTGACACATTGATTTTTGATGAACCAACAGCGGTATTAACACCTCAAGAAACTCAGCAACTATTCAAAGAGATAAGAAATATTAGAGATACCGGTAAAACCATTGTTTTTATCAGTCATAAATTGGAAGAAGTATTGGAAATCTCAGACATCATAACAGTTATGAGAAGAGGAAAAATTATCTCAACTTTAAAGAACGATAACCTTTCAAAAGGTGAATTGGCAAAAATGATGGTGGGTAAAGAGGTCATGCTAACAGTGAAGAAGGTCCCAAAAGAACCAGGTAAAGAGGTTTTTAAATGTGAAAATTTGACCGTTGCTTCGAATAAAACAAAGATAAACCTATTGTCAAACATCAATATTGTTATTAGATCAGGTGAGATAGTTGGTTTAGCAGGTGTCGAAGGCAACGGTCAATACGAGATTGTACAAACAATAATCGGTGAAATTTATCCGGATCACGGAAAAATTTTTATAGAAGATCAAAATATCACAGAGTTCCCTATTAGAAAAAGAAGAAGACTAATAAGTTATATTCCTGCCGATAGAAAAAGATTTGGATTAGCTTTGAACGCTGTTTTAGTAGAAAATCTTTCAATGACTCACCACTTAGGTGAAAGATTATCAAAATTCAAATACATCATGGATTGGAAAAAGGCTAAAAAATTTGCGAAAGATTTGATCAATCAATACAACATCCTTTCAAGAAGTATAAACGATGTTCCTAAAAGTCTTTCCGGAGGAAATCAGCAGAAATTAATAGTTGCACGTGAATTCAGCCTCGATGCGCCTTTTTTGCTTTTGGACCAACCAACCAGAGGATTAGATGTTGGTTCAATCGAATATGTTCATAACGTTATCCTTGAAATGAGAGAAAAAGGGAAAGGGATTCTGATGATCTCTGCAGATCTGGATGAACTTTTATCTATGTGCGATAGGTTGTACGTGGTACGAAAAGGAGAAATAGTGGCTGAATTAGACCCCAAAATTCACTCAAAAGAAGAAGTGGGCGAATACATGTTGGGGGCTAAACTATGAAAAGTTTAAATAAAATATTAACAGGAATCATTGGTATAGCCTTGTCTTTTCTTGCAGCTGCGGTTTTGATAAAACTCCAGGGAAATTCCCCTATCGAAGCTTATCGAGCATTATTTAATTACGGATTAGCTTCATGGTTTTCTCTTTCTTCAACTTTAAACAACGCTACCCCATTGATATTAACGGGTATGGCTGCAGCAATAGCATTCAGTTCAAACGTGGTGAACCTTGGAGAACCAGGACAACTAATTGTTGGAGCTTTGACCGCTGCGCTTTTAGGATACTATCTACCCATACCAGGAATCTTGGGGATATTTGTTATTTTGGTAATTTCTGGTATCGTTGGGGGCTTATATGGCGGCTTGGCTGGTGTACTAAAAAAGTATTATAAAATGGATGAATTTATAACCACTTTAATGCTGAATTTTATAGCTGATTACTTGACTTTGTACTTGGCGACCTACCCATTTTTGGATGAAAAATCCTACGTCCCCGCCACTCATATGATAAAAAGAGAATTTTTTCTTCCCACTATAAACGGAATAAATATCAGTTTCTTCATAGCGATTTTTATGGTCTTTGTTTCATTTTTTGTTGTGACTTATCTAAAAAAAGGTTACGAATGGCGTATGATGGGACATAATTATGATTTTTCAAAGATAGGTGGATGTAAAAATGAAGAAAATTTAATCTGGGTTATGTTTTACACAGGGTTCCTTTCCGGCTTAGCGGGCGCTTTATTGATATTGGGTGGAACTCAACATAGGTTTATTAAAGGGATAGGAGCAAACTATGGCTGGGATGGAGTAATGCTTGCCATAGTGGGAGGTAACGGAGTAGTTGAAACATCAGTTTTTGCCATATTCTTCGGGTTTCTTAAAGCAGGTGGAATAGGTATGGAATTCGAGGTATCAATACCTTCTGAATTCACAATGGTTCTTCAGGCTATAATCGTTTTATTGGTTGTTGCAACAAGGAGTACGATATCTTACTACAGCGATAAAATCAAGGCTTCTCTGAAAGCAAAAAGAGTGGTGAAATCCTCTGACTGATATAATTTCTTTATTAATTAGGGACAGCTTTAGCAGTGCAACTCCTATACTTCTTGCAGCGTTGGGGGGCACTTTTACCTATTACGCTAACGTATTCAACATCGCTATGGAAGGTATGATGCTTATCGGGGCTTTCTTCGGAGTTTTGGGAAGCTATCTTTTTCAAAGTTGGGCAATGGGCATGTTGTTTGCAGTGATTTCCGGAGCTGTTGTTGCCCTGATTTTTTCGGCATTTGCATTGTCCCTTAAAACAGACGAATTCTTGACAGGAATCGGTATAAATATGCTCGCTTTGGGTGGAACTACGTATCTTTTAAGGAACATTTTCGAAGTAAAAGGCGCCTTCATATCCCCAAGGATAGAATCTCTTCCAACATGGGACATACCCATTTTAAATCAAATTCCTATTCTTTCACAAATATTGAACAATCATCCTTTTATTGTTTACATAACAATACTTTTAGCCTTGTTGTTAGAAGTTATAATATTTCACACGAAATTTGGTCTCAGACTTAGGGCAACAGGGGAAGATCCAGAAACCACAAGATCTTTAGGCATTAGCCCTAATAAAATGAAGTTTACCTCTATACTACTTTCAGGTATACTTTCTTCCATGGCTGGAACATACTTATCCTTAGGCTACGTTACCCTTTTCAGCGAAAATATGTCAAACGGTAGAGGATGGATATCTTTGGCTATAATAATCTTGGTAAAAGGTCGTCCTTTAGGAATACTTTTAATGTCTTTGCTGTTCGGATTTTTTGAAAGTGTGACTTTCACTCTTCAAAACTTCAATATCCCACCACAAATCACTTCCATGTTACCTTATGTAATTACTCTGGTGGTCTTATTCTTATACAGTTCCAACAAAAGCAAAGAAAAAAATGAATAAAATTAAGAAAACAGAAGAAAAATTGAGTTAATTGACTATAATTCCGTCTAATCTCCTCTAATCCCCCATAATCAAGTTTGCAATTTAAATTATTTAGGGATATACTATGAATGAGCAGTTCCGAAAACGTTTGCATAATAATTGTAACAAGGTGGTTTTTTATGAATAAGCAAATAACCATAAAAGATATAGCAAAAGAAGCAGGGGTTTCCATATCAACTGTTTCAAGGGTAGTAAACAGTTCCTTACCGGTAAAAAAAGAAACAAAAGAAAAAGTCTTAAAGGCAATTGAAAAGTTGAATTATTATCCCGATTCTCTCGCCAGGAGTTTAAGAGTTGGATACACCAAGACAATAGGTATTATCATTCCAAATATTGCCAACCCTTTTTTTGCAACTATAGTAAGAGGAGCAGAAGATTTTCTAAGATCAAAAGGCTTTTCTTTGATTATATGCAATTCTGATAACAACATTGCTGAAGAAAAAAAATTATTTAAAACATTGATCGAAAAGAAAGTCGACGGGATTTTATACTCAGGCATTGGTGACCATGTTGAAAGTCTCATCAATAGGAATATAAAAACCGTTTTCATAGACAGAGTCATTAAAAACAATAAATTTTCTTACGTTTGTTCAAACAACTACAATGGAATGTATAAATTACTTGAATATCTATACAATTCAAATCACAGAAAATTCATATTTATAAGCGGCAAGAGAGAAATATTCAGTGCAGCCGAGAGACTAAGAGCCTTCCAAGATTTTGCAAATGAATACAAGATAGATTACAAAATATTTGAGGGAGAGTACACTCATGAATCGGGGATTTCGGTGGCTAAAAAGATTAAAAGTCTTCCCGACGTTGTGGTATGTGCAAATGACTTGTTGGCTTATGGAGTTATAGAACATTTTAAAACAAAAGGTTTGAAAGTTCCAAAAGATGTAAGCGTCACAGGCTACGATGACATCGCCTTTAGTAAAATGTTCTCGCCACCTTTAACCACTGTGAAACAACCAATATATGAAATGGGAAAAACGGCCGGAGAAATGATCTTTACAATACTTTCAAAAACAATCGATCACATTCCTGTGAAACAGTTTGAGAACGAGATAATAATTCGAGAAAGTACGAGGAGGAGAAACTAATTTGAAAAAGCAAGGCATATTTAATTCTCAGATATCATATTTTGTTGCATCGATGGGGCATAAAGATATGTTAAGTATAGTTGACATGGGTTATCCAATACCAAAAGATGTCACATTTGTTGACTTGGTTTTTGATAAAGGTATACCAAATTTTATCGATACCATAAAAATGGTTTTATACGAATTAGAAGTTGAGAAAGTTATTATTGCTGGTGAGATGGAAGTAAATAATCTTAAAAATTATCAAAAAGTGCTCGATATATTTTCAAATATTGAGATAGAGAAAAAATCACATGAAGAGTTTAAAGATATAGCAAAAAATTCCAAATTTTTTATAAGAACTGGAGAATGTACCCCCTTTTCAAACATTATATTGGTTTCAGGGGTGATTTTTTAATGTTATTAGAGATGGTAGATATTACCAAAACCTTTCCAGGGGTTTTAGCGCTTGACAAAGTCAGTTTCAATTTAAAAGAAAAAGAAATACACGCCTTACTTGGAGAAAATGGGGCTGGCAAAAGTACGTTAATCAAAATACTTGGTGGAATTTATCAGCCAGATAACGGTGAGATAATTTTAAGTGGGGAAAAAATAACCTTTCGTTCCCCAATAGAAGCCAAAAAAAGAGGAATATCTATAATACATCAAGAATTAATGCTGGCTGAAAATTTATCGATTGCAGAAAATATATTTTTAGGAAAAGAGAAAGGTAATTTCTTGAATATCGATTTTAAATCTATGGCTATCGAAGCAAAAAAATATCTAAATATGCTTGATTTTGATATTGACCCAAAAATAAAGGTTTCTAATCTAAACGTATCAGAAAAACAGTTGGTAGAAATTGCTAAAGCTATAGCATCACAAGCCAAAATTATCGTTATGGACGAACCTACTGCTACAATTACCGAGCACGAGACACGTACTTTATTTAAGGTTATGCGGGATCTTAAAGAAAAGGGGATTTCTATTATTTTTATAACCCACAAACTCGAGGAAGTTTATCAAATTGCCGATAGAGTAACCGTTCTTAGAGATGGTAAATTGGTTGGTTCTGGAAATTTAGAAGAACTAAACCAAGATGACCTGATAAAGATGATGGTAGGAAGAGAAATAAAAGATATGTTCCCCAAGTTTAATAAGGTAAGAGACAAAATTGCCCTAAAAGTTGAGGAATTTGAAATTCCTGGAAAGGTCTACCCACTTTCTTTTGAAGTTAGGGAAGGGGAAATATTTGGAATAACAGGATTGGTTGGTTGTGGAAAATCAGAACTGGCATTAGGACTTTTTGGGGCATACAAATCAACTTTCAAAAACCTTATTGTAGAAAACCAAAAGGTAGAAGAGCTCAAGTCTCCCTCTCAAGCTTTGAAAAGGGGTATAGTTTTGGTTCCTGAGGATAGAAAAACCCAAGGGCTAGTTCAGCTATTGACTGTTGTTGAGAACATAACCATTCCCAATGCTGAAGAATTTGCTCCTATTTTCAATATTGATTGGAAAAAAGCTATAGAAGAAACTAAAAATCAGGTCCAAAAATATAATATAAAAGTATCGTCTAACAAACAAAAGGTGAAAAACTTATCTGGCGGTAACCAACAGAAGGTTGTATTAGCAAAATTCTTATTAAAACAACCAAAAATTGCCATCCTTGTAGAACCTACTCGGGGAATAGATGTTGGAGCTAAAATTGAAGTTTATAAGCTCATAAACGATTTAGCTAATAGAGGAATGGGAGTGATATTAGTGACTTCAGAGATTCCGGAAATTTTGGGGTTATGTGACAGAACTCTGATAATGCACAGAGGAAAGAAAACAGCTTTATTGGAAAAGGAAGAAATGACACCAGAAAATATACTAAAAGCTGGAATGGGGTTGGTTGAAATTGTTTAAAACTCTCTTAGTTTTTATGAGAAAAAATCCTGCCCTTGTTGGTTTTATCATTTTGTTTGTGGTACTTTCAATTTTTACAGACAGCTTTTTTAATCTCTATAATATCGTTAATGTCATTAGACAAGTTTCAATAATGGCTATCCTCGGTTTCGGAATGACACTTGTAATAATTTCTGGAGGAATAGATCTATCTGTTGGTTCAACCTTTGCTTTTAGTGCTGTTGTTATGGCTTCCATAGTCAAAGATGGAAGAGTCCTATTAGGAATAATTGTAGGCTTATTAATTGGCGCAGCGATAGGGGCATTTAATGGAATTGTCATATCGAAAGGCAAAATCCAACCTTTCATTGTAACATTAGCTACAATGGCTATAGGAAGGAGCTTAACCTTAGCATACACTGAAGGAATCCCCATCTCACTTTTCCCAGATAGTTTTAGATTTTTGGGTAGAGGGGATATATTTGGTATACCAGTCCCCATTTTGATTATGTTAGGTATATTTTTTCTTTCCCTTTACATACTGAAAAAAACAAAATTGGGATTGTATATATACGCAATTGGAGGAAATGAGGAAGCCACGAAACTCAGTGGAGTAAACGTAGATAGATATAAAACCGTTGTTTATATGTTGAGTGGACTTTTTAGTGCGATCAGCGCAATAATCTTGACAGCAAGATTGAACAGCGCTCAAGCCACTTTTGGGCAAGGGTATGAACTTGACGCAATAGCAACAGTCGTTTTGGGTGGAGCAAGTTTAGCTGGAGGAAAAGGTGGAGTGTTAGGAACGTTGTTTGGTGCCCTTCTTCTGGGAACAATTAACAACGGAATGAACTTGATGAATATTTCCCCATTTTATCAAGATTTAGTTAAAGGAGTCATAATACTGTTAGCTGTTCTTTCAGAAAAAGAGGAATAAAAACATTTTTCGATAGGCGAAGGGATAATGCTTTCCCTTTCCTTTTGGGTGGGGAGCGGGGGAAGGGCGCTGAGAAAAACATATCAAAGGAGGTAGAGAAAGATGAGAAAGGTATTAGTATTTGTATTGTTAGTGTTGTTTGTTTCAACGTTTAGTTTTGGAGTAAAGATAGGTTTATCGGTTTCAACATTGAACAACCCATTTTTTGTTGACTTAGCAAACGGTGCTGAAGATAAAGCAAATGAATTAGGGGTAGAACTGTTGGTAGTTGATGCCCGAGACGATCCAGCAAAACAACTAAACGACATAGAAGATCTGATATTACAGAGAGTCGACATGATTTTAGTAAATCCCACGGACAGCGACGCTATTGTATCAGCTATTGAAGAAGCAAACGATGCTAAAATCCCAGTAATAACTGTTGATAGAAGTGCCAATGGTGGAAAAGTTTTGCTCCATATAGCTTCAGACAACGTTGCTGGAGGAATGATGGCAGGTAGTTTTATTGCTGAACAATTAGGAGGAGAAGGAAAGGTTATAGAATTGGTCGGAGTTCCTGGAACTTCTTCCGCAAGAGAAAGAGGTCAAGGTTTCAACGAAGAAATATCGAAATATCCTGGTATTGAAGTAGTAGCCAGACAAACAGCAAACTACAACAGGGCTGAAGGGCTAACCGTTATGGAAAACCTACTTCAGGCCTATCCTGATGTAGACGCCGTTTTTGCTCATAACGATGAAATGGCTTTAGGTGCATTGGAAGCAATAAAGGCTGCTGGGAAATTACAGGATATAATCGTTGTTGGGTTTGATGCCACTCCCGATGCATTAGCTTCTGTTGAAAGTGGTGAACTTAGTGCAACAATAGCTCAACAACCTTACACAATGGGGGAACTGGCAGTTGAAAAAGCTTATGAATATTTGACCACAGAGACAATTTACTTCCCCGTTCCACTTCAATTGGTAACAAAATAACTTAAAAAGGGGCTTTATGCCCCTTTTACTGAAACTATCCAAAGGAGAGATAGCCCAATGATCGCTGTAATTGGTAGCAGTAACATGGATATTGTATTCAACGTTGAACATTTTACACTTCCTGGAGAAACCCAAAAAGCCCTTTCCTTGGACTTTTATTTTGGGGGCAAAGGGGCAAATCAAGCAGTTGCAGCCGCTAAGTTATCTGAAAAGCCTGTTTACTTTTGTAGCTGCCTAGGTGATGACGAATATGGGAATCAAATTTCTCAAAACTTTAAAAAGTATAAAACAGAAGGTTATTACGTGCAAAAGAATGAAAAAACAGGTAGGGCTTATATAGAGGTTGATAAAAACGGAGAAAATAGAATAATTATCTTCTCGGGTGCCAACGATAATGTGGACAAAGAGAAAATAGATAAGTTTTTTGATCAATATGGTGATGAAATAGATATTTGTTTATTGCAGAATGAAATTCCCATGCAAAGCGTTGAGTACGCTATTTCTAAGTTAAAAGAAAAAAGGATAACTATTATTTACGATCCTGCCCCTGTTGGAAATACAAAGATAGAAAGTTTAAACGGTATAGATTTTTTAACTCCCAATATTAAAGAGTTTATGTTCCTTTGTGAAAAAGAAAAGATAGATTTCGACGAAAACAACCTCGACAAATCAATGCTTGAATTTAAAAGAATTAGCAAGGTAAAAAATTTGATTGTAAAGATGGGAGATAAAGGCGTTATATACATTGATGAAGATGAAAACTTAGCGAAAATTAAACCTCTAAAAGTAAAAGCTGTTGATAGTACCGGTGCAGGAGACATCTTTAATGGAGCATTTGCCGTAGCTTTTTCAGAAACAAAAGATTTAAAGAAAAGCCTTAACTTTGCCAATACCGCCGCCGCAATTTCTGTTGAAAGAAAAGGAGCTCAGTCTTCAATCCCTAAAAAGGAAGAAGTATTAAAACGCTTTTTATGAATTATTACTGTACAATTGATGCAAAACACCGTTTTTCCTCAAAGGAACGAATAATTTATACATGAAAATTAGTGCGAGCGTATAAAACACTGAACTAATTAAGAACAAGTAAGTATAACCACTTGGTAATACACTTACGATTCCAAATATAAATGCAGCCAAAGACCTTGTCAAAAAATTGGCGGCGTTTCTAAGGCTATATATCGATGTGACTCTATTCTTTGGTAGAGCACTCAAAACAGAGGATGTTTCCACAGGGTTGGTCATATTTGTGAAAGTAAATCTTAGTGCATAAATAACAACAAAAACAAAAGGATTTCGGATGAAACCTAAACATATAATCAACGGAATAACTATACCATTTAAAATGAATGTATATTTAAAAGGACCAAATCTTTTACCAAGTACTGGTGAAAGGGCAGAGCCAGCAGCCGCCCCAAATTGTGCAATTGACAGAGATATACCTATCAAGGAAGGAGACATGTTGAAGAGGTCTTTGTATATAATATTCCCAAAATTGACAAACAATCCCGCTCCAAAAGATATTGCTGCCGTTCTTAAAAGATAGTACTTTAAAATGTATTTTTCTTCTTTGTTGTATTGGGAAAAGTCTAAAACTTTTTGAAGGGTGACTCTTTTATCTCTAACGCTTTCGGGTAATTTTCTTAATAATATGGGTGATATGGCATAACATATCCCTGTTATGTAAAGAGTCAACCCTAAACCCAGATATTCTCCCATAAAACCACCTACGAAATTCCCTAAAACACCGCTAGCCATAAAAATAGCAAAATTGTATCCAAAAGCAGCCCCTCGGATTGAACTATCTGTAACATCCATCAGGTAAGAATCCAAAAGTAATCTCCTAGAGGTCATGAATCCACCATTCAAAAATCCAAGGATTAATAAAATATTTTTATAGGGAAACGTACTTCTGATCAATAATAGAATGCCAAAACTTATGGAAGATATAATTATCATTTTTTTCTTTCCGATTCTATCCCCCAGGATCCCTATTAAGATCCCTAGAATGGCAGCACCCAACATCTCTAAAGAGGTCATTCGACCAATGAACTGATTTGTATAACCCAAATCTCTTAAAAATAAATTAAAAACAACCCTATAAATTGCCCAAAAAGAGCTACTTATGGACGAAAAAATAAGCAGATTAATAACCTTTTGCGTCAGTTTACTCACCTCAATATAGTTAGCTTATCTAACTATATTGTACCACCATTTTTTAGAATCTTTTTGGAATTTACATTAAATTTCTTTTAAAAGCAAGATATGTTACTATCCGCTCTTGGTTCGGTGCCTCCTATCAGAACACCATCGTCGCTTCTATATATAAATTGTCCCCTTCCAAAATTAGAAGAATTTAGTGAAACTTCTATTTGATGACCTTTATCTATTAAAGACTCAAGGATATACTTTGGAAATTCATTTTCTACCATGATTTCTTTGCCTTTCATCCATTGCCATCTTGGCGCATCCAAAGCTGACTGAGGATTTAAATGAAAATCGATAAAATTATTAAGGAATTGTATATGGCCCTGTGGTTGCATGTATCCTCCCATAACTCCAAAAGGCCCTATCGCTTTGTTCTCTTTTGTTATAAAGCCCGGGATAATGGTATGGTATGGCCTTTTTAATGGTTTTAAACAGTTGTGATCCTCTTCATTCAAAGAAAAGCTTGTTCCTCGGTTTTGAAGGCTTATCCCTGTATTCGGAACCACTATTCCAGAGCCAAATCCCATATAGTTACTTTGAATGTAAGAAACCATATTTCCATCTTTATCCGCAGTTGCAAAGTAAACCGTTCCTCCGGAATATGGATCTCCTGCTTGTGGTAACAGTGCATATTCACCAATAAGATTCCTTCGTTGGTTTGCATATTCTTCTGATAAAAGCGATTCTACTGATATTTTCATCTCTTCTATATCCGTAATATATTTTAAACCATCGCTAAAAGCCAACTTTAAGGCTTCTATTTGTTTGTGGTAACTTTCTGGATCTTCTTTACATCTCATTTCAAACCCTTTTAGTATGTTCAAAGCCATCAAAACAATTATACCTTGTCCATTTGGTGGTAATTCCCATACGTCAAATCCTCTGTAATTTACACTAAGTGGTTCTACCCATATAGGTTCAAAACTTTCTAAATCTTCTTGGCAAAAGTAGCCCCCCGTCTTTTTTGAAAATGTAACCATCCTTTGTGCCAACTTTCCAGAATAAAAACTTTTTGCTTTTGTCTCAGCAATTAATTTTAGAGTCTTTGCGTGATAAGTTGATTTCCAAATTTCTCCAACATCAGGTGCCTTCCCATTCGCGGCAAATACTTCAAACCATGTTTTAAAAATTTCTCCCTTAAACTCTTTTTTATACCTTTTAAAAGCACTCTGCCATGATTTTGCTGTCACAGGCGAAACGGGGAAACCTTCATTTGCATATTTTATGGATGGTTCTAATAAGTCTTCAAAAGGAAGGACACCAAATCTATCAGACAAAGTTGCCCAAGCAGCCGGAGCACCTGGAACAGTTACTGATTCCCAACCAAACGGAGGTATTTTTTCAAACCCTTTTTCTTTCATTAGTTCCAAGGTGAGATTTTTTGGAGCGTATCCGCTGGAATTCAATCCATATAGTTTACCGTCTTTGTAAAGTATAGCGAAGGCATCGCTACCTATACCGTTGGAAGTAGGTTCCAAGACGGTCAAGCCTGCTGCCACTGCAACAGCCGCATCGAAGGCATTACCACCTTTTTTTAAAATATCTATACCTATCTCAGAAGCTAATGGGTTTGTTGTTGTTACCATCCCGTTTTTCGCATAAATGGGGATCCTTCTTGATGGATAAGCAAATTTTAATGGATCAAACATCTGAACTACCCCTTTCTTTTAATCTAATTTTAAGGAACGTAGTCTATTATACCATTGAAAGCAAACAAATTAAAGGGGCGTAGATACAGATTTTTTATGACGATATAACGGGTTAATTTCAGGAGGTGAAGTAATTATGATAAAAGCTACGAAATTCACTAGCATTCTATTAATTTTTCTATTGTTTATATTTTCGTCTTTCGCAAGTAATACGTCTTACAATCGATTCACAGATTTGGATAATTTGTCTTTAGTTTCTTCTATTCACGGTAATCTCAATTTAATGGAATTGATTGGCGAGTCAGAAATGGATCAAAATGAGAAATCAACGATTACTATAGGGGTCTATCATTTAGCTTCTACTGATGATTACACAATGAAAATTAAAGAGTTAACTGATCTCAACTATCACCAAGACTATAATTCAGCTTTTAATGCAATGGCAAGTACATCACACAACCGATCTAAAAGTCATTCTGACAAATTTATCAAATCAGATCTAAACGTCAAAAACAAAAATTATAAAAACGATTACTCTTATAAAAACGATTTAACAAACAAGTTTGTTCAAAAAAACAGTAGGTTAGATTACATAGTTTCTCTTAATCTTTTTAAACAAAGTACACCAGATTTCATCGAAATTCAACAAAATGTATTTATTTTTTCATAGAATTACAAATTAAGCATGATACAATAAAAACAGGATATTACTTAGTTTTTTATCATAATTTCTACAAAATCTCAGAGAGGAGGGAATAAAGATGAAAAAGGTTTTCGCAACATTGTTGGTAGGTATGTTAGCTGTATTTAGTTTCGCTGCATTTGAAGTTACAGGTGGTTATGTAAATGCTTCTTTAGAGGCTGCTGATCCAGACAATGTAGAAAATGTAACAATGCATGGGGTTAGTGTTGGCGCAAACTATCTGTACGATGAATTAGGTGTAGAAGGTGGAGCGTTGTTAGTCGGCGGTTCTTTTGATTATTATTTTGAACAAGAATTTGTTGATGAAACTCTCAGCGCTACAAATTTAACTCAAATGAGTTTAGGTCTCAACGTTGGTTACAGACAGAGCTTAAATGCTTTCTTGCCAGACTTACCATTCGGAATGTATGTACAAGGCTTGTTTAACTATTCAATGGGATTAGGAGATGCTAAGGTTGTAGCAAGCAGTTTGGATTTCGGTGGTGGTGCTGGAGCAAACTTCGTAGTTCAAAACCTCAATATGAATGTAGGCGCAGATGTCTTATTTGAAAAACCAACAGTAGCTGAGGATTACGACGAAATTTATAAGAGTGAGTTCCAGTTGAGACCAAAATTCAAGGTTTACGCAGGCGTACAATTCTAATTTAAAAGTAAACAAAATAACTTAAAAACCTCCTTACGGAGGTTTTTTATTTTAATTTTTTTCTCATTTCGATAGCGACTATTCTATACCCTGATTTTAAAAAGAGAGTTTCTAAAAATTTCAAAAATTTTGGCAAAGTTACAATTCTCTGTTTTTGAAAGCCTTTCATCAGATTAATGTATGTCTCGGTGAATCCAAGATTTTTATACAAATTATACGCAACTTTGTTGTTCCCAAAGACATTCAATTCAAGAGATTTTACGTTTTCTTTCTTTAATGTTTCTTCTAATTCTTTTATAGCACTCTTTGCAAGTCCCTTTTTTTGATACTGTGGAAAAATCCTAATATCGTAGATAAACGCCTTTTTAGAACTATAATTAACAAAAACCCATATTCTTCCGACGTGTTCGTTATTACCAGTTATAACATTATAGCCACAGTTTTTCCCTTTTTTAATATCTTCGTTCCAGATGGTATCGATTTGATCCTCAGCTCTTGCCAAGGCTTCCTCGTATGGAATCAACAAATTCTCAGCCAAAACTTTTGCATATTCTTCATACATTTTCTTTTTGTATATTTCAAACTCTTCTTTGCTCATCAATTCGAGCTTCGTTACCGACACCTCCAAAGGATGTTATCTTTTCTTTTTCACATAAACAACGGTGGGATCCTTTTCTTTTTTTAAAATCTCCTTTATATCTTCCAAATTGGTTGTTTTTTCTTCTATAAATATAATAATTTTTTCTAAATCATCTCTGTATAGTATATAATCACTGTTGTTGAAATTGTCAAACATAATAAAAGCCTCATTAGTGTTTTTAAACTTTTCAAACTTTTCAAACTTTTCTTTGTAATCTTCGTTTTCCTTTGAAGTAAAATACTCTGTTTTATTAGGTTTTACGGTATTTAAGATGTTGTAAATTCTTTGAGATAGGTTCTGGGCAACTGAGAAATTTCCCAAAAATAGCAACCCGAACTTTTTAAAATCTTTTTTATAAACATAATTAAC
Source organism: Petrotoga sp. 8T1HF07.NaAc.6.1 (assembly GCF_016772115.1). Classification (NCBI taxonomy): domain Bacteria; kingdom Thermotogati; phylum Thermotogota; class Thermotogae; order Petrotogales; family Petrotogaceae; genus Petrotoga; species Petrotoga sp. 8T1HF07.NaAc.6.1. The sequence continues at coordinate 87,760 of NZ_AUPG01000001.1, forward strand.
TATTTTCTCAGCATCGTTTGAATCATCTAAAATGATGTCAGGAACCCCAAATAAACTTTCAAATTCGTATAGATCTTTCACTGTTTTGTCGTTTGCTTCCTTCACAAAAACACCCAAAATTCCCAAGAATATTGCCAATACCCCTCCAATAGCTAAAGTGAGGGTAGTATTTGGTGATACAGGATTTTCTGGTATGTAGGCTGAGGTTATTACTTTGAATTTGTTATCGTACAGTGATGCCTTCATCCTTTCTTGCTCTAAGGCACTTAATAATGTATTATATCTAGCTTGAAGGATAGTTTGCTGTTGTTTTAAAAGAAAATATTCGTAAAGAATGGGAGAGCTTTTCGAGATCTCATCATCTATAACTTGAAGCATGTTTTCATACACCTGCTTGGTTACATCAAACAGTTGTAATTGTGTAATTATCCCAGTGTATTCATTAAAAGTTCCCATATCGATAGATGCAAGAAAGTTTAAATCGTTGGAAAAAATTGCTTCAAGGTTATTTTCCAATTCATTTTCTAAAACGGTTATTTCAGCTTCCAAAGCACCAATTTTAGGAGAACTAGGGGAATTTAACTTTAAAGTTTCTAATTCTATTCTGTCACTTACTAATTTAGATTTTATATCCTTAACAGGTGTGTCTTTTTCTGTGTTTGTTAGTATAAACTCTTTAGTTTCTGGACTCAGTTTGAAAATATTATTTTCAATAGCCTGCTTCCTGATTTCTAATTGGTTTTTATCGGCGTCTAATTTTAGTATATTCATATAGGTTTCTGAATAATAACTAATTAAACTATCAAATGTTTGAGATGAAGTGGAGGAAGAGGCTAATAATTTATTTTTAGTTTGGAAATCCAAAACCTCTTTATTTATCTGATCATATTGCTGAGATACATCTTCAAATAACGTTTCAACTTGATTCAAATAAGACTGTGAATCCTCAAAATAAAGGTTTTTTGCATAATCGGTGTAGTAAGAATACACAAGTGAGACAACCGAAGCAGCCATAGTTGGATCAGAACTTTGATAACTTATTTCTATCATATTAGTATCTTGAACATTTTGTATATTTATACCTTCTTTTAGTGAATCAATGAGGTCTCTTTCTGTTACTTCTGTACCTCTCAATGTAGCAATTAGCCCTTTGTTTTCGTTTGCTTTTTCTACAAGGTTGAGCTCTTTTACAACGTTTGCTAACACCCAATCGGCTTTCATCCTTTCAATTTCGGTAGTTAAACCTGAATCAGAGGGTTGGCTGATTCCTAACAAGTTTGCTGCAGAAGACATAGACCCTAAAGAGACACTTGGTTGTGAAGAACTTGATTTGTACTCTATAACCTGCTTTGCTTCATACGTGGGAGTTGCAACGAAAAACAGATAAAACGCTGTTAAAAAGATAGTTAAGAGGAAAATAATTAGAAAAGTCCATTTTCTTCTTTTAAAAATTCTGAGTATGTCTGAAAAGGTTAGTTCTCTTTCTTCTTCCATTTCCATCCTCCAATTTTTAGTTATTTTTTTACTGTGTTTAGAAATTCTAAAAGCCTTTTTAGCGCCCCTTTATTTTGTTCTATGCAAAATATTCTACCATATGGCTGACTTATTTCAAAGGTATTTTTTTATGTTAATATTAAAATCCTTTTTGTACAGCATCAACTCGCATAAACTTCTGAATTGGCAAGAAGAGCAGTCGTAATATTTTTCCCCTGTTTTTGCGTTGTTGTATTTATCATGCATTTCTTCTAAGAACCTTCGTATTTCTCTTTCTTTTACTGCTATAGGAGTGAAATTAGATCTGTTGATGTTTTGAAAAACTTTTTCTAGCCATGTGTAGAATTCTTTAATATCAAAAGATACGTATTTTGCTTTAGACTTGTGCTCTTTATATATAATCTGGCCTTTCTGTATTTTTATAAAATTATCATTTTTATGATCTTTTTTCTTTGATACTACTTGAAATTTTAGATATACATCAGAATTTGTTAATTTGTTTTTCCATTCTTCGCTATTTAATAAGGTTAGGTAATAAATTAGCAATTGTTCACTTTGGAAATTTTTTGATCTTTTGTAATCCATAATTGAGTACGTTCCTGGCAATAGTTGTTCGTCGAATTCATCAAGAAGGTATGCGTAGTTACCGTTTAAAAGATCTACCTGTCTATTCTCGATGTTAAGTCTACATCATGAAAATTTCCGATATTTATCTTTGAATTTACCTCCAACTCTGTAGCTATAACTTGAGAATAAGTGAGATCTATACCTTTTTTGAAATGGATATAATTTCGATGTATGTCTTCTATACTATCTAAAATATCTTCTGTTATTATTTCACTTTCCACATCTTTTATAGCTTGATAGGTTTGTAAAAAATCGTCTGTATACTCTTCCCAAATATCTTCAATGATATTTTTTATTTCTTCTTTCAATTCTTCTTTGTTGAGAATTTTTTGGGACATAACTTCATAATTTTTGTATTTGGAAAATATCTCTTTCATCACCCTGTGCTTTATAAGTCCATCGAAAAACTTCCCAAAATCTTTATCTCCATTTAATCGACCTTCTATACCTAGGTAATACTTAAACGGGCAATCCACATAAGTAGTAATTTTTGTATGGCTTAACCGTCCAAGATCGGTATTTTTATACAATTGCCAGCTTGGATTAGTTATCTCTTTTTTTAATCTCTCAATATCAGTGTAGTGTTTACTCTGTAAAAATTCTTTCTTCCCGTTCAATATGTAATAAATAGTAGCTTCTGTATCAGAGAATATATTTTCTGGATCTGTTGGTAGGATCTCTTTTTTAGAGAGAAACTCACTGGAATATTTAACGTTTTTAAAGTTGTTCCTAAACTCTTTTTCGTATGGAGAGGGTAGTATTGGTTCTCCACTTAGTTTAGCGTTTGGATATGTAAATATAATATTATCAGCGAAAATCATGGAGATAAACAAGTTTCTTCTACTAATCTTTTCTGAATGTCTGGCGATTAAGGTCCCTTCGTTACTCATAGATGTGATGAAAGGATTGACCTTTATTGAAGGATAGTTTTCTTCGGTAAAGCCGACAAAATATTTGTATTTTTTCTTTACAAATCTTGAGTCCTCAAGGCTCATTATTTCTACCGTATTATCGTACCTTTCGGATTCTCTATACGTTTCAATTTGAATTAGAGAAGAAAGTATTTTGTAGAACTTTTCAATTCCTAAATTTTTATCTGACTTTAGAATTTTTCCCAAATTTTCTTCAACGTTGAATACTAGTGCTTCGAAGGCTTTTAATGCATTTAATTGACTCTCAATGGGGATTACATCCTCGTATGTTTTCAGTATGTTGAAATGAGATAGGTAAGTATCTATCCATTCTTTCACCAACTCTCTGTAATCAGAAACACTGAAGTACCTTTTTCGATCTTTGCTTTTTTGGATATCTTCTAAAAGAGAAAATATGTTTCCCAGACATTTTTTTAATTCCCTTAAGTCTTTGAGTTCTTCGCTTATCCTTTCTATTTCTTCTGTGCCTTTAAGTTGAGAATTTCTTTTTTCTATTTCTTTCTCAATAGTATTCAGCCATTTTTCTTTTCGGTTTTTGAGTGAGGATTTTTGTATGTCATAGAATAAGTTTAAATGCTTTAGATAATTTTCTATCTGCTCCATTGTCAGCTCAGTTACTCCTCCGTAACCACTTTCAATCATCGCCAAAATATCTTCAACTTCGCAACCTCTGACCAGTGTTTTAATTGGTTGAAGAAGAATCAAAACTATTTGGCTTTCGTTTAACGAAACATCATTTTTGAACCTGTAAGGTATCTTGGCATCTTCCATATAATCCGCCAATAATTTTGCAGTTGAATTATTGGGAACAACGATCCCCAAATCATCAGGCGAAAGATTTTCACTTATCAATCTTCTTTTTATTTCTTTTGTAAGGATTTCTATTTCAGAAACATCGTTGTTCATGGGAAAGATTTCAATATTAGTATTTTCAAAAATCCGTTTTAAACCTTTCCTTTTCGATTGGAACTCAAACCCTTCATTTTTTAAAAAGTTGTGTATGTTAGTTATTGAATCAAAACTTCTGTCTTCTATGTTGACCCAAGTAATAAAATGGACCTCTTCAAAGAGATCAAAGAAAGCTTTAAGTGTTTTATTAACGGCTGGAGAAATATCAAAAAATCCGGAAATAACGACCCTTTTCCCTATATATTTTTTCCCCTCTTCTTTCAATCTGTTAGGTAAAATCTCATAAAACCATTTGTACACACTAACGGGATCGTAATTTCTTTGGTATTTAATAGACATATCGAACTTCGTTTCTAAAATATCTTCGAGTTTTTTTTCTAATTTAGTGTAAAGTATGTACAAATTGGAATTGTTATCTATAGAATCATCAAGCAACTTGTATTCTTCAGAGGATTCAACGATTTTTTCATCTTCAACCCTTGAAATTTCCCATTTTTTCTCGAAAATATCTAATATGTACTCCACTGATTTTTGAGATTTGGATATAACGTTTAGATATTCAGAAAATTCTTCGTCTTTTTTCTCTTCTTCTATTAAATCCATTATCTCATTTTCGATGTATACCTTCAAAAAATCTCTATCCAGTATTACAGATTGTGGTTGGTATGTTTTTAGCGTCTCAGTCACATATTGGTTTATAACCCTGAAGGCATCACGATTTATAGTTTTTTTTGTTTGTGATGCAATATATTCAGCCACTTGCTTCACATAAAAACCAGAAGGCCCTAGAAACAAAAAGTTCAGAGGGTCTTCGTTGTAAAAAGGAAGTATAAGATCTCCAACGTTTTTAAAATGTTCAGGATTTAAGTCAAATAAATAGACCTTTTTCATTTTTTCTACCAGCTTTCTATTTCGTTTCTCACTTCATCGAAGTTGTATTCAAATTTGTAAGTCCTATTTTCTCTTTCGTTCCCAAAGAAATCCTTCTCTATATAATCATAGTTGCCAAGGTTATATTTGTATTCTATTTCAGTATTTGGAGGCATTTTTATAGTTAATTGGTACGTTCCGTCATCCATTTTATCAAACCTATAATTTTCATCTCCCACCAACCAATTGTTGAAGTTTCCCATCATATAAATTGAAGCATCTTCTGGTGTATCTTCTGGAACGGAAGTGATTATAAAAGTGACCTCGAACAAATTTTCATCTTCTTCTGAAAATGAAGGTATTTCTGGGGCTGTTGAGGGAGATGGCTGAGCTGTTGTCGAGGCTTTTTGTGAAGAAAAACCAAAAAGCAAAAGAATTATTGCAAATGGAAGGAGGATTTCTAAAAATCCTTTCAACTCTTTTTCACCTCTTTCATGTTGTAACTCTGTTTTCAGTTAATTATATCATATTTATTATCTTAATCCTCAGCATTCGATCATATTGAATGTCTGTAAAAAAGATTGGTTAAACGGGTGATTAACTCTCTTATATTTCTATTTTTCTATCATCTGTAACTAAAACATAATTTTGTTTCCATTTTTCAACCAAGTTAGCACAGATTTTACTGTATTTGGAATGGTCTGCTAGGATATATGCAACTTTTGCTGATTTTATAATTTTCTTTTTAAAATTTGCTTCACTCAGTTCATGGACATAGAAGCCCTCCTCGTTGAATCCGTTAATTCCCATAAAGGCTTTTTTAAACTTATATTTTTCGAAGTTTTGCTCTAAATCAATAAAGTTCATATTACTGCGGATAAATTCTCCGCCTAAAACGTGTACGTTGATTTCAGTGGAATTAGAAAGGGTGTTTATAATATATAATGAGTTCGTAACTATGTGGCATTTTTTATTAGAGTTGATTAACTCTTCAGTAAAAGCAAGGGTGGTGCTTCCCGCATCGATAAATATTGTGTCATCGTTTTCTACAAATTGAACCGCATACTTTGCAATTTCCAATTTTTCTTTTGAATGTCCTGCAATTTCTTTTTGAAATAGAGGATTAAACCTTTCTTTAGCAATGGCTCCACCATGCGTTCTTTTTATAAGTCCCTCCCTTTCCAAATAATTTAAATCATTTCGAACTGTGGAAAAGGAAACTTTTAATATTTGAGAGAGATCAAAAACTGTGATGCTTCCCTCTTTTTCAAGCAATTGAAGTATTCTTCTTCGCCTTTCTTCTGGAATTAATTTAGTACTATTTGTTTTCATTTAATAAACTCCTCTTTCTCGATAGATATTTCATAATTATTGTACCATATTTTGTAAGGTCCCCTGTGTGAAAATATTGGACATAACTCTGATTCACTTTTTTGCCAAAAAAAGATAAAATTATCGTTTTTTTGCGAAACAATTTGCGTATTGTAGGCAATTTTTTCGATTTGCGGTTTAAACAGTGCTGGTCCATTTGCGGTCTTTGTGTATGGCCCTTTTAAATTTTCGCTTACTAAGAAATAATCTCCAGGAATAGGATCGGATTTTGTTAGTTCCTTGAAGTTATCCGAAAATGAATTAGAACAAAAATGCAAATAATATATGCCATCTTTTTTAATAATATATGGACATTCGGTATTGTCAAACCATTTAGGTATAGATAACGGTTCGAGAATTTTCCAATCTATCAAGTTTTTAGAGGTAGCTATTCCTACAGTTCCTCTTGCTTTGATCTCCCCATCCTTTCTTCTACTACAGAAAAGCATGTAAAAATCAGAACCTTCTTGAAAAACATATGGGTCTCTGAAATGTGTCATACCATCGTAAGAATTAGTTTCATAAAGATTTGGATCTATTCTTAAAAGTGGTTCGTTGTCTGAAATTCTTGTATAGTTTTTGAAGTCAGGGGATTTTGAAGTTATTAATCCTATGAGTTGCTCTTTAGGCTTTTTACTGTTTCTTGAAGTGTAAAATAGATAGTATTCGTTGTTGTAATAAAATGTACTTCCCGTCCAAATAGAGGTATCGTCCCATTTGTTTTGATTTGCGGACAATATAATACCTTCATATTCCCAATTAATTAAATCTCTGCTTTTGGCTAAACCTATTGAAGAATGAAAATGTCTGTCTTCAGGGTCTTTTGTGCTAGGGGATTCTAAAAAATATTTGAACCAACTACCTTCTTTGTCCTTGAAAAACCAGAGATCCCATATGTATTTGTTTTTCAATTTAAAGCATGATGAATTTTTCACCATAAAACATACCTCCTACTTTATTCCCGTGGTAGCAACGCTTTTCACAAACTGGTTTTGTAGGAAAATAAATAATATTATAACTGGAATAGTCATCATCGTAGCAAAAGCCATGATATCTCCCCAGTAGATTGGAGCCTGTCCAAAGAACGTTTGCATTGCAACCGTTAAAGGCCTATATGTGTATCCCCTCGTAACCATCAATGGCCACAAAAAAGAACCCCATTGCATAAGAAAATGAAGAATTGCTACACTTGCCAAAACTGGTCTAGAAAGAGGTAAAACGATTTTCCAATAAATTTTAAACCAACCCGCTCCATCTATTAGAGCTGCTTCTTCCAAATCCTTGGGAAAATTTATGAAAAATTGATAAAGAAGAAAGATATAAAGGGGATTAGCAATAAATGGAATTATTTGAACTTGGTAACTATCCAACCACCCCATTTTGTTAGTTATGAGCAATAAAGGAATAGCAATCGCTTCAAAGGGAATAATAATTAGGGCTACAATTATTGAAACTAGCATTTTTCTACCTTTGAAAGAGAACCTGGCAAGTCCATACGCCATCATGCTGTTCACAATTAAACCTGCAACTATAGTTGTACCAACGATCAACACAGAATTGAATAAGAATCTTTGAAAAGGCATCCGATCAAAAACATCTTTGAAATTTTCTATACTAATCGTAGTGGGGATGAAACCTTTTATTGATGACATTTGATTGACTATGTCTATCTCACTGGGATTAAGAGACACCGAGATCATGTACAAAAGAGGAAATAAAAAAAAAGATGGCAAGAATTATCATTAAAATATAACTAATAATTCTATTAATAATTATCATTCTTTTTCTACTTCTTTGCCTCATCAAAACACCTCTCTTTCCTCTCTCAGGAGAATTCTTTGAATTAAAGAAACCCCTAAAATAATGAGAAAAAATACAACCGTTAAAGAAGATGCATAACCAACGTTTTGCATCCTAAATCCTTGATTATATATATGTAACATTACTGTATATGTGGAATAATTTGGACCACCGCTTGTCATAATGTATACTTGATCGAATAATTTGAAAGCGAGTATTGTGGTAGAGATAATTACAAAGATACTCGTATTTTTTAGTTGGGGAAGAGTGATATATATAAATTGTTTCCATTTGTTTGCCCCATCTATCGTTGCCGCTTCATACAATGACTCGGGAATTTCTTGCAATCCAGCAAGAAATATCAGCATTTGAAAACCTACCCCTTGCCAAACAGATAACAACATTATTGCCGGAAAAGCGATTCTTTCGGTGTTAAGAAAATCTATAGGCTCCCAGTTCCCAAATGTAATGAAAGAAAGGATGGCGTTTATCGTCCCCTGAGGATGATATAAAAATGTCCATATTACTGCAACAACTACCATCGTGGTTACCGTAGGTAAAAAGTATATAGTCCTAAACGTTGTACTCCCCTTTATTTTTTGGTTTACGAGTATCGCTAAAAACAAGGCAAAAATGGTTTGAAGAGGAACAACTATGGCTACAAAATAAAAATTATTTAATAGGGCTTTTCCAAAAAGGTCATCGCCTAACATTCTAACATAATTGCTAAATCCAACAAATCTAGGTGGAATAGGAGAAATTAAACGAGTATTCGTAAAGGATAAATAAAAAGCAAAAAAGAAAGGAACTATTAAAAATATGATCAGTAAAATACTTGCAGGTAATAAAAAAGGTAAAGCCTGTTTAAACCCTCTTTGTTTATAACCTTTTTTAATACTTTTTTCTACTTTTTTCAACTTTATTCACCTCTTTATCCTCTTCTCAATTGAAAAGTTTCCCAACAATTTTAAAAACAGGGTGAGTTTTCTCACCCTGTTCATGAAGTTTGTAACATTTAATATATGGGGTAACCTTGGTTAGATTCGATATCCTGATCTATCACCCTAACTGCTCTGTCCAGAATTTCTTGGACATCTGCACCTCTGATTAAATCTCCTATCATGTCTTGGAACGCTAAAGTAATAGCTGGGTAAGCAGGAGTAACTGGTCGAGGAACGGCTATTGTATTTAATTGTTGAGCATAAATGTTGAGTGGCCCTCCCTCTTTGTATAGCTCAGAAAGTTCAATTGCTGAAAATCTAGATGGGACAGCTCCATTAGCATTGGACATTTTAACAATTTCTTCTGGTTTCAAGAGGAATTCCAAGAATTTCCATGCGGCTTGAGGATTTTTAGAGTTGGTTGTTATTGCCCATGCCCAAGATCCCATACCACTAACATGTTTGAAAAATTTTGGAGCAGGAATTAAAACAAGATCATCTCCCAACGCTGCTTTACCTTGTGGATATTCCCAGTGCCCAGCCCATTCCAATGGGATTTCACCGTTCAAAAATTCTACATTATATCCTGGAGGATTTGAATTGACAAATCCTTGTTCAAACAGAGCCTGTAACCAAGATGCAGCCGCAACAGCTTCAGGACCGTTTAATACTCCTTCTGCACTCATGTAGGTTTCTCTATTTATTAAATCAGCTCCAAATCCTTGGAAAAATGGCGATAATCCGTAAGTGTACCATTCGCCTCTATCGTTGGCTTTAAGGTCTAATGAATAAGTAACTTCTGGTAATTCTTTCAATCTTCTTAGTATATCCATAAATTCGATAAATGTCCAGGCATCTTCTACGTTTTTTGGGATTCTTACATTGGCTTTTTCCAGCAAGGCTTTATTTCCCCACAAGGCTAAACCTGAGTCAAAGGTTCCCAACGCGTATATTTTTCCATTGTAAGTCCCTTGGGCAATAATAGAGGGTAAGAAATCTTGTTTCAACTCTGAGGACATAAATTCATCTAAAGGTCTCAAATAACCCGCCCACGCATAATTTGAAACAAATGGTCCATCCAGATCTAATATATCCGGTAAATCTCCAGCCAAAGCAGCGGCGTTCACTTGATCGTTGTAACTACCTTCGGGCAATTGAACAGCAACAACTTTAACTTCGTTCTGCATGGCATTAAATCGTTTCACTTGATCTTCTATAACTTCTCTTTCTTCACCTCTTCCAGAGTGAAACCACATAGTAATTTCAACTTGACTAAAAACAGAGATACCTAAAACGACTAATAAAACAAATAAAATACTTACCACTTTTTTCATTTTAATGACCTCCCCTTATGAAAATTGTTCTTACTTATAGATCCAAAATTAAAAAACAACAATATTCTACAAAATTCTACAACAAATAACAAAAATTGTCAACTTTCAACAGTTGTGATTATGGGTAATTATATACGATTATTTTCAATTAAAGACAAATAACCCTCATTTTCTTAGTATTTTAAAAATAAATAGGAATAATTTTAGCAAATTGCTGATAATAATACCTAAACCCTTCAGCTCACTGTGAAGATAAAGATTTTTAAGGTAATTGTTATTTAAATTCTTAAACAAATATCATTTGTTCACGAAACTTATGGTATAATCTAAAAGGTTATTTTGGCCCAAAAAAATAAAAAAGGAGTAAAAACATGACAAAATTTCAACAAATGGGCCTTTCTGATAACATACTCAGCGCGATTGATAGAAAAGGGTACGAAGAACCAACTCCTATCCAAGAAAAGGTTATCCCCCTTCTTTTATCTGGTAAGAATAATGTAATCGGTCAGGCTCAAACTGGTACAGGAAAAACTGCAGCATTTGGTATACCTCTAATTGAAAGATTAGACGAAAAAGCAAACGACGTTCAAGCTTTAGTATTAACACCCACGAGAGAGTTAGCTTTGCAGGTTTGTAACGAAATCGACTCATTGAAAGGAAACAAAAGATTGAATCTTCTTCCTGTGTATGGAGGGGTCTCAATTGGAAATCAAATTAGAGCCCTTAAGAGAAGAGTAGATTTAGTAGTAGGTACACCTGGAAGAATAATAGACCATTTGAACAGAGGTACTTTAGATATTACTAAAATCAAGTATTTAGTCATTGATGAAGCCGATGAAATGTTAGATATGGGTTTTATAGAAGATGTGGAGATGATTCTCTCAAAAACTAATAAAGAAAAGCAGATTTTGATGTTTTCAGCCACGATGCCTCAAAGGATTGTTACCCTCGCTAGAAAGCATATGGGGAATTTTGAAACGGTAACAACAGTTCAAGAAAACAAAGAGGACATAACTGTAAAGAAGGCAAAACAAATTTATTACATGATTTCTGAGTCTAATAAAATAGAACTTTTGAGTAGGCTTATAGATATAGACACTAATTTTTACGGTCTTGTATTTACTAAAACAAAAGTCCAATCAGAAGAAATTGCAAATGAATTAATCAAAAAAGGTTACGAAGCAGAAGCTTTAAATGGAGATGTCTCTCAAAATCAAAGAGAAAGAATAATGGATAGATTTAAGAGCAAACGAATAAAAATTTTAATATCCACAGATGTTGCAGCCAGAGGTATAGATATAGACAATCTTAAATACGTGATCAATTATTCTCTTCCACAAAATCCAGAAAATTACATACACCGTATAGGAAGAACTGCGAGGGCTGGGAATGAGGGTACAGCTATTACTTTTGTCACACCAACAGAGTACAGAAGATTTATGTTTATCAAGCATTCTTCAAAAGCCATAATAGAAGAAGCTAAAATACCACAAGCCAAAGATATTGTTAACGCAAAAGTTGAAAAAATAAAAGATGAGATCAAATCTAATCTTGCCAAAGATATAGATCCCATTTATGAAATCTTGGCGGAAACAATCTTAGAAGAAACTGATCAAGAGCCTAGCCAAATAATTGCTTCTATTTTAAAGTATTTTTATGGCGGAATCTTGAAAGAAGAAAATTATAACAAAATAAAGGAAGTTAAAAATTCTTCAAAAAGCAAGGACCAACGATTGTTTGTTGCATTAGGTAGTTCAAGCAAAATGACACCGAAAAAGCTTGCTGAATTCATCGAAAGGGAAACTGGTGTAACCATTAAAAAAATAAAAGATATACAAGTAATGGAAAAATTTTCTTTTGTAACGGTTCCTTCTGAACAAGCTGAAGCAATAATAGAGATATTTAAGCAAAAATCAAATAGAAAAAGACCACTTGTAGTACAAGCTAAGTCCAAAAGAAATTAGAAAGTGAAGTCATAAACGGATTATAGAAACATTTAGTTCGAACTAGAAGCATTTTTAACCGCTTCGTATACGTTTAAATGTAATCTTTTATCATAAGCTTCGGGTAAAATTCTGTTAGGTGTAGGAATACATGAATTTGAAATTGCAAGTATTGCAGAATGGAGCATTTTTTTAGTTATTTTTGATTTTTCCTCTATCGCTCCTTTCATTATTCCTGGAAAGGCTATGAGATTGTTGATTTGGTTAGGATAATCTGATCTGCCAGTTGCCACTATACTTGCCCCGAAGCTTTTTGCTAATATTGGATCTATTTCCGGTAAAGGGTTGGCAAGTGCAAATATTATAGGATTTTTATTCATCTTTTTTACCATCTCTTCGTTCAAAATATTCCCCCTGGATACTCCTATGAACACATCTGCACCAAAAAGAGCATCTGAGAGATCCCCACTTATATTCTCTGGATTCGTTATCTTTGCTAATTCTTGATGATATTCATGTAAACAACTTTCTGGAACATTTTTATTCAAGACCCCATTTTTGTCAACTAAAACAAGATTTATGACCCCAAAATCCATTAAAAACTTGGCTATATTGTATCCCGCTGCCCCTATACCATTAATAACAACTTTAATATTTTTTGCTTCTTTCCCCGTTAATTTCAATGCATTCAACAATCCGGCAGTCACTACGACAGCAGTCCCCTGCTGATCATCATGAAAAACCGGAATATTCATTGTTTTATTCAATTCTTCTAATATTTGAAAACATCTGGGAGCAGAGATGTCTTCTAAGTTTATACCTCCAAAAGAAGGTTCCAAGTTTTTCACAATTGAAACAATTTCTTCTGGATCCTGTGTATTAAGGCAAATTGGGAAGGCATCAAGTTGACCAAAAAGATTAAAAAGCAAGGCTTTACCTTCCATAACAGGAAGCGCACCATATGGGCCTATATTACCAAGCCCTAATACGGCACTCCCGTCTGAAATGATACCAACGGTGTTCCAACGTCTTGTGTATAAAAATGTGTTTTCTGGATCTTTAGAGCATTCTTCTGCAACATCTGCTACACCTGGAGTGTATAGTAGGGATAACGATTCTTTGTTCAAATTGTCAACATTTGAAATTGTCTTGATTTTTCCTCTGAGTATTTTGTGTAATTCTTTTGCGTCCAAGATTAACTCTCCTTAAAAGTTAGAATATCTGACTGCCGTTTGTATCTATTGCCACCATTAAAGGAAAATCCTCCACGTTTATGTTGTAAATAGCTTCGGGGCCTAATTCTGGGAAGGCTAGAATCTTTATATCCTTCACACACTTAGAAAGGTACGCAGCTGCACCACTTGGAGTTATAAAATAAACTCGCTTGTATTTTATACATAACTTTACTGCCAAATCACTTCTTTTTCCCTTTCCAACAGTTCCTAGCACACCTAATTTAAAGATCATTTCAAGATATTTATCCATTCTTTCACTCGTTGTCGGACCTATAGCACCTATCTTAGAGTTCTTTGGAGGATTTGCAGGGCCTGCATAAAATACAATTTTTTCATTTAAATCTACAGGAAGCTGCGAATTTTTTGAAAGTAATTCTAAAAGTTTTTGGTGTGCAGCATCCCTCATAACTATCAATTCACCAGTGTATTGTAAGAGTTCTCCGATTCTTAATTTTTCAATTTCATCTATCTTCAAATTTTATCACACCTTTTCTACAAAGGTAACAATCTAAAGAAACCCCAACCGGAAGTGTTGCAATATGGGTGGGAGCATATTCTACATGTACAGAAAAAACCGAAACCCCTTCTTTTAGTCCTTGAAATCCTATTTTTAAAGTATTTAAATCTTTCAAAAGCGCTTCCTCAAAATCCGCATATACAGGGTTTTGATTTCTTTCTTTGAAACTCTTGGTCAATGCTAATTTGGATAAAACCATTGCTTTATCAGAAGTTCCACCTATTCCTATTCCAACATGTAAAGGCGGACAACCTTTTGCTCCGTTTTCTTTCACATGCCCAATTATTACATCTTTTAATTCTTGGACCCCGATTGATGGCTTTAACATGAACAAGGCTGAGAGATTTTCACTTCCCCCGCCTTTCACCAAAAATTTGATCTCTAAACTCTTCCCAGAGACTTGGAATATGTGTACCACAGGTGGAGTGTTGTTTTTAGTGTTTTTTCTTTCAAAAAGGGGATCACTCACCAGTGAAAATCGGAAGGGATTTTCCGTATATACCTTTTCAACCACCTCACTTAACGTGGAAAATATCGGGTCTTCAAGAATAACTTCGTTCCCTAGAAAAACAAAAAATTCAACAATGCCTGTATCTTGACAGAGGGGTAATTTTTCAGCTTCTGCAATCTTATAATTTTCTTTTAGCGCTTGAGAAAACGGACCATTGTATCCGTCTATGTAAGTTTTTACTTCTGGATTTATCGTTTCATTGACCTGTACTATATGGTTTGATAACTTTTCGAATATTTCACGCTTAGATATCATCTCAAAATTTCAAACTCCTTTTTTATAATCGATTACTCTCTTTAGCGATGCTAATTGTTTAATCTCTAAAGCTTCTATATTATCGTCTATTTTTCCATTTTTTTGAAATTTTAGCAAAAAAATGAAAAATTAAGAATTTTTAAGCTTTTAATTCCTAATCGCCTCTAATCGACTTTAACAATGCGACATCTAATATGATCTAAGGCAATGAAATGCTAACGTGAAATGGCAGATTTATAATATTATTCAAATCTTGTTAATAAATTACTTGTATAATAAAAGGGACTAAATTTATCCTAATTGAAGGAGGACTTTAGATGGCAAAAGTCAACGTTATATTCTACAGTATGTATGGCCATATCTATCAAATGGCTAAAGCCGAAGCGGAAGGCGCAAAAGAAGTAGAAGGAACGGATGTCAAGATCTACAGAGTGCCTGAAACCGTTCCTGAAGATATTCTAATCCAATCTGGAGCTAAAAAGGCACAAGAACAATTTTCACATATTCCAATAGCAAATATGGATTCTCTAGTTGAAGCTGATGCGATAATTTTTGGTACTCCCACCAGATTTGGCATGATGGCGGCGCAAATGAGGCAATTCCTTGATACAACAGGTCCACTTTGGGCAAAGGGAAGTTTGGTTGGAAAAATAGGTAGTGTCTTTACTTCTAGTAGCACTCAACATGGAGGTCAAGAATCTACTATTTTAAATTTTCACACAACGTTATTGCACCATGGAATGATTATTGTTGGAATTCCCTTTACTGAGCCAGATCTGAGCGATGTATCGAATATTCATGGGGGTTCACCGTATGGCGCCTCGGCAATTATCACCCAGAGCGATGAAAATAGACCTAATGAAATAGAACTTAATATTGCCAAAAGTCAGGGAAGAAGAGTAGCTGAAATAGCAAAAAAGCTTTTTGGTTGATATTTTGGAGAATAAACTCAAGGAGTACAATATCGGCTTTAAGAAACTTTTGAAAATTTTTGAAGGCGCACAAATTGTGCGTCTTTATTTTTTTTGAATTTAAAACTTCAATTGACTTTTAAAAAAATAATTGTTATAATTAATTATGATTATTCACTTGGTGTATGAATGAAATGATTAGAGGTGATCTTCCCAATGCTAAATATTCAAAATTACATTTTTTTCAACCCCTCTCCAAACTTTCGAGAAATGATGATCTTAAAGTTAATTTCTCAAGAAAACGATATTTCTCAAGAAACGATGGCGAAAAAAGTAGGGGTTGTCCCATCGATGATAAACAAGTATTTAAAGGATTTTGAAGAGAATGGAAATATTATAAAAAGCGGTGAAAACAAACGTAATATGAGTTATGAACTTACAGAGGCGGGAAAAAAGAGGTTGCAATTTTTAACCCTTAGTTTCGTTGATGAGGTTTCTGAGCTGTACACAGAAACCAAAGACTCCTTCAAAAAAGTTTTTCAAACTCTTAAAAAAGATAATTTAAAGGATATTCTTTTGTATGGTGCAGGGGTTGTTGGAGGGATTGTACTAAAGGTTTTGAAGGATGAAAATATTAATATAATTGGATTTTTGGATGATTCTCCTTCAAAGCAAGGAGATAAGCTTCAAGGAATAGATATTTACCCGCCGGAAAAAGCCAAAGAGTTAACCTATGATGCCCTCATAATAGCTTCGTTCAGGAAGTCAGAAAAAATATTGGAAAAGGCAACGGAAAGAAATTTGGAAAAATTGTACGTTTTTAAGATAGATGAGGAAGGCAATATTTCTTTGGAGGGGGATATGAAATGAAAGATAAGATGGAGGTTCCTCTTTTTGATTTAACAAGGCAATATGAAAAATTGAGAAAAGATGTTCTGAAGAAGTTGGATGCTGTTTTCACTTCTGGAAACGTGGTTATGGGAAGTAATGTAAAAGCCTTAGAAGAGGAAATTGCGAAGTATATAAACGTAAAGTATGCTATCGGTGTTGCCAATGGTTCTGATGCCCTAAGAATATCGGTTCAAGCTCTGGGTATAAAAGAAGGGGATTATGTCATCACCACACCATATACTTTTTTTGCAACTGCAAGTGCAATTGTACTGAATGGAGCCACTCCTATATTCGTGGATGTAGAAGATAAATACTACAACCTTGATTTGGATAAAGTCGAAGATTTGCTTGAAAATCATCCGGAAAAAGAAAAAATTAAAGCAATTATTCCTGTACACCTTTTTGGAAAAACCGTTGATTTAGAGAGATTGGAAAAAATAAGAGAGAATTACAACGTAAAAATCATAGAAGATGCCGCTCAATCTATTGGGTCTGTATGGCAGTATAAGAATGGCGAAAGAAAATTTAGTGGTAGTATAGGAGATTTGGGTATTTTTTCTTTCTTCCCAACAAAAAATCTGGGTGGTTATGGTGATGGTGGAATGGTTGTTACAAACGACGCGGATTTGGCAGATAGGGTCAGAAAACTAAGAGTCCATGGTGCAGCAAAAAAATATTATCACGATGAAGTTGGTTACAATTCAAGATTAGACGAAGTTCAAGCCTCAATATTGAGAATAAAACTAAACAATTTAGATGAATACATTGATAAAAGAATAAAAAAGGCAAAAAATTATGAAGAATTATTTGAATTACATAACCTCAACGAAGATTTAAGTTATCCTGCTTATTTTAATGATAGAACCCATGTTTATCACCAATACGTTGTTACTTTGAATAACCCCAAAGATAGGGATAAATTGAAGAAATTTTTAGAAAATAAAGGCGTTGGAACATCGATATACTATCCCCTGGGTTTGCACCTTCAAAAGTGTTTTGAGAACTTGGGTTATAAAGAAGGGAACTTCCCTGTAGCTGAAAAGGCATCTAAATCGACGATAGCTTTGCCGATGTTTCCAGAGCTCACCAAAAAAGAGCAGGAATACGTAGTTAAATGTATTAAAGAGTTTTTTTCAAAATAGTTTTAGAATTCATAAAAACAGTGTTATTTTAGAAAGGGGAGGACTGAAAAATGGCATTACTAGACAAAATAAAAGATAAAACGGCAAAGGTAGGGGTAATAGGTTTAGGTTATGTGGGTTTACCTCTTGCGGTAGAAAAGGCAAAGGCAGGGTACCATGTTTTAGGGTTCGATATTCAAAAAGAAAAGGTTGAAAAGGTCAACAAAGGAATAAATTATATTGGAGATATTGTAAATTCAGAGTTAGAAAAGCTAGTTGAAGATGGTTATCTAAGCGCCACAACTGATTATGATAGAATAAGGGAATGCGATTGTGTTATGATATGTGTTCCAACTCCTTTGAATAAATACAAACAACCTGATTTAAGTTTTGTTGTTGATTCAACAAAAGAGGTAGCAAAAAGGCTTCACCCAGAAATGTTGATTGTTTTAGAAAGCACTACATATCCAGGAACCACCGAAGAAGTAATTCTGCCATTATTACAAGAATATGGGTTTAAGGTTGGAAAAGATTTTTATTTAGCTTTTAGCCCAGAGAGGGTAGATCCAGGAAATTTGATTTACAAGACCAAAAATACACCAAAAGTAGTCGGTGGAGTTACCGAAAAATGTACTTTACATGCAAAAACCCTCTATGAAAACGTATTAAACGCTGGTGTTTTCACCGTATCGTCCCCTAAGGAAGCAGAGATGTCAAAAATTCTGGAAAATACCTTTAGAATAGTGAATATTGGTCTCATCAATGAAATGGCTATTTTAGCAAAGAAAATGGGAATAAATATCTGGCAGGTAATAGACGCAGCTGCTACAAAGCCTTTTGGGTTCATGCCTTTTTATCCCGGACCAGGTGTGGGCGGCCATTGTATTCCAATAGATCCTTTTTATTTAACGTATAAAGCTAGAGAGTTTGACTATCACACAAGGATAATAGAATTGGCAGGGGAAATAAACGATTATATGCCCGAGTACGTAATCGAAAGACTAATGGACATTTTAAACGAAAATAAAAAGTGTTTGAATGGTTCCAAAATATTGATGTTAGGGGTGAGTTATAAAAACGATATCGACGATTTAAGAGAGTCTCCTGCGTTGAAAATTCTGGAGCTTTTAGAAAAAAAGGGAGCAGAAGTGAAAATTCATGATCCTTATATAAAAAATTTTTCTCACAAAGGAATAGAGTATAAAACGGTAGATTTAACAAAAGAATTGTTAGAGGAATCAGATGCGGTCTTAATTACTACCGGACATAAAAAGGTGGATTACAATTTTGTTTTGGAAAATGCCGATATAGTTTTTGATACAAAAAATATCACAAAAGGACTTAGAGAGAAGTATCCAGAAAAAGTTTCTCTATTATAAAAAGTTTAAAAGTAGGTGATATTCCGTGCTTAAATTGGCTGTAATAGGTTGTGGAAGAATTGCTCAAAAAAAACACACAGAAGCGATCATAAAAAATTCTGATATTATTGAAAACGTGGCTGTTTGCGATTTAAAAGAAGAAAGAGCAAAACAATTTGCCAGTAAGGTAGAAAATTCTGGATTAAACAAACCAGAAATATACACGGATTACAGTAAATTATTGAAAAGAACCGATATAGATGCCGTGGCAATAGCCACCGAAAGTGGAAATCACTATGAAATCACCATGGAAGCCCTGCAAAACAACAAACATGTGTTAGTGGAAAAACCAATGGCCCTATCAACAAAACATATGAACGAGATGATAGAGTTTGCAAAAAGGAAAAATTTAAAGTTAGGGGTTTGTTTTCAAAATCGGTTCAATCCACCTATACAAGAATTAAGAAAAAAAATTACAACAGATTCATTTGGAAGGATTCTCCATGGTCAAGCTTCCATTAGGTGGAATAGAAACGAAGAATATTATAAGCAGGCAAAATGGAGGGGCACTTGGGAATACGACGGGGGCACGTTGATGAACCAATGTACGCACAATATAGACTTGCTATTGTGGAATATGGGCTCTGAAATAGATGAAATATACGGTGTTATTAAGAACTTCACGCATCCTTATATAGAAGCCGAGGATTTTGGAGGGGCAATAGTAAAATTTAAAAACGGTTCTGTAGGAATTATAGAAGGATCAGCAAATATATATCCAAAAAACTTGGAAGAAACTCTATCGATATTTGGAGAAAAAGGCACAGTGGTTATCGGTGGCTTAGCGGTGAATAAGATAAAACATTGGAGATTTGAAGGAGAAGATGGACATCCATTTCAAAATCTCCCAGATCCTGATACGGTTTATGGGAGCGGGCACATTCCACTTTACAGAGATTTTTATCAATCGATAGAAGAAGATCGAGATCCCTTTATTAACGGTGAAGAAGGGAAAAAGGCTGTAGAAGCTGTTTTAGGAATTTACAAGTCTGCCCTTTTGGACAGACCTGTGAAATTTCCAATCGATTTTTCAACGTTAGAAATGGAGGGGGATATACAGTCAATCTAGATCTTGTCACAATCAAGATCTACCCCCCTCTTCTTTTTCACATATTGATTTCTATTCCTAAACCAGGTTTGTCCGAAAGAATTATTGTATCTCCTTTTACTTCAAATCCTCCTTTTATTCCTTCGAATTCTTCATAATACATGAAAGAATCTAAATCAGCATCTGTTATATTTCTTTTAGCTGCAACTAAGCTTGCTCCCGCAGTAAGGGCCACCTTTGTTTCTACCATACATCCAACCATACAATTAATTCCAGCAGATTCTGCAATTGCGTCAATCTTTTCAGCTTCGTAAAGCCCTCCACTTTTCATCAGTTTTATGTTGATCATATCGGCACTATCTTTTTTCATTGCATGTATTGCATCATGAGCGTTATGAATTGATTCATCTAAAATTATCTTCATATCAGCCTTTTTTCGCAAAAGTGCAGACCCATCAAAATCCCAATCGGCTAACGGCTGTTCAACGGCTTCAACGTTGTAATTTTCCATCATCTTGATTGCGGTTAACGTATCGTGTACATTCCATCCCTGGTTGGCATCTATTTTCAATCTTACTTTATCTCCCACGCTATTTCTTATTAGCCTGATAGCTTCAACGTCTTTTTTAAGATCAACGCCAGTTTTGATTTTTAATATATTAAATCCTTTATCTACGCTCTCTTTGGCTTCATTTGCCATTTCTTGTGGCGCACCAATCCCTATCGTAATATCTGTCTGTACTTTGTTTTCAAATCCACCAAGAAGCTTATAAAGAGGTTCTTGCATCACTTTTCCTTTTATATCGTAGAGAGCGATATCAACCGCTGCTTTTGCTGCTGTATTTCCTGCGATTGCTTTGTTCAATATATAATGGATTCTTTCTATAGCGAGTGGATCCTGTCCTATTAATATTTCTTTGAATGTTTTAAGAACAAATGTTACACTATCGATGCTTTCCCCCGTTACCGAACGAGAAGGAGTAGCTTCTCCAAAACCGTAGTATCCTTCATCAGTAGTTATTTTTACAAGCACCGATTCACAATACTCCGTTGCTCCTCGCGAAATAACAAAAGGTTTTTTGAGTTTAATTTTGATTTTTTCAAATTTTAAATCTGTTATTTTCATTTCTCTGCCCTCCATTAGATTTTTAAATGGTGCGACCCTTTACCATAACTTTTTTTATTTCCAGAGTACTTTTATCTAAGAACACTATATCTGCATCAAAGTTTTCATTTATTTGGCCTTTGTTTTCTAATTTAAGAAAATTAGCAGGATTGATAGTGATAACCTTCAAAGCTTCTTCTAAAGGGATATCTTCTTGTATTACACAATCCTTAACCTCTTCAAAGAGTGTAGCTACATCCGCAACTGTTAAACCTAAATAATTCCCTTTGTCATCGAACTGTGGTAAACTCCCCTGTCCATCGGATGAGAATGATATATTGTCAATATTTACCCCATCTTCCAACAAAAGTTTCAAGGCTTTAGATGGTTTTGATGGATCCTCTTTGTCTTTCTTTTTTGACGAACTAGTTGTGAAATCTATCCTTCCACCCATTTCTATAAAATTTTTACATGTTTTAAGAGCTTTTTCTCCCTTGTTCATGTGAGTTGGAAGGAACTGTGTAATAGGTAATTCTGAATTTTCAACAACATCTATCAATATCTGAATGAATTTTTCTCCTCTTCCAACATGAATATTTACTATCCCTGCCTTTTTTGATAAAATTCCACCCACTCGAGCTTCTGAAGTTAATCTTATCAGTTCTTCTAAGGTTGGTTGGGAACCTCTATGGTCTGAAATAGCGACTTCTCCAACACCTATTATTTCTTCAATGAAAACCAAATCGTCTATAATTCTGCCGGTAAAAGTTTTTATAGGAAAATGATAAGAACCCGTATACGTGTAGCAGCTTATTCCTTCTTGTTTTAATGCTTTTGCTTTTGCGATTAAGTTTTGCATACTTCGAGTTGCGTTGTCGGTTCCCAAAACACCTACTACGGTAGTAATTCCAGAACTTACTATCTTAGAAGCAAATATCTCTGGGGTTCTTGTGTTGTATCCTCCTTCTCCACCTCCTCCTGCTATATGAACGTGAGAGTCTATAAAACCTGGAACTACTATATAATCCTCAGCATCGATAATCTCAACTTTAAGATTAGAATTTAATTCTATCGAATCGACTAGTTCTAAGATTTTTTCTCCACCAATTAATATATCTTTTTTCCCTAAAGCTTTCGGTGAGTAAACCGTTGCATTCTTTATGAGGGTAAGCAAAATTCTTCTTCTCCTTTTCTATGATTATAATTTTTATTTCAATCATGCCATAGAAATATTATAAAGTCAAGTTAACGCATTCTACCAATAATTTTTAAATAAAAAACAAAAAGCTCAAAAATCCGAAAAAAGATTTTTGAGCTTTCAAAGAAAGAAAAGTTTGGTAATGGTCGGGACGACTGGACTTGAACCAGCGACCTTTGGTTCCCGAAACCAACGCGCTACCAACTGCGCTACGCCCCGAATTCTTATTATTCCATAATTGATTTTATCATATTTTTGAATCGAAGTGAAGACTAATAAAAAATTGAGAAATAATAAATTGTCTAATAATATCAGTGAAGTTGCTACAAACCATATATCCGTATATAATTTAACTATTACGTTATAATAATTCATTTTATTGTTAATTTTAGGCACAGCTAACTCTTTTAAAAAATGTTATAATTGATATGAAATAACTGAAAGAGGTGATTATAATTTGCTAATTCCTTTACACAACCTGTTTATTGGACAAAAGGGAAAGATAATGAGTTTAAACATTGAAGAAGTAAGTACTAAAAATCGTCTTATCGCAATGGGAATTACTCCAGGTAAATTTATAGAATTAGCCCATGTTTCTCCTTTTGGGGATCCTTTAGTATTTAAAATTGGCGAAAAAAAAGTAGTTTTAAGAAGGAGCGAAGCTTCTAGGATCATTGTAGATGTTCCTTACAAAGTATTCAACCTTTTGGAAAGTGAAATTGGGAAATATGAAATTATCGATATTAAAGGCGGAAGGAATTTTGTAGAAGAAATGAAAAGTATGGGGTTGTATAAAGGAGTTAATATTAATTTAGTTAATAAGCTTGGGAATAGGATAATTATAGATGTTGATGGGAAAAAATACGAATTGGGCAGGGGAAGAGCTTCCAAGATATTTTGTAAAAAGGTGGAATAATTAATGAATATATCGCTTATAGAAGAATACGTAAGAAATAATAAAGAAGTAGATATTTTGGAATTAAAAGAGAAATTTCACTTAAATCAAAGTGAAACTAATATTTTGATTCCTTTTTTAAGAATAATGGATGTTGAAATTAAAAAAATAAATAAAATAGAACCTGTATGTAAAAGTTGTCCATTGTCAGATAAATGTGGAAAAGGCCTGTTAAATAACTGTTATTATAATAATAACTCTACAAAACAAATTTAATACAGGGAGGAGCTTGAATGAGCAAGGATACCCTCAAAGATAACGTTGAAACCGTTGACAAGGAAGCTGAGATTTCAATAATTGGAAATCCTAACGTTGGAAAGACTTCTCTATTCAACCTTTTAACGGGCACAAAACAATATGTTGCCAATTGGCCAGGGGTTACAGTAGAGAAGAAAATAGGAAGTTTTAAGTATAAAGGTAAAACCTTTAAATTAGTTGATCTTCCAGGTGTTTACACCCTTTCAGCTAAAAGTGAAGATGAAAGAGTTGCTAAAGATTACTTAATAAGTAATACTTCAGAGATAGTAATTGTCGTAGCAGATGCCTTGAACTTGGAAAGTTCTATGTTTTTATTGTTTCAACTTATAGAAATAGGCGTGAAGACTATTTTGGTTATAAACTCCGTAGATGAAGCTCGAGAAAAAGGACGAATCATCGATCCATCCCCTATTTCCAAAACTTTAAACATCCCTGTCATATTGACTTCCGCCAAGACAGGTGAAGGTAAGGAAGAACTTTTAGAAGAAGCATATAAGCTTTCAAAAGAAAAAAATCTTACAAAAAAGAAAATAATGTATCCAGAAGAAATAGAGAATTTTATCAATTTTTTTCAAGACAAAGTTTCAAAGTATCCTAAAATAAGTTCAAAATATCAAAATTATATAGATAGTAGTTGGTTACCAATATATTTTTTAGAGTTTGGAAGTGAAGATTTAGAACTTCCCCAAGATTTTTTGACTGAGTTAAAAGAAAATTTTGATATAGAAGATCTTAAAAACAAATATTTAAATTGGAAGTTTAATTTCATTTCTTATCTAGTTAGTTCTTCGATAATAAAAGAGGGTATAGACTGGTCTTTGAGAGATATTTTAGACCACGTTTTTACACATAAGATTTTGGGAATATTGATATATGTTTTTGCTTTGTTTGCAGTGTTTTCTCTAACATTCAGCCTCGCTCAACCGTTATCGGATTTGCTGGATTCGGCTTTTACTTTTTTGGGTAATTCTATCAGCGAATTTGTAACTATTCCTTGGTTGGAATCACTACTAGTTGATGGGGTTATAGCTGGCGTTGGTGGTGTTTTAGTTTTTATTCCACAGATTTTTATCTTATTTTTCTTCTTAGGATTCTTGGAAGAATCGGGATATTTACCAAGGGCGGCCTTTTTAGTTGACAGAATTGCCAGGAATTTTGGATTAAGTGGTAGATCTTTTATGTCTATTATTTTAGGTTTTGGTTGTAACGTTCCAGCCATTATCTCTACTAAAACGATTGCCAATAAAAAAGAAAGATTGGCTTTAATTCTTAGCCTTCCCTTTGCATCGTGTAGTGCAAGGTTACCCGTTTACATTCTTTTAATAAGTGCATTCTTTTCAACACATGCAGCCACTATAATGCTGCTAGTCTATTTATCGAGTATAGCGTTAGTCTTAATATCCTCAAAATTTTTACAAAGATTCATTACCCAATCAGAAGATATCCCCTTCATCATAGAACTGCCGAGGTTTAGGATGCCTACTTTAAAAAATTTATCCATTTATACATGGAACAGAGGAAAGCACTTTTTACAAAAAGCTGGAGGCATAATTTTAATAGCCACCGTACTAATTTGGCTTTTATCTTTCTTCCCTAATTTTGGAACAGATATAAACAGTAGTTTTGCCGCTTCTATAGGGAGAGTGTTTGAACCTTTAACCAATCACTTGGGATGGGATTGGAGAATAAACACCGGCTTGATTTTTGGTGTCGCTGCAAAAGAAATAGTTGTGTCTTCCTATGCCACAATTTTTAATGTTGGAGAAGGCTCTTTAACCTATGCCTTACAAAATGCATTAACCCCAGCATCTGCTTTAGCACTCATATTCTTCGTTATGGCTTATATTCCTTGTTTTGCAACGTTAGCCACGATTAAAGCGGAGACAAATGGGTGGAAATGGGCTATTTTTAGTTTTATTTACACCACTGTCGTTGCTTATCTTATAGCTAATTTGGTGTTTTTTGTGGGAGGTATTTTCCTATGAAGCACAAAAACTTGACACTTTCTTTGATAGCAATATTATCGATTATTTTCATGTTGCTAAATATACAGAAAAACTTTTTCTACGTCTTTTCTTTTTTTGTTATATTCTTAATTTCGATCTACGGTTTTTCTAATGATAATAGAATATGGTATCATAAATCTGCTCATATAATAGTTTCTTCTTTTATCGGTCTATTTCTTTTAGCTTATGAAATCTTGGATATTTTGTTCACTATGCTTGCGGGTGAATTTTCTGAAATAAATTTAAATATTTATGTTATAATCTTTGGTATACTAAGCATAATCATATTCTTTTTAGAATTGAGGTATCTAAGAAAAAAAAGAAATGAAGCATTGAATAAGGAGGAACGATAAATGTTAAAAGATATATTAAATAATGATTTAAAAAAATATATGAAAGAAAAAAATACCCTTGCTTTAAATGCGGTTAGATCGATAATATCAGAGATTAAGAATAAAGAGGTTGAAAAAGGTTCTGAATTAACAGAGGAAGAAATAGTCCAGTTGATAAAAAAACAAATAAAAATGAGAGAAGATTCCATTGAACAATTCGAAAAAGCAGATAGGAAAGATCTTGCTGAAAAAGAAAGAAAAGAAGTTGAGATCTTGCAAGATTACCTTCCTGAGCAGCTTTCTGACGAAGAAT
Source organism: Petrotoga sp. 8T1HF07.NaAc.6.1 (assembly GCF_016772115.1). Taxonomy (NCBI): domain Bacteria; kingdom Thermotogati; phylum Thermotogota; class Thermotogae; order Petrotogales; family Petrotogaceae; genus Petrotoga; species Petrotoga sp. 8T1HF07.NaAc.6.1. Next base: position 114,055 of record NZ_AUPG01000001.1, read on the forward strand.
TGAGAAAAATAATAGAAGAAACTATAAACGAAGTTAATGCAACATCAAAAAAAGATTTTGGCAAAGTTATGAAATTAGTAATTCAAAAGGTTCAAGGAAGGGCCGATGGAAAGAAAATAAGTGAAATACTGTCGACACTTTTAAATTAACATATAACTAATATGTGATATAATAATATTAGAAAGAATTTCTTTGGAGGTGTTTTTTGCAGTGCTCACAATAGTTTATTCGGTGTTATTATTAGGGATTTTAGGGTTTGCTTCCGGTACTTTTTTAGCATTTGCTGCAAAAAAATTTGAAGTAAAGGAAGATCCAAGAGAAGCTATTGTTAAAGCCGTATTGCCAGGTAATGACTGTGGATCTTGTGGTTATCCTGGATGTGCAGCCTTCGCAAAGGCGTTTGTCAAAGGTGAGGTTGGAAAAGACGGTTGTGTTCCTGGCAAATCTCAAGGTGTCCCAGAACTTTTGGAGAAAATATCTAAGATGTCTGTTGACGAATTGAACAAAATATATGAAGAAAGCGGGGAAGACGATTCTAAAATTTTAAAAGTACTAAAACAGAATTAAAAAGGGGGGATCAAATTGATCGATCCTATATCCTCTCAACAATACAAGCCACTTTATCTAAGTAGTTTTGATTATGGAAGTGATCAACTTCCTCACACGAGTAGTCAAAACATTAACCAGAGTCCTACAATGTCCAAGGAAGAGATGGAAAAACTTTTATCTTTTGTAATTTACAAACAAACTGGAATTTCGATGAAATTAGTTAGAACCGTTGGTGAACTGTATCAGGGTCAAAATTTAGACGTTTTAACGTAAGTAAAATTTTCATAATTGCGGGCCAAGATTGCCCGCAATTTTAAATAAAGGAGGATTTTCCTTGTATCCAAAGGTTTACGCTTACTTAGAAAGGATTCAAGAAAATGCAAGATTTTTAAAATCATTGTGTGATGATTCAGGTGTAGAAATGGTAGGTGTCACTAAAGTAGTTTGTGGTGAACCTACAATTGCTCGTGCACTTAAAGAATCTGGAATTGAAATACTGGGTGATTCAAGGATTCAAAACATAAAGAAAATGAGTAATTCTGGTATAAAAGGACCTTTTATGTTACTTCGAATACCTATGATTTCTGAACTTGATGACGTCGCAAATTATGTTGATTATACTTTAGTGAGTGACTTAGAAATCACTAAGAGATTGGGGAACGTTTCTTCTAAGTTCAACAAGAGATCTAAAGTCATCTATATGGTTGACGTTGGAGATCTAAGAGAAGGAGTTTGGTTTGAAAAAGCTGTTTCTGAAATTTCAAAAGCCCTTGATATAGAAGGAATAGAGATTGTTGGAATAGGAACAAACTTAGGGTGTTTTGGTGGAGTAATCCCCGATGAGACTAATATGGGAAGGCTTGTTAAAATAAAAGAAGAAATCCAAAAAGAAACGGGAAGAACTCTAGATATAATCTCCGGTGGAAATACCGCTGCCTTACCTTTAATTGAAAAAGGAAGTTTACCAAAGGGTATAAACCAATTTAGATTGGGGGAATCAATCATCTGTGGAACGGACGCAACCAACAACCGCAACGTTCCAGGTGCAAGGCAGGATACGATAATCTTGGAAGCAGAAATTGTGGAATTAAAAGAAAAACCTTCCGTCCCATATGGCAACATCGGTTATGATTCGTTTGGTCGTAAACCAACATTTGAAGACAAAGGCAATAGAATAAAAGGCATTTTAGCGGTAGGGGAACAAGATGTTGATCCTACTAGCATGCATCCGTTGGACGACGATATTGAAATACTCCATGCAAGTAGTGATCATACGATCGTAGACTTAACTGAATCTAAAGTGAGGTATAAAGTAGGGGATAAGATAAGATTTAGGCTAGGTTACTCCTCTGTTTTGAGGGCTTTTACAAGTCCTTATGTTGAAAAGGTGATACTTTAATGTTTGCTTTTATAAACACTCTTTTTGTAATATCAATGATCCTTTTTATAATTTCAACGGTATTTTTATGGAGATCTGCTAAAATGATAAGAAACGGTAGTAAAAGTTCTGATGAAGACGTAAAAAAAATGGACAAAAATGGACTGTTAGGCCTTTTGATAAGTGTGGGAATTTTTGTATTATCTTATTTTTTGAGCTTATTAGTTTGAGAGGTGGATACAAATGGAACTTACTTCTTTTACCCCTCCTAATAGTAAAGAAGCCGAAGAGTCGGTCATAGGCAGCATCTTTTTAGACCCTTCCATACTTCCTGACGTAATCGAAGAGGTAAGATGGGAAGACTTCTACTACGAAAATAATAAGATAATATTTAAAGTTATGGAAGAGCTTTTTGACAAAGGGGAACCTGTTGATACCGTATCTGTTATTGAAAAACTGAGAGAGTCCAACCTTTTACAGAAAATCGGTGGAGAAGATACAATAATTTATTTAGCTCAGGTTGTCCCAACAACGGCTAATGTGATGTATTATACCCAAATTGTAAAAGAGAAAGCCCTTTTAAGAGCTTTAATAAACGCATCTTCGGAGATAGTTGATGCCGTAAGAAATATTGGAGATGCCCAAGAGGTTTTAGAATATGCTGAAAAGAGAATATTTTCCATAGCCGAGGCCCGTGCAACCAGAACGTACGATCTTTTATCCAACGTAATGCATGATGTTTTTGAACAAATAGAAGAATTGAAAAACAGAGCTCAAAAGGGCGAGGGTGATCTCGTTACCGGAGTTTCTACTGGATTTAAATCTTTGGATAGGATGACTTCAGGATTTCATAGATCTGAGTTAATTATCATCGCCGCTAGACCATCCATGGGTAAAACTTCTTTTGCCGCAAATATTGCTACTAACATGGCTTTACAGGCAAATATTGCCGTAGCAATCTTTAGTTTAGAGATGTCGAAAGAACAGTTAGCTAACAGAATTTTATGTTCTGAAGCAAAGGTTGATTTACACAAGGTTAGGACTGGACAAATTTCTGATGAAGAGTGGGAAAAATTAGTGCAAAAAGCAGGAGAATTATCAAAGTCAAGACTTATCTTTGACGACGAACCAGATTTAACTCCTAGAATGCTGAGGGCTAAAGCAAGGAGAATGAAAAGAGAATATGGCATAGAAGTAATTTTTATCGATTACTTACAATTGATGACTTCTAGATCTAAAGGTTATGAGAGCAGACAACAAGAAATAACAGAGATATCAAGATCCTTGAAATTGCTCGCTAGAGAGTTAAATATCACCGTCGTTGCTTTGTCTCAACTCTCCCGTGCAGTTGAGCAAAGAGAAGATAAAAGGCCTCGATTAAGTGATCTCAGAGAATCAGGAGCAATTGAGCAGGATGCCGACCTCGTTATGTTTTTGTACAGAGATTCATATTACAAAAGAAAAAAAGATGAGCCTGGAAAAGATTCTTTAAATGATGAACATGAAGCAGAACTTATTCTAGGTAAGCAAAGAAACGGACCAGTTGGAACCATAAAACTAACTTTCAATCCTAAACTTGCAACTTTTTACGCCGCTGATAGAGGATATCAGTAAGTTTAAAAATAAGATTCTGATTTAAAAGGGTTACAGGGGCGCTGAAACAAGTTTTAGCTTTTTTAAAAAGTATAATAATATATTGAAGGGAGGCTAAATATGAATGAAGACAACTTAGAAAAACAAATATTAGAAATAATAGATAAAAAGCCTATGATACAAAAAGAACTATATGAAAATCTAAATGCATTTCAAAAATCGGAAAAGGCTAACATTAGAAGAACCTTAAACAAACTCCTAAGTGAGGGTAAAATAATTAAAGATTCACAAAACAGATACAGAAAATTAGATGAAAACATGGCTATTGGAACTATTGAATTCACAAAGAGTGGAAATATGGCATTTGTACAATGCCCAGATGGAAGCGAAATTGCTGTAAAGGTTGAAAATTCTGGAATCAGTTTGCATAAAGATTTAGTTTTAGTCGAAACAATTGGCAAATGGCGGGATTTAAAAGAAGGTAGGGTAGTTAGAATATTAAAAAGAGGGTTAAAATATGTAGTAGGTGAGTTCGTAAGAAAAGGGATCTTTGGATTCGTTATACCCATTGATGGAAAAATAAACACCGATTTTTACGTAGCCCCAGAAAGTATAGGAAAAGCTAAGAATGGTCAAATAGTGAAAGCCCAGATAACAAAATATCAATCTCCCACGAAAAAGCCAGAGGTCGAGATAGTAGATGTCCTTGGTGACAAAGATGACCCTTCCATAGATTTGCCTATAGTGATCTTCAAGCATGATTTACCTGAGCCAGGTTACTTCCCTCCAAAAGTGGTACAAGAGGCTAAAGAACTTCCAAATAAACTTTCTGAAAATGAAATTAAGGGAAGAAAAGATTTTAGAAAAGAAACTATATTTACTATCGATGGTGATACGGCAAAAGATTTTGATGATGCCATTGGTATAAAAAAGTTAGATAACGGTAATTATTTACTCGGGGTACATATAGCAGATGTATCTCATTATGTAAAAAATAACAGTGCTCTTGATAGAGAGGCATACAAACGAGGTACAAGCGTTTACTTAATCGACACCGTTATCCCAATGCTTCCCTTTGAGTTATCCAACTGGATATGTTCTTTGGTTGAAGGTGAAGATAGATTGACAATGTCCCTACTAATGGAAATTGACCCTTATGGAAACTTGGTAAACTCAAAAATATATAATGGAGTGATAAGAAGTACCAAAAGATTGACCTATAGAAAAGTTAATGAACTCCTATCTGACAATTGTAGTGAAGAAGTAAAAAAAGAAATAGGCTTTTTAAAGCCAGATCTTGAGATGATGAAAGAACTGATGGAAATACTTGGTGCAAAAAGAAAAGAAAGAGGCTCGATAATTGACATTGAAAGCAACGAAGTATACTTTGAATTCGATGAAAAAGGCTATGTAAAGGATATCATCCCTGTGGAAAGAGGCATATCGGAAGAAATGATCGAAGAGTTCATGGTTTTGGCCAACGAAACAGTTGCTTCATACTTTGATGTTCAAGGCTTACCTTTTATATATAGAATCCACGAAAATCCGGATCCTGATGTATTGCTTCAGTTGCGAAATTATCTAGATATGTTGGGAATAAATGTAAAGTTTCCTCAAAATATTCATCCGAAGGTCCTACAGGAAATATTGGAAAAAACAAAGAATCATCCTTTAAGTAAAAATATTCAGATGATGCTTGTTAGGTCCATGAAGAGGGCGTTGTACTCTGAGGAAAACGTGGGACATTTTGGCCTTGCTTCATCATCCTATACACATTTCACATCACCAATAAGAAGATACCCTGACTTAGTGGTTCATAGATTGTTGAAAGAGTTCATCAAACATAAAGGAACCCTTTCAAAGAAAGAAATAAAGAAGTATTCTGAAATGCTTCCTGAAATAGCTAAAAATTCCTCTGAAATGGAAAGGGTCGCAGACCAAGCTGAGTGGGATCTAATAGATATGAAAAAAGTTGAATACATTTCAAGACATATAGGAGAAGTCTTTTGGGTTTACATAACAGGCGTCACGCGATTTGGCTTATTCGTAGAAATCCCCCAAAAAATGATAAATGGATTGATACATATATCAGAGCTGAGTGATGATTATTACATTTACGATGAACGTGACAATACGTTGAAAGGTGAAAGAACCGGCAATGTTTATAGGATCGGAGATAAGTTACAAGCCAAGGTGGTAAGAGCGGATAAAATTAGAACTGAAGTAGATTTTGTTCCATATACGGAAGATAATTTTGAAAAATTGAAAAAGGAACATCCTCATGCCAAAATAAAAGTTAACAAAAAAAATAAGAAAAAAAAGAAAAAATCGTAATTCATTCCCAAATCTCTGGTTCAACCTGTAGATCGACGTTGTATTTATCTTTTACAATACGTTTTACATACTCAATTAATAAAATCACATCGTTGAAAGTAGCGTTACCTTTGTTGATTATGAAACCTGCATGTTTTGTTGATATTTGAGCTTCGCCTATAGAAAAGCCTTTTAATCCTAAATTTTCTATCGTAGTACCCACAAAAAAATCTGGTTTTGGGCGTTTGAATATACTTCCCGCAGATGGTAAATCGATTGGTTGTTTCTCCCATCTGCGGATTGAAAAATCTATCAATTTACTTTTGATCCTTTTAAGGTCATCTTTTTTTAGTAAGAATTTAGTGGATAGAAGAACGAAAGAACCTTTCTGGAGAATACTGGTTCTATAACCAAACTCTAAATCACATTTATTTAAAGTCTTGATTTTTCCATCCTTTAAATCGAGTACCGTTGTTTCCACAACGACATCCTTCATCTCACCATCGTAGGCTCCTGCGTTCATGTAAACTCCACCGCCTACACTTCCTGGAATACCACAAGCAAATTCAAGTCCAGAGTATCCATCTTCTGATAGCAAAAAAGAAAGAGTAGATAAAGACACTCCGCTCTGTGCTTCTACAATCAAATCCATATTATTTTTTTCTTCAAAATTCATTTTATTTAAGTATTTCGTGGAAAGTACCACAAATTTTAAAGGCTCATCACTTACGATGAGGTTGGTTCCTTGACCTATAATTCTGAAAGGAATGCTCCTTTTAACTAATTGCGATAAAGCATTTATAAAAGCATTTAGAGTTTTTGGAAATAATATATATGGAACAAGTCCACCTATTCTAAAACTCGTATAATATTTGAGAAATTCATTTTGCTTAATATCGCATCCTTCTGCGTACAAGCTGAGTTTAAGATCTTCTGAAATCATTTAATACCCCTATAAATTAGGCATACTCTTCTTTATAATTCGAATTCAACTTTTCTAACCACTCGGGTTCCTTTCCATAACCAAACATATCCATCAAATTCCCACAATGTTTTTGAAGTATCTGAGCCCTCTTTTTGTCCCAATTTTTCCAATGTGGTATCTTATACTCATCCGACGCAGAGTTTATTTTCTTCTTTAGGAAAGAAGGCTCAAAAGTATACTTTCTACTGAATCCATCGTCAAACTTCGTGGAAAATTCCAATAGATCCATAAAATTTTTTTCTCTTTCCTCGCTGAGAAACAAATCTTCGTAGCGATATAACTTGAAATTATTTTTATTTTTCATAGATTCCAATACCAAGGTATTCAGTTTATTATAATACCAGGCAAACTTTTCAAATTTGCTCATACTATTCCATTTCGTCGAGTAAGGATCATCTTTGAAATGGAAAGCTCTCATGCTCATTCCCAAAAATGAAAAATCAACTTTACTATACAATAAATAAACAGGAGAACTTATGGCTGAACGGATCCATGTTCTTGGATCCCTTATAATAAACACGACTTTACTATTGGGAAAGACATCTCCCAATAGATCTATAACTCCGTGAAGATGGTTACTTGATTCGACGTATAAGCTTTCTTTTGTTTCTTCCAAAATCTGTTTTCTCAAACCTTTTATATACTCTTTAGTTTTTTCATCTGTTATTTTTCCTCTTCTCCTGTAAGTACTCAACTTGCACATGGATTTGGAAGGTAAAAACTGCCCCACGGTCATTTGATAAAAACCGAACCTTTTTATATCATCACTCCATTTTTTTAGATCTTTAATAAACACATTTGCAGGTTCATGGACCGCATAACAATCTTCAACCATTTTTGATAAACTTTTTGCTAGGAATCTCGTACCTGTCCTTCCGGTTGAAGTGATAAATACACAATGTTTATCAAAAACATTATCCACTTCATTGCCTCCTTTCACAATTATAAGGCTCCTATTCTTTTTAACAATTCTCTCAAGGATTCAGGATCCGTATATAATATACCTTTAATTCCAACTTCTTCGGAAGCCATTATGTTCTCAACAATATCATCCACAAAAAAAGTTTCTTCTGGTTTCAAATTATACCTATTAAGCAAAAGTTGATAAATTTCCTTTTCGGGTTTCAATAGCTTCTCTTTGTAGGAAATAATCATTCCATCAAAGATATCGAAAAAAGAGTATTTCCCTCTTATATAATTGAAGGCCTCTTCATGAAAATTAGACAATATGAAAAGTTTGTTGTTTTCTTTCAATTCAGGTAGAATTTCTATGTTTTCAGTTATGGGATGAAGATAATTCTTCCAGTCTTTGAGCAATATATCTATTTCTTCTTTTAAATCAGGATTTTTCTCGATGAAAATCTTTTTGGCTTCCTCAAAAGACAAGGTTCCCCTATCCAATTCTTTCCATATGCTTGTTTTAAAAACAGCCTCTTTTAACTTCCTTTTTATAAGCGGATCTTTGAAAAAACCATCTAAAATCTCATCAGGATCGAATTTAAAAAGGACATTTCCCAAATCAAAAACGATATTTCTCAAAAAAATCCCCCTTCTTTAGTCTCTACCCTTCGACTAAATTTTATCACAAAAATATTAAAAGATTAAAAACAAAGATAAAAAAAGATTTTTTACTATTAAAAGCGCCATATTTCTTCAAAGGTATGAGGGGTTTCACAATATTCACATATTAACTCATTCTCCTCATTTCTAATGAAAGAGACCTGTACGTTTTCGTTGTTTTGAGGGTTGGTTATACAGTTTTCATTTTTACACCTTAACTCTTCGAAACCGTATATAATAGGCGGTAAAGAAATTCTGTATTTTTCTTTTACTCTTCCACCTTCAATAATATTCACAGTTGTATTTGGAGATATAGCTGAAAGCTTTTTTATTTCTTTCTTTGATAGATGAACGTCGGGCAAACTGATATAACCCTTTAATCTACCATCGGCTGATCTAAATATTCCGTCTGCACTATCAATATTATAAAACTTCAAAATCTTCCTAATCTTCATGATAGTCTCATATATCTTTTCCGACTTTTGCCCTTTGGCTATGTGATCTATTACCGTCCCATTTTCAATCGGCTTGATCCCTCTTTTTCCTTCGCTCAACAACCCTTTTTTACCATCCTTTATCGGAGCAGGGATAATGAAATCCTCTTCATTAATTTCAACATTCTTTCTTGAGGTATCAAAGGGAGCAGTCAATGCACCACCAAACATAGAAAGTAAGATTATCCTTGTCCAATATCCGTTTATTGCTTGTTTTTCCCAGCCGTTAAGCGGTAAGGGATCTAAAAAGGTTGGGATAGTGGGGTAAGTTTTATGACGAGGGAGGGGGTGATAAAATTTTACGTTTTCGGAAATAAGGGGGAGAAATTCTTTTGTAAAAGTCACACTTTTTCTCAAAATATGTTCTTTTTCTAGAATATCTTCACCCATTCGTTCTAATTGAAGCCTTGTGAAATACCAAATGTTCGCTTTTTTACCTTGTTTTAGGTACTCTTCTATGGAAGAAAAGATTCTAACGTTGTACCCTTTTTGCTTCATTTTGCTAATATAGTGTTTTGGCATCTGTAATTCTTCCGGGGCTATCAAATCAACCTCAACATTTTTAAATATTTTTAAACCCTCCACTTTGGAATGGACCGTTCTTCCATGAAGAAGATCCCCAATAAGGCTATATGAATGTACTCGTTGCTGAAATCCATCTGTTCTAAAAATGTGAATTCATCTAATATCTCTTGAGTAGGATGCTCGTGCTTACCATCTCCGGCGTTTATAAAAGAAGGATGTGGTAGGTTATGCCTTGAAGCAAATTCTGATACCTTTTCGTCTAATAACTTACATGTACCTTCCAGTTTTGATCTGATAATGAATATAGAATAATCCGAATAGCCCGTTAACATATTGAAGGTATCTATATAACTTTCATTTTTATTAAACGAGGAGTGTTCTGATTCGAAGATGTTGATTTTAGCGTTTTTGTGGAATTTAGAAGCATTAATGAAGGATTCTTTGGTTCTGGTACTTGATTCGAGGAATACTATATAAATACCTGTTTGATTTTTTATTTGAAACTCAGTAAGATCTTCTTTATTTGCCCATTTTGCTTTTAGCCTTTTTGTTTGGTTGTAAAGAAATAACTGCTCTTCAACCGTTAAATCATTCATAACCGTTAAACTTCTCCCTAAAAAATCATTTTTCATAAGAATCCCTCCCAAGTAATTTCTCTTCTACTCTCTCTAAAATTCTAAAGCCTCTTTTAGTACCCCTTCGCCCTGTGGCCCCCCCAAATTTCTTATGAGTCTAAGTAAAATTACTTTTTGTATTATACCATTTTTTTGTAAGATAAACAACATTGACAAATACAATATACAGTGGTATGATATAAAATATAACACAATAAATTGAGTCTTTTGTAAAACATTTTGACATTTAACTATAAGGGGGTTGAAAAATATGGATTTAGATTCTATCAAAGACAGTTTGTTGTTGAAACCAGTAACTATAAATAAACGCCAAGAAGGAGAATTAAGGAAAGAAAATTTAATTAAAGAACAAAAAAAACGCAGTGTAGAGAATTATTCAAATGCAGAAAAAATGAGTTTTGATGTAAGGAAAACGATAAATGAATATATCGAAATGAAAGACTGGCGAACCAACGAAAATTCAAACACTACTTATTCTTATCCGGGTTTGTACTTACACTTAGCTGGGAGCGCTTTAGCAAATTATGTGTTAAACGAAATATACCCTTCAGAAATATCACAGGCTCATTCATCAGGTGCTTTACATATTCATGACTTATCCCATGGTATAGTCGCTTACTGTGCCGGATGGTCACTTATGGATCTAATAAAGAAAGGTTTTGGGGGTGTAGAAGGGAAAATCAATGCCAAGCCTGCCAAACACCTTTCCGCCTTAACTGGACAAATGGTGAATTTTTTGGGTGTTATGCAAATGGAATTTGCAGGTGCCCAGGCTTTTAACTCTGTAGACACTTTGCTCGCACCCTTTGTAAGAGCGGATAAATTAAGTTATGATGAGGTGAAACAGTTCATTCAACAAATGGTCTTCGCAATGAACGTACCTTCTAGATGGGGATCGCAACCACCTTTTATAAACTTTACACTTGATTGGACAGTTCCTGATGATCTAAAAAACGAACCTGCAATTGTTGGCGGAAAGGAAATTGGAGTATATGGAGATTATCAAAAAGAGATGAATATGGTGAACAAAGCCTTCTTAGAAACTATGCTTGAAGGAGATGCAAATGGCAGAATTTTTTCTTTCCCCATCCCAACTTACAATATTACCAAAGAGTTCGATTGGGAAGGTGAAAATGTCGATTTATTGATGGAAGCTACAGCCAAATATGGGTTACCCTACTTCCAAAACTTCATCTCAAGTTCATTGAACCCGGGCGATGTAAGAAGTATGTGCTGCAGGTTACAACTCGATCTAAGGGAATTAAAAAATAGAGGTGGGGGCCTTTTTGGCTCAGCAGACAAAACAGGTTCCATAGGTGTAGTAACAATCAATCTTCCTCGAATAGGATATATATCTAAAACTAAAGAAGAATATTTTGAAAACTTAAAATCAATGATGGATTTGGCTAAAACTTCTTTAGAAATAAAAAGATACGTGATAGAAGAAAATCTTTCCAAAAATCTTATGCCCTATACAAAAGTTTATTTGGGCCATTTCAACAACCATTTTTCAACCATAGGAATAATAGGAATGCATGAGTCACTTTTAAATTTCATGGGGAGAGGTATTGAAACCAACGAAGGAAGAGAATTTGCAATAGAAGTTTTGAATTATATGAGATCAGTTTTGAAAGATTATCAAGAAGAAACTGGAAATTTATACAACCTAGAAGCAACACCTGCAGAAGGAGCATCTTATCGGTTAGCTAAAAAAGACAAACAACTTTATCCTGACATAATAACTTCAGGTGACGATGAACCGTACTACACAAATTCGACATTTTTACCAGTTGGAATCACTGAAGACCCGTTTGAAGTACTTGAGCATCAAGCACCATTACAAACTTTATACACATCCGGTACAGTAGTACATATCTTTTTGCAGGAAAAACCCCAAGCAAGTACTCTAAAAACTTTTATTAAAAAAGCTTTTAGTCAATACCCAGTTCCATATATGACTATAACGCCAACTTTTTCCATTTGCGAAACCCATGGTTACATTGCAGGAGAACATTTTGAATGTCCCATTTGTGGCAAACCTACCGAAGTTTATTCAAGGGTTGTTGGATATTACAGGCCTGTGAAAAGTTGGAATAAAGGAAAGCAACAAGAATTCAAAGAAAGGCTTGAGTACAGAGTATGAAAATCGCATCTATGCAAAAAGTAAGCTTTATTGATTACCCGGACAAAATAGCTGCCGTGCTATTTTGTCCCTATTGTAATCTAAGATGCCCCTATTGCCATAATCCTGAATTAGTTTTTTTCACAGGCAAATTGGTTGACGAAGAAAATATATTTTCTTATTTGAAATCAAGAGTCGGAGTTGTAGAAGGGGTTGTCATCACTGGAGGGGAACCAACTTTACAAAAAGATTTAAGAGATTTTATCATTAAAATAAAAGATATGGGATTTTTAGTAAAGCTTGATACCAATGGTCACAATCCAAAAGTTTTAAATACGGTTATAGATATTGTAGATATGATAGCGATAGACATAAAAACCAGCTGCCAAAAGTATAAAACTATCGGTGGAAATTGTGTTATACTAAAAGAAAGCTTAAATCTACTAAAAGATTTCAAAGGTGATCTGATTTTAAGAACCACACTATACCCACCCATGACAACAAAAGACGATTTAGAAGAAATGAAATCAATTATTCCGGATGATTTAAAATACTCAGATTGGATGTATAATGAATACAGAGACATTAAAACCCTTGAAAAATATATAAAAGAACACAACGAAGTATCTGGTGAAGGGGCGCTATATACAAGGTTTTAGAATTTCTCAAGGCGGTTATCAAAAACAAAAACGGAGGTAAAATTATGAAACTCGTCAGATTTCAAAAAGATGGAAAAATAAGTTACGGCGTTTTGGAAGAAAACATTATAAAAGTTATTAACGGCGATATCTTTGACGAATTCACAGTTACCGATAATATCTATCCGTTCACTGAGGTTACGTTAAAGGCTCCTTGTAATCCTAGCAAGATCGTTTGCGTTGGCTTAAACTATCGAGATCATGCGGCAGAAATGAAGGATAGAATTCCAGAAGAACCGGTTCTCTTCATAAAGCCGTCAACGGCTGTGATTGGGCCAAAAGAAAGTATTATATACCCAAAAATGAGCAATCAAGTAGATTATGAGGCAGAACTGGCAGTTGTAATTAAAGACAAAATCAAAGACATAGAAGAAGACCAAGTAAAAGAACATATCTTAGGATATACTTGCTTTAACGATGTTACCGCCAGGGATTTACAGAAGAAAGATGGACAATGGACACGAGCAAAATCCTTTGATACTTTTGCGCCCTTTGGTCCCACAATTGTAACAGATATTGATCCAAGTAACCTAAATATTCAACTTTTACTCAACGATCAAATCAAGCAAAACTCAAATACTAACCAATTAATCTTTTCTATGGAAAAACTCGTAAGTTTCATATCAAAAATAATGACCTTGAATCCTGGTGATGTAATTGCCACAGGTACACCTTCAGGGGTGGGACCAATGAATGTTGGAGATAAGGTGGCAGTTAAAATAGAGAAAATAGGGATACTAGAAAATTATGTTAGAAACTATGCATCTAGGCTCTGATTATAGATGCAGTGAATAGTTGATATCACTCATCTAAATATCCCAAATTCTTCAATCGTTTTTTAATCGCCTTTATTTCCTCTTCAGTCAATGTTTCAATTTGGTTAGTTGATTTGTTATTCTTTTTGGTTTGCTGGATCTCCTCAGAAGATACCAAATCTCTAAGCACAAACACAACAAACTCTGTAACACTTGAATAACCAGTATTTTCTATTATAGATTTAAGTTTATCATACAATGGTTTTGGTATTTTTAAGGTCACCTTATCAGACATGAAAGTCACTCTCCAAATGATTCTTTTAACTGTATTATATCACGTCGTTTTTGATTAATCAAAGGTTTTTCTTTTTGAAAGATCTTTATGTTATTATTTGTCTATAGCTTCTTTAAAGGAAGTGTCTTAATGAACAAAAAAATCGTAATCATCGGATTAGATTGTGCTTCACCAAATTTAATCTTTGATGAGTTTTTTGATGATTTACCCAATTTAAAAAAAATTATGGAAAATGGAGTTTACAATGCATTAGAGTCGACTATTCCTCCAATAACTGTACCAGCCTGGATGAGCATGTTTACAGGTAAAGATCCTGGTGAGCTTGGAATATACGGCTTTACAAATAGGCAAAATTATGATTATCACTCTTTCTCGTTGGTTTCTTCCAAAAGCGTGAAATATAAAAAATTGTGGGATATTTTTACACAAAAAGGCAAGCAAAACATCGTGATAGGCGTACCGTTGACTTACCCCCCTTCTCCTTTGAAAGGACATATGATTACCGGATTTTTAACGCCCTCTTTTGAATCTAATTATACCTATCCAAAACATTTAAAAAATGAATTACTAGCCAATACAGGGCATTTCATTTTTGATGTAAATGATTTCAGAACCGAAGATAAAGAAAGATTGTTAAAAGATATCTACGAAATGACGGATAATCATTTTAAAATTGCGAATTATTTAGCAAGAAACAAACCCTGGGATTTGTTTGTCATGGTTGAAATGGGGACAGACAGAATTCACCACGGATTTTGGGCTTTGCACGATAAAAAACATCCTAAATATATAAAAAGCAAATTTAATTCAGCTATTAGAGATTATTATATTCACTTAGATAAAAAGATAGGAGAATTTTTGAATGGTATAAAAGGCGATTTCGACGTTATAATAGTATCCGATCACGGCATAAAACCTATGTACGGTGGCATAGCCATTAACGATTGGCTCTTCAAGAAAGGTTATTTGGTTTTAAAAGAGTATCCAAAAAAACCTGTTTCTATAAACAAAGTGATAAGAGAAAAAAAGATAGATTGGAGTAAAACCAAGGTGTGGGGAAATGGTGGCTACCATGGCAAGCTATTTTTTAACATAAAAGGCAGGGAACCTTTGGGAGTAATTGAAAAAAATGAATTAGATAATTTCAAAACTAAACTTATAAAAGAGCTGAAAGACATTAAGAATGAAGATGGCAATGCGATGGATACAAAGGTCTATGAACCCCAAAAAATTTATAATAAGGTAAATAATATTCCCCCCGATTTGATTGTTTACTTTGATGATCTATCTTGGAGATGTCAAGGTAGCATAGGTAATGAAAGCATTTACACACACGATAACGACATTGGTCCTGATGATGCTAATCACGCCAGCCATGGGATTTTTATAAGTAGCAATAAAATGTTAAAAATCAACAAAATTACGGACTTCTTTAATTCAATAGTCTATAATTATTTGTCCGATTGAAATTAAAATACGATCATTCTAATGCTTAGAAAAGTAATAATACAACCGAGAGAAATCATCAACACTTTAGCAGGAATTTTCTTGGTTATCAAAGCGGCGATTGGAGCTGCTAAACTCCCTCCAATAATTAATCCAATAATAACACTCCAATTGAATTGTGATAGCAAGGCAAAGAATGTCACAACTTCAGAAATAGTGACAAAAAACTCGGCAGCATTCACTGAACCTATAGTCTTTCTCGGATTCTTTCCATCAGAAACTAACGTTGATGTGACGATTGGTCCCCATCCTCCACCTCCAATGGCATCAAAAAAACCTCCTAAAAGACCTAAGATTGAATAATGTCTCCTTCTCGTAATTTTCTCTTCGGAATGTTTATGCATGGTGGTAACTTTGTACAATATTCTTATCCCCATAATCAATAAATAGATACCAATGAACGGTTTGATTTTGTCTCCGTCTATATTTGTCAAGATATAAGCCCCCAAAACTCCTCCTACTATACCAGGTATTAAAAGTTTTTTGAAAAGGCTCTTATCAACGTTACCAAGTTTTAGATGAGAAAATCCGGATATAGATGTTGTGAAAATCTCAGCAAAATGAACTGAAGCACTTGAGATAGCGGGAGGTACACCAGCGGATAACAATAAAGCATTTGAAATAGTACCATAAGCCATTCCCAAAGCCCCATCTACGACTTGGGCAAGGAATCCAACGATTATAAAAAACCATAAAGTTTGCAATCTGTATCCCTCCGTCCCATAATTAATACTCCTTATTGAGTATCATACTCCAATTAGAGTGTAATGTCAAGTAAACTTTTAATTTTCAATTAATCCCTTAAAATTCATGCTAAGCCCTTATAATTCCTCATGGGTGGGTGCTAGAGGAAGAGCGCTAAGCAAGTTTTAGAGCTTTAAAAGACAACATAAATAATTTTCTAAAAATGATGTAAAATATATAATGAAAAGGTAATTTTTGCAACAATCAATTTATCTTGCTATAATATATATCTACACAGTGAATTACAATATGGAGGTGGTTACATGGTTAAGATAGCGGTAGTTGGAGCGGGGAATGGAGGCCAGGCATTAGCTGGATATTTAGCTATGAAAGGGTTCGATGTATCTCTCTTTAATAGATCAAAAAGAAGAATATCTCCCATCATAGACTCACATTCAATAAAAATAGAAGGTCAAGTAGTAGGTGAATATCATATATCTTTTGCCACAACAAATATGGAAGAAGCGATAAAGGGCAGAAAGTTGATTATGGTAGTTGTTCCTGCTTTCGCACATAAAGAGATAGCAAAGAGGATGGCTCCTTATTTAGAAGATGGTCAAATAATAGTGTTGAACCCTGGCAGGACAGGTGGTGCTTTAGAATTCAACAATGTATTGAAAGAAGAGACCGTGAAAAAAGACGTTATAGTAGCTGAAGCCCAAACTTTCATTTTTGCCTCAAGAATGTCCAATCCAGGGGTGGCTAAAGTGTTTAGAATAAAAAATGCCGTTCCTGTTTCTGCACTACCCGCCACCAGAAATGCCGAATTAGAAGAAGTATTGTGTAATGCAATACCTGAGTTTGAAATAGTTAAGAATGTAATTTACACTAGTTTTAACAATATTGGCGTTGTTTTTCACCCGGCAACATTAATACTGAACGCAGCAAGGGTTGAAACAACGGCAGGAAAGTTTGAATTCTACTTCGAAGGGATCTCCCCTTCCGTAGCAAAAGTTTTGGAAAAGATAGATGAGGAAAGATGTAAGGTTATGGAGCTTTTTAACGCGGAACCTATGACTGCAAAGGATTGGCTAAACTATGCATACGATGTAAGAGGAAACTCTCTATACGAAGCTATTAGGAACAATGTTGGTTATAGAGGCATATATGCACCACCAACGTTGGATAATAGATATATTCTTGAAGATCTTCCAATGAGTCTTGTACCTATCTCTTCTTTTGGAGAAGAGTATGGTGTGAAGACACCTGTGATTGATTCTATTATAAATCTTGCCAATATAATGATGGGAAAAAATTTTTGGAAAGAGGGTAGAACAGTAAAAGATTTAGGTTTAGAAGGAATGAGTATAGAAGATATAATAAGACTTGTTGAGGAGGGAGAATCATGAAAAAAATTCTTGGTGCTTCTATGGGAAGTGACGTACATACAGCAGGTATTTTAAACTTTTTGGAATTGGCACGAAATGAAGGGTATGATGTTATCTACTTAGGTGGAGCGGTTCCGATTGAGCAAATTATTAAAACCATAGAGGAAGAAACCCCCGATATTGTGTCAATAAGTTACCGTTTGGGAGCCGATGCTTTCGAAAATCTTATAAAGGAATTTATAGAAAAGATAAAACAATTAAAAAATTATGAGAAAATCGATTTTATCTTTGGAGGAACGGTTGAAACCTCACAGGTTGCAAAAAAATACGATTTCTTTAAAAAGATCTTTGATGGTTCAGAGGAAGAAGAAGATGTAGTTTTGTTTTTAAGAGGTCAAATCAAATATAAAGAAGAGAAAAATTTTCCTTCCACATTAGCCGAAAGAATTGCATTTAAATCCCCATATCCGTTAATTAGGCACCATATAGGACTTCAAACAATGGAGGAAACCATCGAGGAGATCAAAAGACTTGCAGAATCTGAACTTTTGGATATCATCTCTTTGGCGCCGGATCAAAACTGCCAACAATACTTTTTTGAGCAAGAAAAGATGGACCCCAACCAAGACGGAGCTGGAGGAGCTCCCATTAGAAATGAAAAAGACTTTGTTGCCATGTATGAAGCAAGTAGAAGAGGCAATTATCCTTTGGTAAGATGTTACTCTGGAACCAACCACATGGTCGAATTTTCTCAAGTTCTAAAAAAAACTATCAACAACGCATGGGCAGCGATACCTATATTTTGGTATTCTGAACTTGATAGAAGGTCTGAAAGGAACTTATTAGATGCGATAAAAGAAAATATGGAAGGAATAAAGTGGAACGCAGAGAACGGTATCCCTGTAGAAATTAACGACGCTCACCAATGGGAACTAAGGTACGCGCACGACAGTTTAGCAGTCGCAACTACTTATTTAGCTGCTTATGTAGCTAAAAAGCTTGGGGTAAGATGGTATGTTCAACAATATATGATGAACACCCCGCCAAAGTTATCTCCAAAGATGGATATAGCTAAGTCTTTAGCCAAATTAGAACTGGTAGAAACACTAAAAGATGAAGCCTTTACACCTTACAGGATGGTAAGAACGGGGCTTCTTTCTTTTCCAGCCGACCCCAACAGCGCTATGGGACAACTTGTTTCTTCGATGTTTTATTCATCTTACTTACAACCACATATAATCCACGTGGTAGCGTACTGCGAAGCCATGAAAAGGGCAACTTCAAAAGAAATAATAGAAAGTGTAAAAATGGTAAAAAGGGCGAACTCTTTAGCCTCTCGTGGATTACCTGATTTTGCCAGCGACCCTGAGATCAAAGAAAGGGTTAATTTATTGAAAGAAGAAGCTATGGTCATAATAGAAAAAATTAAAAGTATCTCCCCTCAAAAAGAGGATCCTTTGACTGACCCAGAAACTCTCTATTTAGCGGTAAAAGAAGGAATTTTAGATGCAGTTGGATTACAAGGCAACTCTGCTGCCAAAGGGCAAATAAAATCGGCTGTAATTAACGGAGCTTACGAAGCTGTGAAAGAGAACGGCGAAGTGCTGAGAGAAGCTGAAAGAAACCGTGGAATAAAGTAAATTAGAATTATCCAGAAACTTGAGGAGATGGAAAAAATGGATTCTATAAAAATAAATGCAGTAATTAAATGTGTTGAAGACCTTCGTATGAAACTGAATAGGTACCGAAAGCATGGTCTTAAAGAATATCCAACGCGAACAATATTTGTAGATCAATTACTCGAAGCTCTCGGGTGGGATATAAGAGATCCGGATGAAGTGGAACTTGAGTATCCCACTATTGATGGAAAGTCTGTTGACTATGCTGCCAAAATAAACCGCAGGCCTGTCTTATTCATTGAAGCGAAAGCCTTAAATGATCCACTTACAGATGTCAAAGCTATTACTCAGGTAGTTGGTTACGCTGCCAATGCGGGTGTGGAATGGTGTATCCTTACCAATGGTATTAACTATAAGGTTTACCATAGTACCGAAAAGACAGAGGCTCCGAAAAAACTACTTTTTGAAATTTCTCTTGATCCAAAAGAAACCGAAGGAATGTCGATTCAGCAAGTTGCAGAACAATTTGCACGTTTCTCACGTGATTCAATGGCTAAAGGTCTGCTTGATGAGATTGGTGAACAAATCTTTACAACAGGAAAGATAAGAAAAGCTTTAGATAAACTCTTTACGGATCCCCCAAACACATTAATTAAGCTTATACGCTCAACCCTGGAGGACGACTCCATCAAACCAGCTCAAATCAAGAAAGCCCTCAAGATGCTTTGGTCCCAACCATCGGAAACAGAAATACCTTCAACTTATAAATATACTAAAAAGCCAGTTTCTTCATCAGAATCTAAAGTAAAAGAGTATAACGAAGAACATCACTTAAATGGAAAACCGCAAGAAGTCGTAGAGTTATTTAAGACGTTTGATAAATTTTGTAGAGAACTTGATCCAAGTGTAGTCCAAAGAGAAGCCCTTAAACACTATATAAAATATACACATGGTAATAACATTTTTTGTTGTGTTCATATTCACAAAAGTGGACTTCGTGTTTGGCTGAAATTGAATTATAGAGATTTAGAGAGTCCTGCTGAATATGTTCGTGATGTTTCAAATATCGGACACTTGGGAGTTGGAGATGTTGAGTTAACAATCGATAGTCTCGAGAGATTTCAAAATGCCAAGAGTCTAATACAAAAATCATTTGAAGAAAACAAATCAAAATGAGTATTTAGTTCTTTTCCAAAAGAAGGGATAAAAAAGAAACTCAAAAAAACGAGGAGAATATTATTATGACTTGCAAATGGTATTTAGTTTGTCCAATGAAGAGATATTATGATGAGGGTAAATTAGATAAAAAGTGGATAGAAAATTATTGTCATGGTGACTATAAAAGTTGCGTACGCTACCAAATGGAAGAAACGGGGAGGTACCATCCAGACAATATGCTACCGGATGGAACAATCGATAAACGTCTAAAATAAGATATTAACTAGTTAAAAGAAAAAATATTCTGCTCTCTCAGTAGTATCTTAAAAAGAGCAGAATATTTTATTTATAGAGCAAGATGTGACTTAGGGCAAAAAATTAAAAAGGTCTATTGAGCAAAAGACTTTAGAACTGTTTTTCTTAAAAGATATGCAAATAGAAATATTAGAAACAGTGTCAGGACTATCATTGGACCTGATGGAACGTTTAAGTAGTATGATAAAAAAATACCAAGAACAGATGAAAATACACCAACTATTACGGATATTATCAGCATTTGGTTTATACTTTTTGCATAAAGCTTCGCTATAACACCAGGGGTTATAAGTAGAGCCGTTATTAGTATGATACCTATTATTTTAACGGAAACAACTATTGTAACAGATGTGATCGTTAAAAACACTAAGTTTATTATGTTTGCGGGTACCCCAAATATTTTACTTAATCTTTGATTGAACGAGTAATATTTAAGCTCCTTGTTTAAAAAAATAACCATAAAAAGAATAAGTAAGTCAAAAATTCCCAATAAAATCAAATCTTCTTGAGTTATCATTAATACGTCGCCAAATAAGAAACTATCGATTTCGGGAACGTATCCTTTTTTGAATGAAAGTAAAATTATACCTATAGCCATAGAAAGCGATAAGAGCATACCTATCACGCTATTTTCTTGCACTCTTTCTTTCTTCCCCAGTTGATGTATAGTTATTGCAAATATAATGGCAACTATTATAGACAAAAGATTCATATTTAATCCAAAGAAAAGAGCAAAGGCGATAGCACCAAACGCCACATGGGCCGCTCCGTTTCCAATAAACTCCATCTTTTTTAGGACTATGAAATTTGATAACAACGCGCTGCCAAAACCTGAAAGAATGGCACCAATTAAGGCGTATCTCATAAAAGGGTAACTTAAAATATCAATCATCTTTATTGCTAACCACCTTCATCTTTTCATTGATGTGAATAAATAGTTCAAAATCTTTAGAATACAAAGTTCGCAAGTCATTGATATCGAGATCAGCGGTGTTTTTATGACAGTGCAATGTTTTGTTCATACACATAATTTTGTTTGTTTCTTTGAAAATCATGTTCAAATCGTGACTTATTAAAATTATACTCATATCCCTATTTTTTTTGAGATCTCTAAGAGTTCCATACAGTATATTTTGCCCTTCCTTATCAATATTGGCTTCAGGTTCGTCCAATATTAATATATCAGGATCGGAAACCAAAGCCCTAGCAACCATTAACCTTCTGTACTCTCCTCCTGATAATCTCCCCACCAGTCTGTCGTAGAGATGCTCAATTTGTAAAAGTTTGAGGGTTTGTCTCACTTTTTCATAATGTTCTTCTTTAAACCTTTTAAATGGTCCAACTTCACTGTATAAACCCATTAAAGCGACTTCATATACCTTGATTGGAAAATCTCTTTCCCTTTCCTCGGATTGTGGAACGTATCCTATTTTCCCATTTATCTTTATTTCTCCTGTATAATCTTGAACTTCCCCGATTAGAGTTTTTATTAAGGTTGATTTTCCAGCTCCGTTAGGTCCAATTATCCCTACAAACTCTCTTCTATATATATCAAAGGATATATTGATCAATATATTGTTGTTGTCAGTGGAATAATTTAAATCTTTAACAGATATTAATGGGTCAGTAGCCATAATTCACCACCCGGATGATTTCAAATAAGTTGTATACATACAGAGATTCTAAATCGAAAACACCTTCTACACTTCCTAAAGGGTCCAAAACCCCTATACTTAAATTCAAATTTTCAGCTACAGCATTCACAGCTTTATCACTGAGTTGAGGTTCATTGAAAATAGCCTTTACATTTTCTTCTTTAGCAACGTTCGTTAATTCAACTAACTGCTTTGGAGTGGGTTCTACCCCCGGAGAGAGTTGAATCACACCAGCAATTTTTATATCGTATCTTCTTGCAAAATAATCATAGGAGTTATGAAGCGTAAATATTGAACCATCGATGACCTTAGCTTTTTCAGCAAGGTAGTTATCAAGCAAAATCAATCTGTTTATATATCTTTCAGCGTTTTGGGCGTAGTAATCCTTATTTGCAGGATCTAATTCTCCAAAAACTTCTGCCAATCCTGGAATGATGTAGGTATACATAATATATGGATCTAACCAAATGTGCGGGTTGTATGCAAACTCTCCATGGTCATGATCTTCGTCAGTCCCGTTCATACTTATAAGTTCTTCAACTGGAATGTAATCCGACACTTGAATTATTTTCACACCCTGCTTTTCCAGATTCTGGGTCAGATTAGAGATAAAAATTTCTAAAGCTAAACCGTTTGTAATTAAAATGTCAGATTCGTACAAGGGCACTAGTTCCTTTGGTGTTGATGAGTATGTGTGTGGACTTTTCCCTGGTGGAACAACAAGGTTGACTTGACCTTTTTCTTGTATTATTTCTTTACTTACATAGTAATATGGTAATATCGAAGTTGAAACGTTTAAAGCGAATACTAAGAACGAAGCTAATAGAACGATGCTTGTTATAATCGTTTTTTTCATACCTTCTCTCACCTACTCTCATCTATTTTTTATATTTTTGGTTACTTTAAAAATCTTTCTACTCATCGAAATTATCATATTGGTCATCTGTGGTCATCTTCTGACATTCTTTACATATTCCTTCAAAATAAAGTGTATGAGTCAAAACTCTGAAGCCCAATCTTTCTTTTATATATTTACTCATCTGTTCAGAGTAACATAGATCGAATCTTTCAAATTTCTTACATTTTATACAGTATATGAAATGAAAATGCCCCTCTCCCTTAAAAAAATATTTGATCTTGTCAGAAAAAACTATGGATTTAATCTCTCCGTTTTCTTCGTAATTTTTCAGGTTTCTGTAAATTGTAGATTTATCGTAATCTTCATTGAGTTTTTCATAAATCTGTTCGGCATTGAGTGGATAATCGTACTCATCTAGCACCCCTAAAATGTCTCTACGAGCTTTTGTGTTTCTCATGGAAAGGTCACCTCTTCAGGATAAACATGAATGATGTTAAACTGTTTATAGAATAAAATGCAAACGATTTGTTTTTGCAATTGATTTGCATAAGCATTATACAACAAAAATTTTAAAATGTCAAGTGTTGTGATATTGTCTTTTTAATTACCTTATGATATAATTCAAAAAAAGGGGAGTAGCATAAGCTTTTCGCTTCTAACTGTTCGTCAGTACGGCGCAAGCCCGGACGGTTAGCTCATAAAGAGATTGCAAGACCTTTGTTCTTATCAGCGAGCAAAGGTCTTTTTTGTTTATCAAATAAAATTTTTTATTTAAAATATAATATGGGAGAGGTGAAGTTTGTGTGGTTTGCAAAAAGCAAAGACGAAGTTGTTAAAGAGCTTCAGGTCAATCCTCTTCAAGGGCTTTCAACCCAAGAAGCTAAGGAACGTTTGAATGAATATGGTGAAAACAAGCTTGCTACCCAAAAAAATAAGAGCTTGTTACAATTATTTTTTGCTCAACTCAATGATGCAATGATCTATGTTTTATTGGGTGCAGCTTTGATCTCTGCAATATTGGGGGAACTCAGTG
This sequence comes from Petrotoga sp. 8T1HF07.NaAc.6.1, assembly GCF_016772115.1. NCBI lineage: Bacteria > Thermotogati > Thermotogota > Thermotogae > Petrotogales > Petrotogaceae > Petrotoga > Petrotoga sp. 8T1HF07.NaAc.6.1. Next base: position 138,174 of record NZ_AUPG01000001.1, read on the forward strand.
ACGCAATAATAATTGCTGTTGTCATCCTAATAAATGCAGTAGTAGGACTTATACAAGAGTATAGAGCCGAACAAGCTTTGGAGGCTTTAAAAAAGCTTTCTACACCTAAGTCCATTGTTAAAAGAGATGGGAAACTTATCGAAATTCCTTCAGAAGAAGTTGTCCCTGGAGATATTGTCATTATTGATGCAGGAAGATATATACCCTGTGATTTAAGACTTATTGAAACTGTCAACCTTCAAATTGACGAATCTGCCCTTACAGGTGAATCAGTGCCTGTTGATAAAAATGCCGATTTAGTTTTAGAGACGATAGATACTCCCCTTGGAGACCAAAAAAACATGGCTTTCATGTCAACTTTTGCTACTTATGGCAGAGGTATTGGGGTTGCAGTAGCAACTGGTATGAAAACAGAAATAGGTAAAATTGCTAAGATGCTTGAAGAAACAGAAACCGAACAAACTCCACTTCAAAAGAAACTTACTGAGCTTGGTAAAATACTTGGCTTTGCAGCTCTTGGAATTTCTATTGCTATGTTCCTTGTCGGTATCATACAAGGAAGACCTTTATTTGAAATGTTCTTTACGGCAATAAGTCTTGCCGTAGCAGCAATTCCTGAAGGACTTCCCGCAATAGTTACAATAGTACTTGCTATGGGTGTTCAAAGGATGGTTAAAAAGAATGCCATAATTAGAAAGCTTCCGGCGGTTGAAACTTTAGGTTCTGTAAACATAATATGCTCTGATAAAACTGGCACCTTAACTCAAAATAAGATGACTGTAGTTAAATTCTACGCAGACAACGTCTTTGGCGATCTTGACTTACTAAATATTAATAACCCAGTACATAAACTTCTTTTGGAAAGTTTGGTACTATGTAACGATGCTACTTATTCGCAGGATTCAAAGACCGGTGATCCAACAGAAACAGCCCTACTTGAGGCGGGAGCTAAATTCAATATACTCAAAGCTACTTTTGAAGAGCAGCATCCAAGAGTAAATGAAGTACCTTTTGATTCAGATAGAAAACTTATGACCACTGTAAATAAATATGATAATGAGTATTTAGTGCTTACTAAGGGAGCCCCGGATAATCTTCTTAAGATATGTAACAATGCTTTTGTCAATGGTGAGATTGTTCCACTAACACAGGAAATTATAGACAGTATAATGGATAAAGTAGATTCAATGTCTCAGGATGCCCTTAGAGTTTTAGGAGCAGCCTTCAAAAAAATAGATTCTCCTCACGGAGATATTGATAAATTAGAAACCGACTTAACCTTTATAGGCTTAATAGGTATGATCGACCCGCCAAGACTCGAAGTGAAGGATTCTATATCTTTATGCAAACAGGCTGGTATAAAGACTATTATGATAACAGGAGATCATAAAAATACTGCCTTTGCTATAGCAAAAGAGCTTGGTATAGCTGATGATTCTTCACAGGTAATATCTGGAGTTGAACTAGACAAGCTTACAGAGGAGGAGTTAATTAGTAAGATCGATAACTTGAGAGTATTTGCCAGAGTCTCACCTGAACATAAGGTAAAAATAGTTAGAGCTTTAAAAGCCAGAGGTAACATCGTTGCCATGACTGGAGATGGGGTAAACGATGCTCCTTCTTTAAAGGCTGCAGACATTGGGATTGCAATGGGCATTACAGGTACAGATGTTGCAAAGGGTGCTTCTGATATGGTATTAACAGATGATAACTTTAGCACTATAGTTTCTGCTGTAGAGGAAGGAAGAAACATATACAACAATATTAAAAAATCAATTGTTTTCCTGCTATCATGCAATATTGGTGAAATAATTACGTTGTTCTTTGCCATATTATTTGGTTGGGCTACACCGTTAAAGCCTATACACATACTCTGGGTTAACTTAATAACTGATACTTTTCCTGCATTATCGCTTGGAGTAGAGCCGGGGGATAAAGATGTTATGAAAGAAAAACCACGTAATCCAAATTACAGTTTGTTTGCAGGCGGCACAGGCATAAGTTTAATACTAAACGGTGTATTAATTGGTCTAGTAACATTAACCGCCTTTGTAATTGGGGCAAGAGTTTATACAGGTACCACTAATTTGTTCCCAATATTTCCTGCGAATATTTCAGATGATGCGTTAACTCACGCACAAACCATGGCTTTTGTAGTGTTAAGTGTATCTCAACTAATACACTCTCTTAATATGAGACATCCAACCAAATCCATATTCCAAGTTGGTTGGTTTACAAACAAGTACCTTATCGTCTCTATCCTATTTGGAATATTCCTCCAGGAAATTGTCATAACAGTTCCATTTCTCAGAAATGTGTTTGGGGTCTTCGATTTAAGACTTTATGACTGGTCAATTGTTGTATTGCTATCTATAGTTCCTTTGGTAGTTAATGAAATAGTAAAGATATTTATTAGGCATAAGGTATCTTAATCTACCTCATAATTATTTTTTTATCTATCACTCAAAAACATATGGTATAATTAATTAAATTATCAAAGGAGGAAAAGTATGGGTGCTATTTCTCAAATCATATCGGTTATATCTGGGTTTATCGGATTAATTTTTACCGTTTTTTTGGTGTTCAATATTTTAGAAAAATCCCCTGGGAATGAAAAAATGCAGAAACTTTCAAAAATTATTCAAGTGGGAGCTCGCTCTTTTTTATTCTCTGAATATAGGATTCTTTTTGTTGTTATATTTTTATTCGCAGCTTTTCTGTGGCTTGTAAGTTCTTATCAAATGGCTTTGTCTTTTATTTTAGGATCAGTATTTTCTGTTTTATCAGGTTTTCTAGGGATGTCAATAGCCACCAGAGCCAATGCCAGAACAACCAATGCAGCGATAAACAATTTAAAAGACGCATTGGCTGTGTCTTTTAATGGCGGAGCGGTTATGGGTATGATTGTTACTTCTTTAGGATTAATGGGATTGGGAGGTATATTTTTTCTTGGCAAAGGAAATACTGAACTAATGAGTGGTTACGCTATGGGAGCATCTTTTGTGGCACTCTTTGCAAGAGTGGGAGGGGGCATTTTCACAAAAGCCGCCGATGTAGGAGCTGATTTAGTTGGTAAGGTTGAAGCAAATATTCCAGAAGATGATCCAAGAAATCCGGCAGTTATCGCTGACAATGTGGGAGATAATGTGGGAGATGTTGCAGGTATGGGAGCTGATCTGTACGAATCCTACGTTGGTTCTATTTTTTCTGCCTCAGTCTTAGGAAGTATCGTTTTTTCTGCTAAGGGAGCACTTTTCCCGTTTTTTGTTGCTTCATCAGGTTTGATATTATCAATTTTTGGTATTATTTTTGTTAATTACTACATCAAAAAAGCAAAGGAAGTTGAGCCTGAAAAGGTCTTACACTTTGGTACATATATGACGGCATTTCTTCAAGCGATAGTTGTTTTTTTCTTATCTAATATTGTATTCGGAGATTTTTCTGGCGGTTTAATTGTTATTTTAGGTATGGTAGTTGGAATTCTTATAGGGGTTTCCACTGAATACTACACTGCGAAAAAACCTGTAATAGAGCTAGCTAAAAGTGCTCCATCAGGTTCGGCTCCGTTGATTATCAATGGTCTTGCGCTAGGGATGGAATCAACGCTTATCCCTATTCTTTTAATAGGAGCAGCTATTGTAATTTCATTCTACGTTTATGGTCTTTTTGGAATAGCTATTGCGGCCGTTGGAATGCTTTCAACACTGGGTATGAGTTTATCAATCGATGCTTACGGCCCTATCGCTGATAATGCAGGTGGAATTGCTGAAATGGCTCATTTAGAACCATACGTTCGAGAAAGAACGGACAAGTTGGATGCTGTTGGAAATACCACAGCGGCTATGGGAAAAGGTTTTGCTATAGGATCTGCTGCATTAACGGCATTGGCTTTGTTCGCTTCTTATTTGCAAGTAACAAATATTTCAGTAGTTGATTTGAATGATGCAAATGTATTCACAGCAATGTTAATCGGTGCTATGCTTCCATTTCTGTTTTCCTCTTTGGTAATGAAAGCGGTTGGTAACGCTGCAAATCTTATGGTTGAAGAAGTAAGAAGGCAATTTAAAGAAATTGTTGGATTAATGGAAGGAAAAGCTGATCCAGACTACGGTAAGTGTGTAAAGATCGCTACCGATGGTGCTTTGAAATATATGATACTTCCTTCTTTAATCGCTGTAATAGCTCCAATAATTATTTATCTCTTGTTAGGCAAGCAAGCTGTTGCTGGAATGTTAGCTGGAACAACAGGCTCAGGCGTTATGTTAGCGATATTCATGGCTAACTCTGGAGGTGCCTGGGATAACGCTAAGAAGTTAATAGAAACAGGAAAATATGGTGGAAAAGGGTCTTTGGCTCACAAGGCTTCTGTTGTAGGAGATACTGTGGGGGACCCTTTAAAAGATACAGCAGGACCTTCGATAAATATTTTAATAAAACTTATGTCCATAGTTTCTATAGTGATTATTCCCGTCTTAATTAGAATTTTTGAGTGAAACTCTTGGTTAAAGTGGTTGGTGTGAATACCATCCTCTTTACGGGTGGGCTGCGGGGCAAAGGGGCGCTAACACAAGGTTTTTGAGATATAACTATTTTCAAAAATAAGACTTTGATTTTAAAAGGGTTACAGGGCGGAGCCCTCCCACCTGCTGGGTTAGGGACCGCAGGTCCCTTCCTTAAAAGGGTGGAATGCGGACAAAGGGAATGAATACCATTTTTCCTTATGGGTGGGGAGCGGGGCGAAGGGGCGCTATCTATAAAGGTTTTAGAGCTCCTAAAGTTAGTATAATCAAATTAAAATGTGGAGGTGTATATAATGAAAAGAGTCGCTGTTTTAAATGTAGGTGGAGATTGTCCAGGATTAAATGCCGTAATCCGGGCACTCATCGTTAAAGGCGCCGAAGAGGATATCGAAGTTGTCGGCGTTTACGACGGTTTTCTAGGTCTCGTGGAAGATAAATTAACAATCTTAGCTAAAGAACATGTCTCAGGTAAATTACCTGAAGGTGGCATAATTTTGGGTTCGTCAAAATACGATCCTACTGTTAATCCAAACGATTTGAAAAAGTTGAAAAATAACTTTGAGAGATATCAGATAACTAGTCTTATATTGTTAACAGGCCATACCGGAGCAAATATCGCCTTAAAATTGGCAAATGAAGGTATACCTTCGATAATAATACCTGCTACCGTTGATAATGACTTATACTGGACGGATCTTAGCGTTGGTTTTCTAACGGCATTACAGATCGTCACAGATGCATTAGATAAACTTCATTCAACTGCGAGTGCAGGTCATAGGGTAATAGTTGTAGAAACCGGAGGAGACGAAGCAGGATGGTTAGCAACAATTGGTGGTATGGCAGGTGGTGCTGATTATATAATAGTACCAGAGTTCAAGTTAGACCCTAAAGATATGATTGAAAATATTAAAAGGAGATATTCTGCAGGTAGAAGATTTTCCATAGTCGTAGTAGAAGAAAAAGTCAAACTCCCCGAAGAAGTTCAAAATATAATAGGCGATCCAAAGGTTCGTCAATACATGAAACCAGCAGAATTAATCACAGAGTACATAAAAGCTAATCTGCAAAATGTTGAATGTAGAACCGTTGATTTGGATTATTTGCAAAGAGGAGGAACACCTTCGTCTTTTGATAGATACCTGGCTTTCAAATTCGGTGTTTCGGCTATAGACGCTGTTAAAAAAGGAAAATCTAATGTGGCTTTAGGTTTGGATGGTTTTGATGTTGTAGAAAAACCATTTACGGACGAAATTTTGAAGAACAAAGAGATAAGTAGAGAATTATACGAAATGGGTAGACTTTTCTTCTAAAAATATTTAGCGGTGCTTTTTGCACCGCTATTTTTAAACGCATTATTAAAATCCACAAATAATAAACTTGCTTGACTTTTTGATCATATTTTATAAAGTTTTTTAGCCTTTTCTGAAGCTACTTTATGATCGACAATAGGTGTCGGATAATCGATGCCTTTTGGAATGTTTAAAGTATGTATTTGCTCTGAGTTAAGATTGGTTAATTCTGGTAACCAAGTCTTTATGTAATTACATTCAGGATCAAATTTTTGCTGTTGCAAAATTGGGTTAAATATTCGGAAAAAAGGCTGCGCATCACAACCTGTTGAAGCAACCCATTGCCAATTACCATTATTAATTGCAGGATCGTAATCAACTAGTCTTTGTGCAAAGTATTTTTCTCCCCATCGCCAGTCAATATGTAAATCCTTAACAAGAAAACTCCCTGTTATCATTCTTACTCGGTTATGCATCCATCCCGTTAGATTCAATTGCATCATTCCAGCGTCAACTATAGGATAACCTGTTCTCCCTGTACACCAAGCCTTAAATTTATCCACATCATTTTCCCACTGTATTTGGTTATATTTCTCCTTAAAGGAATTGCCTAAAACATGAGGGAAATGATAAAGGATATGAGTAAAAAAATCACGCCAGTGAAGTTGTGTAATAATTTCATGTTCATTACCGAAGTTTTCATTTACTTTTCTATATACCTCTCTCACAGAAACTGTTCCAAATTTAAGATGGGGAGATAACTTTGTTGTTCCATCGATTGAAGGTATGTTTCTAATTTCACTGTAATTTTTTAGTTTGACTATTCTCTCTATATAACTTAACCCTTCTTCTCGCCCACCATTTAACATTGAATTTTCATTTTGAGGAAATTTATCAACCTGAAGAGCTATACTTGAGCTAATTTCTTCTGTAAAATAATTTTTAAATTTATTCTTCTGCGGTTCTCGCACATCTATTTTTTTGGATTTTTTTAAAAAATCGGTGAACTTTATATATGGCATACCATTATCTTTCAAAACTTCTGTGGGTTCATGTAATAAAACATCAAAATGTTCCTTGAAATCTACTCTTTCCCTTTCACAAATGGCTTTTATTTCGTTATCTCTTTTCTTACTAAATGGAGTGTAATCTTTATTCACGAAAACTGCTTCTATTCCTAATGTTTTAATTAAACTTTCAACTACTTTAGCAGTAAGTCCTTCAAAAAAGTATAGCCTAGCGCTCAATTGGTGTAGCTCATCATTGAGTTCTTTTAGACTGTTGATCATAAATTGAACCGCGTTGTCTGATTTGTAATCATTGTCTTTAATCTGTCGATCATCAAATATAAAAGTAGGTATGACTCTTTCACAACTTTGAAGTGCTTCTATGAGAGAAGTATTATCCTCTAACCTAAGATCTCGTCTGAATATGTGCAACCCAATTTTATATTTATAATTCGGTATTTTTGTCACCTCTAATGCCTTTAGCATGCCTTTTATAATTAAATAGAACTTGCTAACTTTATTAGTAGATAGATAAATTTAAAGTATTGAGAATTTTAAAACCCTACTTCAATTGAAAAGGATATTTTGATAAACGGCGTTGTTTCTCCGTACGGTCCAGGCCAACCTTCCACATCTTCTTTTCTCTCATCATCGTAGGGTGTTTCTAAATTTATTTCACCTTTGAGGTAGCGTTCAAAGGTAATTTTGTATCTGGTTGTTTCGTTGGCAATATCCAATCCTATTAAGTAACCTTCCATGTCGTTCCCGTAGTCAAAGCCTATGGGAATATCTTCTTCATCGTATTTGGCGGTATATTTCAAGTAAGGTGCCCATTGATTGTACATCCAAGTGTAAATCTTATAATACTCAATTTTTGGAGATATGTAGTATTGCGAAGTTTTACCTACTAATCTTGTTCCTACTCCCCAAGCAAATGCGGTTGGTTTGTAATCTGTTGCTCCCTCTTCAGTATCGGGTACTACAAAATCGTCCATCGCGAATTGTCCATATATTTGCCAACCGTTGGTAGGAATGATAGAAGCATCTACTCCCAACATATTATTTGAGAATCCTTCACCTAAGTTATTATGAGCTATACCAAAAGGGTTAGCATCAGAAAGGTCAGGGTATTTTCCACCGATCAAATTCAATTCGTTCAAAGAAAGCCTAACTCTATCGAAAAGATTAAATTCTAATCTGTGTATGAACAAGGTTTTTGAAGGATCACAATACCCAAAATCTTCCAATCCAGATCTATCAGAATTACCATCAAAAGAGGTATCTTTTTGCCTTTCTAACTCTTCCTCAGTTAAGTAAGGGTCAAAGAAGTACATGGCTGATACAATTCTCATACTTCCTGCATCGTATCCCCCCATGAACCCAGTAACATAAGGTAATGAGTCAGATAGATATACCCCTCTTTCCAAATCTGACCAATTGGTTTCAAATATTCCACCAATCAACCACAGGGGATCAAAAGATTTGTAAAAGAAACCAGGGTAAACTTCAAACTCATCATTTGAATTTATTGGGTAAGGTGTTATGTTTGTAAAATCTTTACCTGCGTATATTGAAGATAGTAGATAAACTTCGTTTGTAGTTATTTCAGAGAAGCCCTTCGTATTAAAAAGAATGAAGATAAGTACTAATGTTTGAAGCGTAACTATTTTTCTAACTTTCTCCATATTCATCAAAGAAGTCTTCTTCACTCATTATAGTAATTCCGTAACTTTGAGCTTTATCTAGTTTAGAACCAGGGTTTTCTCCAACGACTAGGATATTTGTTTTCTTCGTCACGTTTTCAGAGAAGGTACCACCTTTAGATTCAACGTATTCGGCAAATTCTTGCCTTGTCATTTTAGAAAGTGCGCCGGTTTGACATATAATTAAACCTTTTAAAGGCCCTTCTGATTTTTCTTCTTCTTTTTTGCCTATGTTGACCCCGGCATCTTTTAATTTTTTAATGATCTTTTTAACTTCTTCCTGTGAAAAAAACTTTATAATTGCATTTGCTATATCTTCACCAATACCCTCTATTTCTACAAGTTCATCGAATTTTGCGTCTATTAAACTGTCTAAATTTTTAAAATGATTAGCAAGGTCTTTCGCCGTTTTTAAACCAACATTTGGTATCCCAAGAGCGTTAATTAATCTGTACAATTCTCTATTTTTGGATTGCTCTATTTGTGTCAATATATTTTCTACCGTTTTGTCTCCTATACCTTCTCCTAAGCTTCTAATTTTTTGTTCGTTTAAATAATAAAGATCTGCCACATCTTTAACTAAACCTGCATCTACCATTCTTTTTAATATCTTTGGGCCAAGTCCTTGGATATTCATTGCGTTTCTTGAAACAAAATTTTCCAACGTTCTTAAAAGCTTTTCTGGACAAGAGGGATTCAAACATCTTATTGCCACTTCGGAAGCTTTTATTTTTCCAACTTTTCCACCGCATACAGGGCATTTTTCAGGGGTTTGGATTATTTTTTCTTCCCCAGTTCTTTTTTCTTTAATAGGGCCTATAACTTGTGGTATTATGCCACCTGCTTTTTCAATTAATACGTAATCGCCTTCCCTTATATCTCTTTCTTTTATATAATCAAAGTTGTGTAGACTTGCCCTTTTTACCGTTGTTCCTTCGAGTTGTATGGGGTCAAATTCTGCAACGGGGGTTATTATCCCTGTACTCCCAACTTGAAGCTTTATAGCTTTTAGTTTCGTTTCTTTCTGTTCAGCTTCAAATTTGAAAGCTATTGCCCATCGTGGGGATCGGGCAGTTTCACCAAGGACTCTCTGTAATTCAAAACTGTTCACCTTAACTACTATTCCATCTACTTCGTATTCTAATTCCTTTCTCCTTCGATTCCATTCTTTCCAAAATTCTATAACTTGTCCAATATCTTCGGCCTTTTTGTAATTAGGATTGATTCTGAAACCAACTTCTTTCAGAAAATTTATTGCTTCCTCTTGAGTTTCTAAGTTGTAATTTTGAGGGAAGATAACGTAATACATAAAAGAGCTTAACTTTCTTTTTGCCACTTCAGTACTATCCAAAAGTTTTAAAGTGCCCGCTGTGGCATTTCTAGGATTAGCGAAAACAGGTAACCCTTTTTCTTCCCTTTCAGAATTTATTCTCACAAATTCTTTTTTTGGCATGTATATTTCTCCACGTACTTCAATGGTTAGATTTTTTCTCAATCTTAAAGGAATAGAGGGGATCGTTTTTACGTTTTGTGTGATATCTTCTCCGGTCGTTCCATCACCCCTGGTTATAGCTTGAGTTAATACTCCATCGGTGTACTTTAAAGCTACCGATACTCCATCTATCTTTAGTTCACAGAAGTACTCAACATGGGTTAAGTTCAAGTTCTTTAAAACCCTTTTGTGAAAATCTAAGATTTCTTCTTCGTTGTAGGTGTTATCTAAGGATAACATCGGTATGGAATGGTTTACTTTATTGAATCCCTCAACAACTATCCCACCGATCCTTTGAGTGGGAGAATCGGGTGTTTTCAATTCGGGATATTTCTTTTCGAGCTCTACTAATTCTTTAAATAGCTTATCGTATTCCTGATCCGAGATAATGGGATCAGCCAATACGTAGTATCGGTAGTTATGTTCTTCTATTTCTGCTTTTAACTTTTCGTATCGTTCTTTTATGTTTTTTGGTATGTCCAAATTACAATCCCCCTTTAGTCTTCATCTATCACAACCGCTGTTGCTACGGCAAACTCTCTTTCATGGGCTATAGATATGTGTATCGTTCCGTTACCTCCAAACTTTTCGAATAGATATTTCACCGATTCTTCATCTAAATAGGGTTCTCCACTTTGTTTGTTTAGAACGGTAATTTGTGAGTAAGGGATAAACCTTTTGAAACATTTTATTAAAGATTCTTTTACTGCAAAACGACCCGCTGCATATTCTTTTTTTCTTTTTTGCCCTTTAAACGTATCGTATATTTCTTTTTCTTTTTGAGAGAGAATTTTTTGGACGTTTTTTTCGTTGATCCTGTCGACTTTTACGATGTCAACTCCTATTCCTCTGATCATTGATTAACAACCTCACATTCGCACCTGGTTCGATCTTTTGTAGAAAGCTTTCGACTTTTTGGTCATTTAAGTAAATTTCATAAGATTGAATTTCTTCCATGTTTATGGAAAGATGAGAAAATACATCTATTAATTGAACATCCTTTTTTACCTTTTTAATCGAGTAATTTGCTCCATTGCTCACTTCTTCTTCTATGTCAATTATTTTTCCATCATAGGATGCGATTATTTCTTCTTTGTTTAAATGAACCTCTTTCCCGTTTAAAAATACTTTCATCTTTTCGGTTTCGATATCCAAGAATTCTTTTATCTTAGGAAGCTTTACCGCCTTTGTTTTTAGAAGATCTCCATTTTTTATTTGATAATCTTTATCTAAGATTTCTTCGTCTTTCATGATAATCGTACCCACAGGGACTTCATATGGAAGGTTATTTATTGTGAAGAAAATTTTCTCGTTGTACTCTTTAAATACATCTTCTATTTTTGGAGGTGAAGTAAATATTTTATCTCCATCTTTGATCTCTTCTTCTAAGCTTTCTATTTTTTCACCATTTTTTATTACTACAGGATAAGTGGTTTTGGGTTCTCCATTTAAGTAAAATTCAATGGGTTGAATCACGTCTTTCAATTTTAAATTGACAGGTTTGCCATTTTTAGGTTCTTCTATTTCAATGTGATCTCCTGGTTTAATGGGAGAATGTATATCCGCAGATACGCCGTTTACTGTTATTTTTGCCTTTTCGCCCATATTCCCCTTTTTTATCTGTAATTTTTCGTTCAGTTCGAAAGCTATCGCAGGGGAGGGCAGTCCAACCAATTTGTCTAGCGAATAACCTGATTGTAGTAACGCTTGTAAGACGTTCATGTCTTTACCTATGATTAACATATTTACATTTCTTCCGTTTATTTTGATGGTATTGAATACACTACCCTGTTTTTTCAGTGCGACATTTACTATACCTAAAGGAGTTATGTATTCACTACCTTCCATTCTTTTTGATTCAAAAATGATATTCTCCAAATTTTTGGTAGTTTTCAGAGATACCCTTTCTTTGGGAAGCCCAAGTTTACTGGCTAATTTTTCGGTGAAAGTTGGTACTTTCCCTCCTCCACCTACCACCATCACAGCAACGGGAGGTTTCCCGTTTAGATTTAATATTTCTTTAGCAATTTTATCCGTTATGTTGTCTATAACAGGAGTTATTATCTTAATTACTTCTTCTTTTCTTACAATTTGTGGACTATCCAGGATATCGTTGTAGGTAATTTCATCGCTTTGAGATAATTGTTTTTTAATCATTTCAGCGGTTTTGAAATCCACCAATAGTTGTTGAGATATAGTATCTGTTATCTCATCTCCAGCTAAAGGTACCATCCCATAGCCTGTTATTACACCTTTATTCGATATAGATATGTCGCTTGTTCCTGCTCCCACATCCACCATTGCAACATTCAGGTTTCTCAAGTCCTCAGGTACAACTAAACTTGTGGCGGCTATCGGTTCCAATGTGACATGGATAGGTTTTAATCCAACTTTATCCAATACAGACATCATAGCTTCTACAACATTTTTTGGTAGATAAGCTGCCAAAACTTTTACCTTTGCTTGATTACCTCTTTGCCCTTCTAGATGTTTAATCCATTGATTATCAAGACTGTAGTAAAGTATTGAGTATCCTACGCAGTACATTTCTTGTGAGTAGTTTAATTTTTCTGTAGACGCTTTGACTGCTTCGAGTTCCATCTTTTTGATTGTTTCACTATCTAAATAACCATGAGTTGAAATATCGAGGCTGTATGAACCGATCGAAGAGATTAGAAACCTACCAGCTATAGCGATGGCAACTTCGGAAAGATTGATGGAACTTTCCTCTTCCAGTGTTTTCTTTATTTTGAATACACCTTTAGCAACCTTGTTGACATCATGAATCTGTCCGTCAAGCATCGCTCTATTTTCGTGTTCAACTTCTGCAAAATGCTTGATTATTATACTTTCCGTTTCTTCATCATATTCTGCTAATATCCCTACAAGAGTCCTTGTACCTATATCAAGTCCAAAGAGCATTTCCATTCCCCCATTATTTAAACTTCTATTACTGTTGCCCCTGTTCCCCCTTCTTCACTTCGAGCGATTTTGAAATCTTTAATTAGAGATGATTTTCTTAAATAATCCCAAATCCCCATAGCTAGTTTCCCAGTTCCTTTTCCGTGTATTATCCTTCCCTCTTTTATTCCAGAACTTATTAAATCCGAAATAAATTTTTCTATTTCGGGTATAGCCTCATTTACCGTATAACCTCTAATATCTAATTCGGATTTTACACTTTTCTTTTGATCTATTTTAACGTAAATCCTTTTTTCTTCACTTTTTTCTTTATCTGAGTTAATTATAGGCTCAATCTCCGTTGGACTATAAGTTATCTCTATCGGAGAACCATCAATCTGAACGGTTATCTTGGAGTTTGTAATCCTTTTTACCGTCCCCTGAATATTATTGGATGCTTTTACTTTCATTCCAACTTTTATCTTAGACTTTTCGATTTTTCGCCCTTTTTGATTTTGAGATAACGCTTTTCTCATCTCTTCAAGTTGTGAAGCCATATTTTCAGATTCTTTTAGTTTTTTGCTGATTTCTTGTGAATCGATTTGATCTTTTTTTTGCTTAATTTCTTTTAATACGGTTTGAATTTGGTTTCTCATATTTTTTATCTGTTCTTTAAGTTGATACAACTCGGGTTCAAGACTTTCTATCTCTTTTTTCTTTAGTTTTTGTAGTTTTTCTTCGTACTCCTTTTTCGTTTTATCGATTTCTTCTTCTTTTTTCTTGATCCTTTCTAAACTTTCTTCGTATTCATTGTGGATAGAAGTTAATCTACTTAGTATTTTTTCACTTTGTGAAAATTCTTCGTTGAGATTTATTTTACTTTCTTCTATAATTTTAGGGTCAATGCCCAATCTTTCGGCTATTTCAATGGCATGGGATGCTCCGGGTACGCCTACAATTAGTTTGTATGTAGGTTTAAGTGTTTCAATGTCAAAAGACATAGAAGCGGCGAGTAGTTTTTCTTCTTCCAAAGAGAATGTTTTGATCTCAGACAGATGTGAAGTAGCAAATATTATGGGCCCTTTCATTAGCAGATACTTCAAAATAGCTTTGCTTAAGGCAGCTCCTTCAATGGGATCGGTTCCTGTTCCTAATTCATCTATCAAAACAAGCGACTTTTCATTGACACTTTCAAGTATATTTTTTAAATTCAACAAATGGGCAGAAAAAGTGCTTAGGTTTTGAGATATATCTTGTTGGTCTCCTATATCCGTGTAAATTTCTTCTATAAAAGGGATTTCAGCCTTTAAAGCTAAGACTGGTAAAGCAGAATGAGCCATAAAAAAAGCTAATCCAATTGATTTCAAAGAAACCGTTTTACCCCCTGTGTTGGGGCCCGTTATTATCATCCCGTTTTTATCGAGTTCAACATCTATGGGGACTATTTTTTCTTTTGGTATTAATGGATGTTTTAGTTCTTTGAGAAGAATCTTTTTAGTAGTATGGGGTAGAGTGAATACTGCATTCATATCTTTGGCGTATCTGGCTTTCGCTATATTGGCATCTATATATTCTATTATTTCTATATTTTTTTCTATTTTAAATTTGTTTTTTTGAAGTTCAAAGGTCAAATTTGAGAGTATCCTATTGATTTCGTTCTTCTCTTGTGAGAATAAATCTGTAAGCTTTTCGTTCAGTTCTATAATCGTATCTGGTTCTACAAACAAAGTAGCACCGGAATCGGATCTTCCAACGGTAATACCTTTTATAACATTTCTACTTTCACTCTTTAACGCTATGCATAATCTTCCGTTTCTTTCCACAGGCTGATCTAAAGAAAGGTATTTAATATACTTACTTTTTATCTTGTTGAATTCTATATTTAATTGACGTTTTACCGTGTCTATGCCGTTTCTTATTCTTTTTAATTCGATTGAGGCGTTATCTTTAATTTCTCCTTCAGGAGTAAAAACTTTAAAGATCTGATCTTTTAACTCAAGTAAAGGTTTGTAATCTGATATCTTATCAGTGAGTAGATCGTTTATACCGCTGTAATGTTTGTGGATGGCATAACCGTCTTGCAAAAACTCTCCAATTTTTCTGAATTCTCTACCTTCAACACTTTCTTTGTTGCCGATCTTTTCAATTATCGAAGGGATATAACTTAAACCGTACAAATCTTTTAATGTACCTTTAATCGCCATATCAAAAAAAACTCGAGAAATGTTCACTTCTCGGTCTAATTCTGTTAGATCTTTGTACATTTTTACATTTTTTAAAAAATAATCTTTCCCATAATCGGTATGACTATAGGTTGAAATTAAATTTAATATTTTTTCGATTTCCAAATCCTTGTAGGTTTTTTCTAAAATTTAAAACTCACTCCCAACGAGATTGGTAGATAATTAACCGTTAGACTTTCTTCTTCGTAGTACCGTGTCTCGTAACCAACAGACAGAGATAAATTGTTGTAGCTGATACCTCCATTAATAAGTATTTCCGTTTTAAAGGTTTTAAAATAGTCTTCCGTGTGTACGCCTCCGAAAGCGGTTACCAATAAATCTAAATTGCCAATTATATTGGTAGTATATTTCATATTCAAACCGAGAGAAATTCCAACATCTTCTACACTTTCCAAACTATCTAATAAATTGTAATTGTAGAAAAATCCCAAATAGGGACCATAAGAAATTTCTTCACTATCTTCGGTTGGAATTAAAAAAGAAATCCTTCCCCCCGTGTAATCTAAACTTTTTTGAATGTCTGTAGTACCTGTTGAATCAAGTGTGTAGGAGTATGACGGGGTTAGTAATAACTCAAAAGCATACGTGACAGTAGTTATGATAAAGAATATGGAAAGTACTAAAAAAAGTTTATTTTTTATCATTTTTTACTCTCCCTTTTATTCATAAGATGATTGAGTTTTAACCTTTGAGATGATTTTTTCAAAGTTTTCCTTTATCGCTTTTATAGAAAGACCGCATTCGTCTAATTGTTCTTCTCTTGTTGCATGAGAAACAAACTCATCTTTCACACCAAATGGGTAAATTTTTTTATTTCTCAGTTTGAATATCTCTTCGTTGAAACCACCTTTCAAACTTCCCTCTTCATAAACAAAAATATATTCAGCCCTTTGTTCTAATATTTCCAAAAAGTACTCATTTAAAGGTTTGACACTTCGTACCCCGATTATATTAACGTCATAATCTTTAAGAGCATCATAAACATTTTGAGAGATAGTTCCAACAGCAAGGGCGTATATCCCAGAATCAGCCATTTTTAGATACTTCCACTCACCATCTACTATTTGAAGATTGTCGAGTATATTTTGTATTTCTATCGTTTCTCCATCTCTTGGAAATCTAATAAACCGAGGCTTTTTCAAACCCTTTATTACAGAAGTGTAAATCATATTAGCTAAATCTTGGGCGTTCAACGGCGTCCAGATTTCAACATTTGGAATTAACCTCGTATATGCTATATCAAAAACCCCATGATGAGTTGGACCATCTTCTCCAACCAAACCAGCCCTATCCAACAAAAATAGAACTGGGATCTTTTGTAAGGCTACATCATGAATAAGTGAATCAAACGCTCTTTGCATGAAAGTAGAGTAAATATCAACAACCGGCAAAACCCCACCTAAAGACAGAGCAGACGCCGTAGTGACTATACTTGGTTCGGTGATACCCATATCGATGACCTTGTCAGGGCATATTTCTTGAAGGACATTTAACCCAGTCCCATCGGACATGGCTCCCGTAAAAGCTAAAAACTCATAATCTTTTAAATGAGATAACGTATGCCCAACAATTTTACTGTAAGAGACTTTGTTCAGTTCTTTTTTGGATACGCCATGATATTTGGTGGGAGATTTCTCGGTTTCTTCGAAACCTTTGCCTTTTGTGGTAACAACATGCAGTATTACAGACTTCTCATCATAAGCTTTAATGAATTCTAAAAACTCTTCCATTTTTTTGATATCATGTCCATCGACGGGTCCATAATACTTGATTCCTAACTCCTCAAACAGTGATGCTGGAGTATCGTAAATAGAGAATTTTAAAGCGTTTCTGACTTTCTTTAAAACTGATTCTACATCCTTACCCAAAGAAGAATCTTCTAAAGAACTCTTTAAAATTTCTTTTGCTTGGGTATATTCTTTTTTTATTCTAAAATTATTCAACAATTGGGAGATCGTTCCTACATTTTTTGAAATAGCCATGTTGTTATCGTTTAGAACTATTTTAACTTTTACATCTTGATAGTTCAACTGATTTAACGATTCAAGAGCCATCCCACAACCTAAGGCTCCATCTCCAATAACAGCAACTATATTCCTTTTCCTGTTTTTTATCTTATCAGATAGTGCATAACCCAAAGAGGCTGCTATGGAAGTCCCTGCATGCCCAGCACCGAATCTATCCGCTGGTGATTCGTAGATATTTGTGTACCCACTTATGCCACCTTTTTCACGTATGGTTTTGAAATCTTTCCAACGGCCCGTCAAAAGTTTGTGCACGTAAGATTGATGACTGGTATCCCAAATAATAACGTCTTCTATGGGGTCAAATATCCTGTACAATGCAATTGTTAATTCCACAACGCCCAAATTCGAAGCAAGATGACCATTGTTGTTGTATACAACGTTAAAAATATACTTTCGAATTTCTTGGGCTATTTCTTCTAATTCTTTGTAACTCATGTTCTTAAGTGCATTATACAGAGGAGTATTTTGTGAGGTCATACATGTCGTATAGATTTTAGTTACTTAAAATCTATACTTCCCCCCTTTCAATTTTATGGCTCTACATAATCGATGCTTGTGAACGTGCGATCTTATCCATAATTCCATTAACAAAAGCTGCGGCTTTTTGAGTCGCATAAGTTTTGGTTAACTCCGTTGATTCATTTAATATTACTTTGACGGGTATATCTTTTTTGTTTATTAGCTCGTAGATAAAGATTCTCATTACTGTTTTTTCAATGTTTCCTATTCTTTCTACGCGCCAACCTTCTGAGTATTTGTTGATCAACGCATCATACTCATTTTTATTTTTATAAATATCTTCAATATATTGTTTAGCTTCCAAATAATAACTTTCTTCTAAATGTACCTTTTCGTTTAATTTTTCGAAAGTGAATAATATGTTGTCTAATTTAACATCCTTTATTGATAGTTGGAAAAGACTTTCAAAAATTAGCTTTCTCATCATTCTTTTTTTTGGTATGTTTTCACTCATTCTTGCCCTTTTGCTCTTCATCCTCCTTTTCAGTTTCAGGGGATTCTTCATTTTCCAAGGGTTCTTCTTCCGTTTCTTCCATTTCTTCGTATTCCTCTTCCAACTCTTCTGGTTTTACAAGATTTTCGATGGATACGTCAATATTCGATACATAGACCTCTGCAATTCTTTCGAGATCGTCTTTAATAGCTTTTTGAATATTTTTAGAAAATTCAACAATGTTTTGACCGTATTTAGCAGGTACCTTTAACGAAATGCTGACACTGGCATCGTCATTAATTGTAATCTTTATACTTTTTTGCAATTCTTTTTGAATTTTCTCGTTATACACCTTTTGTTCTTTCAGATAACCTTCTACACTTTTGAAAACTAAATCTTTTAACACATTTTCTGAAATGCTTATTTCTCCAAAATCATTTTCCTCGTTCAAAGGCATTGTTTTTCCCTCCTTAAGATTAATATTTTACCTATTTTGTAATTATATCATAAATTAAAACATTTTTAACTGATTTTCCTGTGATTCATATTTTTTCTTGTTAATATTTTTAATTCTCTTCAACCTACTTTCCAAGTCAACTCTATTTGACAGTTGAGACAATATTTCTTTTGATCTTTCAATTATTTCTATGGGAAATCCTGCCAATCTTGCTATTTCTATACCGTAACTGTTGTCACTGGTGCCATCTTCAATTTTGTGTAAAAATATAACCCCATCCATAGTTTCTAAAACTTTTATCCTTTTTGCAGCAACTTCTTCGTATATATGTGACATATAAGTTAACTCAGTATAATGGGTAGCGAAGATTGTATTGCATCTTTTAACTTGAAATAAATATTCTGAAATTGCCCATGCGACAGAAATACCATCTAACGTACTCGTACCTCTTCCCACTTCATCAAGGAGGACAAGACTGTTATCCGTTGCTTTATTCAATATAGTTGAAACCTCTAGCATCTCGACTAAAAAGGTTGATTTTCCGCTAACTATATCGTCCCTTGCTCCGATTCTTGTAAATATACCATCATAAATAGGGATTTCAGCCTTTTGGGCGGGAACAAAGCAACCAATTTGTGCCATCACACTTATGAGCCCTATTTGCCTTATAAAAGTTGATTTTCCACTCATATTAGGACCTGTCAAGATTATATAAAACTTATCTTCACTTAAATATAAGTCGTTAGGAGTAAACTCATCTACATATCTTTCCACCACCGGATGTCTTGCGTTGATTATCTTTATTTCTTTGGAGTTTTGCACAAAAGTTGGTCTTTTGTAATTGTAAACTCTACTAACCTCTGCGAAAGATCTGAAAACGTCAAGTTCAGCGATCTTATTGGAAAGTTCTTCTATTTTATCTACATATTGACTTAGATGTGTTAATGCCTTATCGTAAATATCTTTTTCAATAACCTTTATTTTTTCTTCTGATAATGCTAAGCGCTGTTCAACTTCCTCCAATTCTTTTATTGTATACCTTTCCGTATTAACTAACGTTTGTTTCCTTACGTAATTATCGGGAACTTTAGAGGATTGCGCTTTCGAAACTTCTATATAGAAACCATAGATCTTATTCCTTCCTACTTTCAAACTGCTAATCTTAGTTTTTTCTTTCTCCCTCTTTTCAATACCTTTTAAAACACTATCTAGGTTATTAAATATGTTTCTGTATTCATCTAACTCTTCTGAAACACCTTCTTTAATTACTTTCCCGCTACCAGGAACAAGAGATGGTTCTTCGATAATGGTATTTTCGATAAAATTTTTAACTTCTTTAAGGACATCTATACCATCAAAAAAATCAGACAATCCTGGATTTGAAGTTAAAGATTCGATTATATAGGGAACCACTTCCAAAGAATCCTTTAACGCAACAAGGTCTTTTGGGGTTGCCTTCATCAAGGAAATCCTGGAAGAGATCCTTTCAAGGTCTTTTATAGATGACAAATATTCTTTTAGTTCTTCTAATAAAAGAGGATCTTCAACTAAATGTTCGACTTTGTTTAACCTTTCTTCTATATTTTCTTTATCGGTCAAAGGAGTAAGGATGAATTCTCTCAATTTCCTATTCCCCATACTGGTTTTTGTTAATTTTAGAATGTCGTAAAGAGTTTTCCCCTTGTTTGAATTGGTGGGAAGAATACCAAGATTTTCTATAGTGTTGGAATCTAAAAACATGTATTTTTTTGTCTTAAATCTTTTTGGAAGTTTCATGTGTTTGATTTTTGAAAATTGTGTGACTTCTAAATACTTTAAAACGGCGTCGGCTACTTTTAATTCATCATCGTCGTAATCCAAATGATCAAGACTTAAAACTTCGTAGGTTTCTTTCAAATGGTCTTTGAAATTGTTTGAAAAGTACCATTCGTCCAATATTTCTACATAAATCTCGTTGGTTAAATTTTTTATCTTTTTTGATAGTTGTTCAAGTTCTTTAGATAACAAAATCTGTACCAAACCAAAAGAGGAAATAAAGTCCAATAGTTCATCCTCTTTGAAGTCAAATGAATCTAAATAGAAGTCACCGGTTGAAAAATCAAAAATAGCTATTTTGTACAAATTCCCATTTTTGGTAATTAAGGCGGCAAATCTGTTACTTTCTTCCAACATTCCTTCGTCTATGATGGTACCAGGCGTCAGTATTCTAGTTACTTTTCTATCGACTATACCTTTTGAACTTTGAGGATCCTCCATCTGTTCACATATAGCTACTTTATACCCGGCATCTAAAAGCTTTTTAAATAGTTGTTTAAGGCATGGTATGGAATCCCTGCCATAGGATTACCATTTCTTTTCGTTAAGACAATTTGCAATATTTCACTGACTTTTTTGGCATCTTCAAAAAAAGTTTCATAAAAATCTCCGAGTCTAAAAAGTAAAATAGAGTCTTTATATTCTTCCTTTATCTTTAGATATTGCTTTATCATCGGAGTTAAGTCACTCATAATTGATCCTCCTCACATTCTTTGACGCCATGTTACCTTTTAACAATTGGTTTATTACTAATATATCATCTCTTTAATCAAAAGAAGGACGCATTATTTCAGGCGCCCTCTTTTGATTTGAAAAGTTAATAAAATTTGGTTGGTGATAAATAAAACGGTGTTCCATTATTTTTCGTTGTTTTCTTTAGTGGTGGCTTCACTCTTGGTTGTTATAACTTTATCTATGAGACCATAGTTTAGAGCTTCTTGTGCATTCATAAAAAAGTCTCTCTCAGTATCTTTTTCTATTTTTTCTAAAGATTGTCCAGTATGTTTACTAAGTATGTTGTTTAGATCATCTTTTAATCTTAAAATTTCTCTAGCGTGTATTTGTATATCGATCGCTGTTCCTTCGGCGCCACCCCAAGGTTGATGTATCATTATTCTTGAATAAGGTAAAGAATACCTTTTACCTTTTGCACCAGCAGCCAATAATACCGCTCCCATAGAGGCAGCCTGACCTATACATATAGTTGAAATATCTGGCTTTACGTACTGCATCGTATCGTATATTCCTAATCCTGAGGTTACAGAACCTCCTGGAGAGTTTATGTATAAAAATATATCTTTGTCTGGATCCTGAGATTCTAGGAAGAGTAATTGGGCAATTATTACATTAGCCACATCATCGTTTATGGGTGTCCCTAAAAAAACTATTCTATCTTTCAACAATCTAGAATAGATATCATAAGCCCTTTCGTATCTTCCTTCAGTTTCTATAACTACCGGCATAGGTATTGACATAATTTATCGCCTTCCTTTCTTGATCTTTTCTATAATTTTTTTGGCTTCAAGTGTAGATAACACTATTTGACCGCTATCCATGTAAATAATCGATTTGACTGCTTTGCCATATGAAGCATCAATTAAACTGACAGAAGCAGTTAAAGGTGGAGGCAAATTTTCTAACTCGTTTGCATCTCCAAACTGAGTAACTACATCTATTCCATGATAAATCTTTTTTATTTTACTAAACTGAACAAAGGAATCTGGGACTATAGAATGAATCCTCTCTGTAGGCACAAAAACACCTTTTCCAACCGATATAAACATTCCTATCAATCTTCCTCTTCCATATGCTTTTTGCTAAATTAATTATACACAACAAATATTATTTTTTGATTAAATTATCCTTAATCGATATCAGCCGACTCGCTCAATTGATTTTTTATCTTTTCGTATTTTTCATCAATTTGTGCTTTTTCTTCCTTTAAGCCGACTAATTTTTCTCTTGCGTAGGTGAGTATATCCAACGCTTTTTTGTAAATTTCAAGGGCATTTTCAATGTCCAATTCGTCTTGCTTTTCATTTTGAAAGTAATCGTTGATACGTTCTAAGAGTTCTAATTGTTCTTTGAAGCTCAAGTTTTTAATTTCTTCCTCACTGAGTTTAATTATTTCTTCCATCCTTCTTATTCACCTCTTTCATTGAATTTCTTCTTGCTTTTAGAAACTTTAACCATGTTTAGCGCCCCTTCGCCCCGCAGCCCGCCCATCTAAAGTTATCCCCATTTTTGAATCTTTTCGATGCTAGATTCAGCTTCTCCATCTTTAAATATTAATTTAACCTCGTCTTTTGTTTGTAATTTTTCAACACTATCAATGATATCTTCGCCTTTTTTTACCAAAACTCCGTTATTTAAAAAAGCACCAAAAGGACTCGACTTAGTGAGCTCTTGAAAAGTACTAAATAAAAGCCTTTCTGATACTTCGAACTTACTTTTCAACTCAGAAATAATTTCATTCGTTGTACTTATTATATTTTGATTGTAAGTTTTGATGCTATATTCTATGAATCTTTGAATATATAGTAATTTGTTTAAAGAGATTGATTTTTCACTACTTTCAATCATTTGATTAATTTTTCTATTAATGCTAAGTTGATCTTCGTCCAAAACTCTGAACATATTTATCAATTCTCTACCGAGGTAGTATTTAATGTTGTTAATTGTATTGAAAGAAAGTAAGTTCTCCATTTGGGAATAAACATTGGTAAAAGAATAGGTTATATTTTTTTCTAAAGTTTCTAGAGTATCTGCGAAATAGTTAATTTGGTTGACTATGTCTCTTGATACCTCTGTAGGTGTTGAATAGTTTTTCCAACTAACATAATCAGGGATTGTAGAATCTTGCTCGTGACCTATTCCTGTAAGAACAGGGATCTTTCTATTAAACTTTGCTATAAGAGAACCAAGTTCAAAATCATCAAAATACATCAGATCGCTTTTTGAACCGCCTCCTCTAATTATAACAACTACATCGTAATCGATGCTTGACTTTAAAATGGCAAACAAGGCTTTTTTGATTCCAGGCACTGTTTCTGCTCCCTGCATGGGGGCAGGGTATAGGTGTACAATAGGAATAAACCTAGAATGATTAATGTTTTTTTGAAAATCTCCAAAACCTGCGGCGGTTGGTGAAGTAATAACGGCTATCTTTTTTATTGGATCAAGTTCTATTAGTTCATGTTTCACTTTCCTCAAAAGGTTGCTCTTTTCCAGCTTTTCCAATATTTCTTTTTTCTTCTTTTCTATTTCAGAAGCACCTAAAGGTATTATTGATGAGCCTGATACTACATACTTAGCTTCTCTTTTCCAAAAATTAACAACCCCTTGAAACTTCCATCTTTTGTTGAAGAGTTCCCTTTCGTTGTCAATACTGCAATGTTCAAAAACATATGGAACAACAGTTTGGCTGAAAACAACTGTTATTGAATAATTGGAACTTCCCACCCTTTGAGAAAGTTCGACGTAGAGATCCCCTCTTTTGCTATACTTTGCATGAGTTACATCACCTATAACCTCGATCTCTTGTCTGTAAAGAGGAGAACTGCTGAATATACTGTTCAAATATTCTATCAACTCTTGTATACTTTCAAATTTAAATTCTTCTTGTTGGGAAAATAACAACGGTAAGCTCTCCTTTCACTTGATCTTTTGATTCAAAAAATTTTATCCCTTCAGAAATCTTCCCTTTAAAAAATTCTTGATACAGTTTCGTCATTTCTCGAGCAACGAGTACATCTATCTCTCCAAAAATTTCCAAAATCTCTTGCAAGGTTTTTTTTTATTCTATTTGGAGATTCAAAAAAAACTATTGGATATTCGAACTCTTTTATCTCTCTCAAAAGTCTTCTCAATTTTTTATCCCGAGGTAAAAAACCTAAGAACAAAAACTTCGAAGCAGGGAATCCACTCACAGCTAAAGCAGAAGTTAAGGCTGAAGGGCCTGGCACCACATCTATTGGAATACCTTTTTCCCAACATCTTTGTACTAAGTTAAAGCCAGGATCTGCTAAAACAGGCATACCCGCATCTGATACTAAGGCTGTTATATTATGACTTTCAATCAAAGATAGAACTGTGTCCATAATCTTTTCTGAGTTTGCCTCGTTGAAAGTGAATAACTCCTTTTTGCCCAGTTCAAAATGATTTATCAATTTCAAGGTAACCCTTTTATCCTCCGTGAGTATCAAGTCAGCTTCTTTCAAGGTTTTTAAGGCTCTTAAAGAAATATCTTCTAAATTACCTATGGGTGTGCCAACTAGAATTAATTTTCCCATTTTGATTTTTCACATCCAATAATTTTGTTTAAATCGCATTGATGTTCTCCTGCAAAGTCGGAATTGTTGTATCCATCTAAATAAGTTAAGTCTTCCAATTTCCAGAAAATGTCGCCTAAAAAATCCATCAAGAACCTAGTTAAATCAACCTTTTTTCCCTTTTCTTCTATTTCTAGAAGATACATTATCTCCGAAAATTCTTTTTTATACCTTATACAATTATCAGGGTTTAACAACTCATCTACTACTATTTCCGGGTCTTTATTTAAAAGATATCTTTTTTTCATTACCATCCTTTGACTTTTTAAATTGTCAAAATCAATATCTTCTTCTTTTATAAACCCTTCTTCCTCTTCTCTAAGTCCTTTTTTTATTTCTTTTTTAAGATTTGTAGTCCACACTTTTTCGCCCTTTTTTATCTCTAACCGCGTTCTCAAACCATTTTTATCGTACCATTGAAGTATAAGCCATTCATCAAAGGCCTTTGTGACTAACTTTTTAAATGTATATTTATCGGGTATTCTATACTTTCTCTCATTCTCATATTTCAATGCAATCTCCTCTTTACTTAACTTGTATATATATAATTATACCATATCAACGCCATTTTCTTTGAACAACGCTCAAAATCTTGTTAAATATCCTTGAAAAAGAATTTTTAGGTTATAAAAAAGAGAAATTTCATAAATATTTTACTTTTATGAAAATAAGAAACTTGACAAAACCAAAATAACTCATTATAATTGACACGAATTTTATCAATGACCAACGTTCGGAAGATGATAAATTATGGCTAAGGAGGTAAACGAATATGACAAAGGATGAGTTGTTCGAAAAAGTAAAAGAAATAATCGTAGATACATTGAGTGTCGACGAGGATGAAGTTACGTTGGATGCCTCATTTACCGATGATTTAGACGCGGATTCTTTAGAGCTAGTGGATTTGACCATGGCTTTTGAGTCTGAATTCGGAGTAACGATAGAAGATGAAGAGTTAGAAAAAATCAAAACCGTTGAAAATGCGGTTAATTTATTATCTGAAAAATTGAACATCGACGATGAGGATTGAATTAATCACAAAAAGAGGGGAGCTTTCGCTCCCCCTTGTTTTTTAAAATATGGTAATTTTTTCTTAAAAAAGAGGTGAAAAATAATGGCTGAAAAATATATTATAGTAACCGGCGGCGTACTCAGCGGTATAGGAAAAGGAGTCGTTTCTGCTTCAATAGGAAGGCTTTTAAAAGAACTGGGATTAAAAGTCAATTCTTTGAAAATAGATCCCTATCTAAACGTAGATGCAGGAACTATGAACCCAAATCAACATGGAGAAGTTTTTGTGACAGAAGATGGTTACGAAGCAGACCTTGATTTGGGCCATTACGAAAGATTTTTAGGGATAGAGATGAAAAGTTTTAACAATATGACAGCTGGCCAAGTGTATAAATACGTTATCGAAAAAGAAAGGGAAGGAAAGTATTTAGGAGCCACCGTTCAGATGGTGCCTCACGTCACCGAAAGAATAAAAGAAAGAATCGAAGAGATAGACACAGAAGTCTTGCTCATTGAAATAGGGGGTACCGTTGGCGATATTGAAGGTGAAATATTTTTAGAGGCAGTAAGAGAGCTATCCTTTGAGAAAGGCCGAGAAAATTTTATGTTTATACATGTAACCTTTGTTCCCTATTTACATGTAACCAACGAGTTTAAAACCAAGCCAACCCAACAATCTATTCAACTTTTAAGAAGAATAGGAATCCAACCAGATATGCTTTTGGTAAGAACGGAAAAAGAGATAGATCTTTCCAGTCTTGAAAAAGTAGCTCTGTTTGGCGGCGTCCCTTTAGAGTACGTTGTCAACCTTCCTGATTTAGCCAATGTTTATGAAGTTCCTCAAATGCTATATGAAAAGAATATTCATGCGCTTATCTCAAGTAAATTGAATCTGGAAATATCAAAAGAAGTAGGAGAATTAAGTTGGAAATGTCCCAAAACATTTAAAAACCTAAAAATTGCTATGATTTGCAAGTATTTAGGTACCGATGATGCCTACAAGAGCATAATGGAAAGTGTTTTTTTAAGTGGCACTAAAAGGCCCGATCTAATCAACTCCGAAGAACTGGAAGAAATGAATGAAGAGGAAATTAGAATACTTTTAAGTAAATACGAAGGTATAATTATCCCAGGTGGATTTGGATCAAGAGGAATAGAAGGAAAAATAAAGGCTATAAAATATGCTCGTGAAAATAATGTTCCTCTTTTAGGGATTTGTCTGGGTATGCAACTAATGGTCATTGAGTATGCCAGAAATGTTTTCGACTACAAAGAAGCTAATTCTACAGAATTCGATGAAAATACTCCTTATCCTGTTATAGATTTGATGGAAGAACAAAAAAAGATGTTGAATTTGGGTGGTACTATGAGACTAGGCGCTCAAAAAATTGAAATATTTCCAAATACGAAACTTCACAAGATTTATGGAGAAAAAAATTCTGTCCTTGAAAGGCACAGACACCGTTATGAAGTCAATTACAAAGAGTTCGAGAATATGTTTGAAAAAGGAAAAAATGTTCCTAATAAACTTTCTATTTCAGCTATGACAGATTTCGTTGAAGCCATTGAATTGAATTCTCATCCTTTTTATATTGGCATTCAATACCATCCAGAATTTAAAACAAAAGTTGGAGATCCGCATCCTATCTTCAAAGCATTTATTGAAGCAATAGAACAAAATAAGTGAAAAGGGGGAAAATAAATGACTTTTTATGAATTATATTTACGTTCTTTTTATGATTCAAATGGTGACGGCCTGGGAGATTTACAGGGATTAAAACAAAAACTGGATTACCTTTGTGATTTGGGAGTTGATCATGTCTGGTTCTTACCAATTATGAAATCTCCAGCCTTTCATGGTTATACAGTCTCCAATTTTTTTGAGGTTAACCCTGTTTATGGGGATTTAAAAGATTTAAGAGAGACATTAAACGAGGGCCACAAGAAAGGTATTAAATTTATCCTTGATCTTCCCATTAATCACGTTGCAGTTACATCAGAATGGTTTCAACGCGCACTTAGGGGAGAAGAGCCCTACAAAAATTGGTTCATTTGGGCTAACGAGAAAGCTGATTTAGAAGAAAAAAGGCATTGGGATGAAAGTAAAATCTGGCAAAAGATAGGTGACAGATATTTTTACGGCATCTTCGGTCCTGCCTCTCCTGACCTTAATTTTGAAAGCAAAGAATTGTGGGAAGAGATAAAAAGGATCTTTAAATTCTGGTTAGACAATGGTTTTGATGGTTTTAGATTGGACGCTGCAAAACACATTTTTGATTTTGACATTGAAAAGATGAGATTCCATTACCAACATGAAAAAAATATCGAATTCTGGAAAGAGATGGTTAGCTATATAAAATCCATAAAAAACGATGCTTTAGTTATAAGTGAGGTCTGGGATGCACCGGAAATAGTAAGAAAGTACGAAGGAATATTCGATATAAGTTTTAATTTTCCTCTTGCAGAGGATTTAAAGATGACGCTAAAGAACGAATCACCTCAGGAACTAGTAGAAACATTGAAAAAATGTATGACAGAGTATCTACCAAATGGTAAGGTTCTATCTATGTCAGGTAATTTTTTAACTAATCACGATATGACAAGGATTCTGTCTGACTTAAAAGACGAGGAGAAAGTAAAGTTAGGTTTTTCAATTCTTTATACCCTTCCAGGGATTCCTTTTATCTACTATGGCGAGGAAACAGGAATGAAAGGCATACCCCTTGACGTTAATTTTACCGAAGACAGTCAAGAACCATTTCATTGGTACGAAAATGGTTTTGGACCTGGTCAAACGGAATGGAAAGGGTATAAATTCAACCCTCCATATTCGGGGGAATCTTTTGAAGAGCAGATAAACAAGAAAAATTCGATTTTAAATATCATAAAAAATTTGATTAGATTTAGAAAGTCTAACCCATGGATTGACGATGCACGGATCGAGATTTTGAATTTTGACCAAAATATGGTAAAATTAAGGTGTTATAGTCAATTAAATGAATTTATAGCTTATTATAACCTAAAATCTTCCAAATGCTCCGTTTTGCTTGAAAATGGAGAAGAATTATTGTCTATTGGAAACAATAAAGCAGCACAAGGTTATGTTGAACTTTCACCTTACGGTGTTTATTTAATCAAAAAAAGTTGAAGGGATTGTGGGGGTCCATTAGAGAGGTGATACAAAAATGCACAAAAAACGATACACTACTATTATAATGCTCTTAACGCTTTCGTTGGCAGCGTTCTCTTTATCCCCCTATGTAAATGTTAACAATCAAGAGGATGTCAAAGAAGATATAACTATTAAAACCGTTTTATTCGATTTTATTTCATCACAATACAAACTAGCAGTCGGGAAAGATATGCCACAAGATAGGTTGCAATTACTTGTTTCCTCCATTATGGAAGCTTCAAAAATCTTTGAAATATCCCCTTTGATGATAGCGGCAATAATAGACACTGAAACAAATTTCAAAAATATTATTGGCAGTTACGGAGAAGTAGGTTACATGCAGCTTAGACCATCAACCGCGCAGTTTGTTGTAAACAAATATTATGACCTTTTTGCAAGCTTGAATTATACTGAAACGAGTTTGGATTGGATTGAAGAAAGACTTTTATTAGATCCTAGGTACAACATACTTGTCGGGACAGCTTATTTGAAGTATTTGATGGAAACTCACGGCGATCCTTACAAAGCCTAGGGTGGTACAATGGCGGCGGAAATGATTATTACGCAAATAAAGTAGTTTATAACATAAATAAGATTGCCATTAAATATCCCATTATTTAAAAAAGCTATCTGACTTTTGTTCAAACAATTTATTTGATTGACATTGTTGCAAAAATATGATAAAATTTTGTTAGTTGGTTTGATTATTTGTTATAAACGGGGTAAATATAATGTCTAATTTTAAAACGAGCATCAATTCAAAAACATTGTTTAATTTAAATACTCATCATCATACATGGCGTGGCCGAGTTAACACATGCCATGTATGTTGTTATTTATAAATCACCGCATACAAGGCTAAACGTAATAACCGGTCACGAATAATTGTGACCGGTTTTTTATTTTTAAAATACAAAAGAAAGGGGTTTAAAATGAAAAAAGACATCTTTACTGAATCTCAAAAATTATCAAATATCGTTAGCAAAATTAGGAGTGTCCTATTTAAACACGATTTTTATGAACTGTTTCCCCCTTCTATAACAAAGTATTCTGAAAATTTAATAAAGGGGCTGAAATTTGCTGATGGAAGAAATTTTTACCTTTTAAAACCCGATGTGACTTCTTGGTTGATCGACATGGATAAAGTAGAAGAAAAAGAAAAAGTATTTTACATTTCGGAAATTTTAGATGAAAATTTATCCGGTGTTTGGCAGTTTGGATTTGAAATACTAAATGGAGAAGAAGTCAAAATCGAAGAAGAAATTCTGCGTTTAACCATCGAAATTCTATCACTGTTGGATATAAAAAATTTCTTTATAGACGTAAGTTCAATAAGGAGTTGGGAGAGAATTTTAAAAACAGTCCCACAATACAGAGACAAAATTTTAAGGGCTGTTGAGTTGAGAAATTTTGAGATCATTGAAAACCTTCCGCTGGATGAGGGGGTAAAAGCATCTATAGCTACTCTTTTCAATTACAGAGGAAAAGAAACAAACATTCCAAAATTAAACACAATAATTAAAAACATTAACGACCCAAGAATATATATCGATCTTGGAACAATGAAATACATGAATTACTATGAAGATGTTGTATTTGAAATTTATTCACCGGATAATGGTTACCTTTTAGGCAACGGTGGTCAATACAAGATAAACGGCAAATATTCGTGTGGAATGGCTTTAAATTTGGATATTATAGGGGAGATGATGAGATGACAACAATATCAGCCGCATTGCCATCAGGAAGATTGCTGGAAGACAGTAAGGCTTTTCTAAAAAAGATAGGTATAAATGTTAAAGAACCTGCGAAGAGAGAACTTATATCATATGAAAATGGTTATGCCTTTTATTTTCCAAGAGCTTTTGATGTCCCTGTATACGTAGAAAATGGAGTAGACATTGGGATATGCGGAAGTGATGTTGTCCTTGAAAGAAACAATGAAGTGTATATTCCATTAGAACTACCTTTTGGTAAATGTAGAATGAGTATCATCTTACCAGAAAACAGAGAAATATCTTTTCAAAATATGGAAGGATACAAAATAGCGACCAAATACCCTGAAATTACAAAAAATTTCTTTTCTGAAAAGGGTTTAAAGGTGAAGATACTCAAGTTAAATGGAGCGGTAGAATTGGCAGCAAAAACCGGTATAGCGGATGCCATAGTAGATATTGTTGATACGGGAAACACGATAAAAGCAAACAATTTAAAAGAGTCATACAAGATAATGGATATCTCCGCAGTACTCTTGGTAAACAGGATAACCCAAAAAACAAAGTTCGATTTTATAAACGATCTAATAAATAAGGCAAAGAATTATAAAAACGGAACAAAAGAACTCTGAGCAAATTCTAGAGTCTATAAAGACGGTGCAAAAAATCGAAGGAGGGAAAATCAATGGAATTGCAGAGCTATGTTTCACAGATATTAAACGACATAAAAAACAACGGAATGCTTGCAGTAAAAAAGTATTCAAAACAATTCGATAATTATGATGGTGATTTAGAATTAAAAGTTGAAGAATGGGATATCGACGAAGTAATCCCAATGCAAGATAAAGAAATTATAGAAAGAACGATTCAAAGGTTAGAGGATTACCATCTAAAACAAAAAACAGAAGATATCTTGTATTCCAATGAATATAACTCAACCTACGGACTGATTAATAGACCCATAAACAGGATAGGTATTTATGTTCCTGGAGGTAAACCTCTACCTTCAAGTTTGTTGATGGTCGCCATTCCAGCAAAAATTGCAGGTGTAAAAGAAATGTTGATCACTTCCTCTCCAAAAGATGGGGTAATAAACCCTTACATAATTTATATAGCAAAAAAGTTAGGAATAAAAGAAATTTACAAAATTGGTGGAATTCAAGCAATAGCCGCTATGACATACGGCATAGGCATGAAGAAGGTAGATAAAATATTTGGTCCCGGAAATCAATATGTGAATGAAGCAAAACGACAGGTGTTTGGGGAAGTTGGGATAGACAGTTTGGCAGGACCATCAGAAATCTGTGTGATAGCCGATGAGACAGCAAAACCAGAATACATTCTAAACGACTTACTTTCCCAACTTGAACATGGTTATGAATCTAGAGCTTTCTTGGTCACTACTTCAAAAGAATTATACGAATATTGCGAAAGAGAAGGGATAGATAGATACCTTTTCAAAAGTATAGAAGATTGTGCTGCTAAAACTAATGAAATAGCACCTGAACACTTAGAGATAATGACAAAAGATCCTGAATCTGTACTACCACTCATACAAAATGCTGGGGCTATTTATTTGGGAGATTACACACCTGTACCGGCAGCGGATTATTTCTTGGGAGTTAACCACGTACTGCCAACGGGTGGTGCGGCACGTTTCTCCTCCGTTTTGAACTTATCAGATTTTACAAAAAAAATATCCGTTGCAAAAGTGAGTAAAGACGAGTTGTTAAAAGAGAGATACTTAGGTATAAGAATGGCGGAAATCGAGGGTATGTACCAACACAAAAAGTCTATGGAGGTGAGGAAATGAGAAGAAAAACTGACGAAACGGACATAGAAATAAATTATTCTAAGGAATTATTTGTTGATACCGGGGATCCTGTGTTAAACCATTTATTGAAAACCCTATTCTACTACATGGGAAAGAATGTAATTATCAAGGCAAAGTTCGATCTTAACCACCATTTATGGGAAGATATGGGTATAACAATCGGCCAATTTTTAAAGAATGAAGTGGAAGGCAAGAAGATAAAAAGGTTTGGAACCTCCATCCTACCAATGGACGACGCCCTTATTCTCGTTTCGATTGATATTTCAAGATCCTATACAAACATAGATATCGACATAAAAGATGCTGAAAAAGGGTTTGAATTAGGTAACTTCAAAGAATTAATTCTGGGGTTATCAAGGTATTTACAATCAACTATCCATATTAAGCAAATAAATGGTGAAAACGCTCATCATATAATTGAAGCTTCTTTCAAGGCATTGGGTAGCGCTTTAAAAACGGCCCTTGAACCAAGTGACAAACTCGAAAGTACAAATAGAGTTTACGAAGTATAGAGGTGGTAGATATGCAGAAAATAGTCATATTAAATGGTGGAGTTGGTAACTTTTCAAATGTCCAAAAAGCTGTCGGAGGCATTATTAGCAATGAAATAAATGACATAAAAAAAGGAGATAAAATCATACTACCCGGGGTAGGTTCTTTTGGAATAGTTTCAAATAACATAATTCCTCTAAAAGATTATATATTGGAACATATCGACAAAAACAAGCCTTTCTTAGGTATATGTTTAGGAATGCAACTGTTATTTGAAAGTAGCGAAGAAGGTGAAGGCACAGGACTTTCTTATTTACCTGGAAAAGTGGTTAAGTTTAAAAACATGAAAGTACCCCACATAGGTTGGAACAGTGTGGAATTTTCAAAAGATTCTCTGATTTTTCGAAGAATAGAGAATGGGAGTTTCTTCTATTTTGTACACTCTTATTACATAACAACTGAAGATCAATACACAATTTCATACACAGAATACGAAAGCAAAGGAAAAATTTGTAGATTTGCATCAAGTGTTCAAAAGGAAAATGTATTCGGAGTACAGTTCCATCCTGAAAAATCAGGCGAAAAAGGTATTAAATTATTAGAAAACTTTAAAAATCTATAACGAGGTGAAGTCTATCAACAACATAAAAATAATACCGGCAATAGACCTTATGAACAAAAAAGCGGTAAGACTCTTTAAAGGTAGCAAAAATGAAATAAAAGAATATGGAGATCCCATAGAAATAGCCAGAGAATTTTCAAAATATGTCGATCTGATTCATATTGTTGACTTAGATGGTGCCTTTGAAGGCTCTGTAAAAAACTTAGATGTTGTAAAACAAATAATCAAAAAAACCGGGTTGAAAGTTGAACTGGGTGGAGGATTAAGAACTTTTGAGAACATAAAAAATGCCTACGAAATAGGTGTTACTTATGTGATCATAGGTACGGCAGCCTTTAACTTAGAATTCTTAGAAAAAGTCACCAGTGCTTTTAACAATATAACCATTAGTTTGGATGTTGAGAGCGGAACTTTAAAAACAAAAGGTTGGTTAGAAAACTCACTAATTACCTTAGAAGATGCTTTTTCTATTTTTAAAAAATACACCAACAGATTCATATATACAGACACAAGCAAAGACGGAACTTTAGAAGGTGTTTCTTTAAACATAAAAAGATTCTGGCAAGATGAAGAAATAATATACGCCGGGGGTGTAAGTAAAAAAGAAGATTTAAAAAAATTGGAAAATATAGGTTTCGATGGGGCTATAATAGGAAAAGCTCTTTACGAAGGTAAAATCAATCTGCAGGAGTTAAGAGGTGAACGATAATGTTGACAAAAAGAATCGTAGCAGCCTTGGATATAAAAGAAGGAAGAGTCGTAAAGGGAGTACAATTTGAGAACATACGGGACGCGGGAGATCCTGTGGAACTTGCCAAAAAATATGAAAAAGATGGGGTTGATGAGATCGTATTCTTAGATATAACGGCATCTAAAGAAAAACGTAATATACTCAAAAACCTTGTTGAGGAAATTGCCAAAGAACTTTTCATACCTTTCACCGTGGGTGGTGGATTAAAAACAGTCGAACAAATGGTAGAAATAATAAAATGTGGAGCAGATAAAGTGTTCATAAATTCAGCTGCCGTTGAAAATCCAAATTTAATTAAAGAAAGTTCAAAAATAATAGGGAGCTCCAACGTAGTAGTTGCAATAGATGCAAAAAAAGACGTCGAAAGTGAAAAGTACTATGTATACACACACGGAGGAAGTAAAAAAACGGATTTAGACGCTGTTGAGTGGGCTAGAAAGTGTCAAGAGTTGGGAGCAGGGGAACTACTGGTTACTTCTATGAACACCGATGGAGTAAAAAAAGGGTATGACTTGAATTTAACCAAACAAATAGTTGACGCTGTAGAAATCCCAGTTATCGCCTCAGGTGGAGCGGGAGAAGTTAAAGATTTCATCGATGTTTTTCAAATAGGTGCAGATGCCGCTCTTGCTGCATCCATATTCCATTATGGTATCTACACTGCAAAAGACCTCAAAATCCAATTGAAGAAGGTGGGAATAAATGTTAGATTATAAACAAATAATAGACAAATTAGATTGGGAAAAAAACAATGGCCTCATACCTGTAATAGTTCAAGGTCTCGATGGTGACGTATTAACTTTAGGTTATACAGACAAAGAGGCTCTTAGTAAAACTCTACAAACAGGATATGTTCATTATTACTCAAGAAGCAAAGAAAGAATCAGAATGAAAGGAGAAACAAGCGGGAACTATCAAAAATTGAAAGAAGCGTTTGTAGATTGTGATAACGACACATTGCTCTTAAAAGTTGATCAAACAGGACCAGCTTGCCACTTAGGAACGAAAAGTTGTTTTAGAAAAATCGAACAAATTGACAAACTACCTGAATCTAATATAGATTACTCACTAGATTTTCTGAACCAATTAAAGGAAATTATAAAAGAGAGAAAAAAGAACCCAAAAGAAGGATCTTACACAACTTATCTGTTTAATGAAGGAAAGGAAAAAATCTATAAAAAGTTTGGAGAAGAAGCGGTCGAAGTTTTGGTTGCTCCAAATAGAGAAAGAACCATATATGAAACCGCCGATATGATTTATCACTTGTTGGTGTTATTAACCTACGAAGGAATAGATATAGGAGAAGTTGTTCAAGAATTAAAAAAGAGGCACTCACCAGAGGGGGGTAAGCAAAGTTGAAATTCAACCCAATTTTAGAAAGTTTTGAGGAATATAAACCTTCTAATATTAATATCAATGAAGGATTCATAGATCTCAGCAAAAATGAAAATCCATTCGATCTTTCTTTAGATCTTAAAAAGATCTTTTTCCAAAAGATAACAGAAACAAACATAAATCGGTATCCCGAATTAACCGCTGACAACATCAGACAAAAAATAGCGACTTTCTTAAACTCATATTTTTCAAAATATAATATAGATCTTGACATAAACAACATAGTGGTAGGAAATGGCAGCGATGAGATGATTTCTTACTTGGTTAAAATCTTTTCTGGAACCGAGGTAATAGTTTGTCCACCTACATTTGAAATGTACGAATTTTATTCTCTACTCAACGGCTTTTCAGTAAAAAAATCCCTTTGAACACCAATTACGAAATAAAAGACATAGATAAATCCGTAAATGATCAAACGGGTATGATATTCATCTGTTCGCCAAATAACCCTACTGGAAATTTACAACCCCAAAAAGAGATCTTAAAAGCTTTAAAAACAGGGGTCCCTGTAATTGTTGACGAAGCATATGCAGATTTCTCAAAAATAAGCATGATACAACATTTAAAAGACTACCCAAATCTTATAATATTAAAAACATTTTCCAAAGCGTTTGGATTGGCAGGTATCAGAGCAGGTATCTTAATAGCCAATGAAGAAATAGTTAAACAAATAATGAAAATAAAATCCCCCTACAGTTTCAACGTATTAACTGAAAAGATGGTGGAAACCATAATAGAAAATTACGATCCTGTTTTAGAAAAAATTGATTACATTATCGAAGAAAGAAATAAACTTTCAAAAGAGTTTGGACGAGTCGCCTTAAAAAGTGATGCTAATTTTGTACTTCTGGATTTTGATAAAATAGAAGGCTTAACAGCTAAAGATGTTTACAACTACTTTTTAGAAAATAAAATTCTTTTGAGAAAATACTCTGGGACTTTAGAAAATAAAATTCGAGTAACCGTTGGAACCAAAGAAGAAAATCAAAAGTTTCTATCGCTTTTTAAAGAATTAGTCAACAATTTTGATAAACAGATTAAGTCTTATGAACGTTAAAAAGCAATAATAACAAAAAGCATATCCTTAAAAATGGAAAAAGGGCTTAAAGCCCTTTTTTACCTTGCCAATTTTAAGATATTTAGAACATCTTCCTTGTAAAGTTTTACAAAGTTACCGACAGGTCCTCTTTCCGTTGCCTTTTGTGCCATTTCCTCGAATCTGTCATCGGGGACTTTCAATTCCTTCAAAGTTATTGGTAATTTTAAATCTTCTTTGTAATATTTTTCAAGTCTATTGATACCCTCTAAAGCTGTTTTTTCTAAGTTGAAGAAATCAGCTTCAACGTTCCAAACATTTACAGCATACCTAGCAAATCTGTTTAAATCGTGCCTATAAACATATTTCATCCAAGCAGGAAATAAGACAGCCAAACCTGCTCCGTGGGCGACGTCGTAAATGCCACTCACCTCATGTTCTATATCATGAGTTGCCCAGTCTTCTTCCCTTCCGGTTCCTAATAAACCGTTATGAGCAACGGTACCAGCCCACATAATTTCAGCTCTGACGTCGTAATTGTAGGGATCTTTGAGGGCTAAAGGTGCATTGTGAATTATAGTTCTCATTGTAGCTTCACTCAATCTATCCGTTAATTCCACATGCCTCGTGTTGGTGAAGTACCTTTCCATAACGTGGGTTAACATATCCACCGCTCCAACGGCTGTTTGAAAAGGTGGAAGTGTATAAGTCAGTTCAGGATTCATTATTGCAAAAACCGGTCTTAAAACATCGTAATTTATTGCTCTTTTGTACCATCCATCTTCATTTGTAATAACCGATCCCATACTAGCTTCACTACCTGCAGCAGGTATGGTTAAAATAACACCAACTGGAAGCGCTTCTTTCAAAGTTCCTTTCCCTTCGTACAATTCCCAAACGTCTCCTTCATACTTCATTCCAGCTGCTATGGCCTTTGCAGAATCTATTACACTTCCTCCACCCACAGCAAGTACAAAATTAATATTTTCTTTTTTACATATTTCAATACCCTTTCTCACCAAACTTAATCTTGGATTGGGTTGAACACCACCCAATTCAACAAATTCAACGCCCGCATTTTTCAAAGATTTTGCCACTTTATCATACAGGCCAGTTTTTTTAATACTTCCTTGCCCATAGTGTAATAAAATTTTACCGGAGTACTTTTTTACCTCTTCTCCCACCTTTTCCTCGGTATTTTTCCCGAAGATTATTCGTGTAGGACTTACAAAGTCAAAATTTAACATAACGCGACCTCCTCTTTTTTATTTTTTGTCTTTAATTTTTTAAATTTATCCTTAGAACCTCTTCGCATGGAATGAATCTTCTCAACTTTTGTTTGCGACCTAATTAATTACAAATTTCTGTATCTATGAGCGTTGAGGAGACGGTTCTTTCGCTTTATCTAGATTGAGTTCAAAAAGATAGTTTATTACCTCTTGTACAGTTGTAATTTTATCGATTTTGTAACCGTATTTACCACTAAAAACAAATCCATCATCTAAATTCCCCTTTGCTGCGTTAAGCAGAGCTTGGGCTATACAATAAGGAGCATCAACAAAATTACACGTTTTGATACAGTGATAAGGGCATTTGAAAGGCTTTTTAATCCCCTTTGAAACATCTTCTATAAACTTGTTTTTGATAGCTCTTCCCGGAAGACCTACGGGACTTTCAATTATTACTATATCTTCTTCTTTGGCTTTTATCAAAGCCTCTTTAAATTTTATATCGGCATCACACTCTTTGGTGGCTATAAAAGGAGTTCCTACTTGTATCCCCTTCGCCCCCAACGAAAAAATCCCTTTTACTTTTTCGGGTGTGTCTATACCACCTGCGGCAATTACGGGTACTTCTTTATTGTATTCTTTTTTAATTTCCTCACAGAAACCTACTATCTGAGGAACGGTAACTTCGAGTTGAAAATCGGGATTCTCTAGATCCCCTTTTTTAAATCCCAAATGTCCTCCAGCTTTTGGGCCTTCCACTATAAATGCATCAGGAATGTACTTATATTTCATCCACCATTTTTTGAATATTATTTGGGCAGCTTTTAAAGAAGACACTATAGGAACTAACTTTGTTTTAGAGTCTTTACTTAGAAATTCAGGCAGATTTAACGGCAATCCTGCTCCAGATATTATTAAATCTATTTCTTCTTTTATCGCTGTTTTCACAAGCTCTTTATAATCAGTCAAAACGGTCATTATATTAACGCCAATTATTCCCTTTGTCTTTTCTCTTGCCTTTCTAATAACCTTTTTGAGGCCTTCTATATTAGCTTCTTTCACTTTTCTCGTTTCAGGATTTTCTATTAAGCCGATTCCTGCAGTACCTATTACTCCAATCCCTCCGGCGTTTGCTACCGCAGATGCTAAATTATCAAGGGAAATACCAACGGACATGCCCCCTTGGATTATTGGCAACTTTGGAACTAAACCATTGATGTTTAAAATATTTATTAGATTCACTCTCCTTTTTTGTCTTCTATACAGCTTTTAGTTGCTTTGGCACTTTTCGCCCCACTGCTCACCCATTTAATTACTCATTTAAATTATATCATAAAAGAACTTTATGTGAAAAAAAATTGCATTCAAAGAATATTACTTGTGGTATAATAAGCAATGCACATAGGTGTATTGAATTTCAATTTTAGCTGACATTCACTGAAGTCAACAAAGGAGAATACTATTTGAAGAAAACACTAAATGAAGAAAATTTTCAGATTAATTCAACAAGAGAAAAATTAGCCGCAAATGCCTCCTGGATGGGAATAATAATAAACGGTGCTCTTGCTTTTTTTAAATTAGTTATCTCTTTCATTACGGGGAGCATGGCGATTTTAGCTGATGGAATAGATACTACAACGGATATAATAACTTCCATACTAACTTTAATTGCATCGAAAATTTCAAGTAAACCCGCAGATGAGAGCCATCCTTTTGGCCATGAACGAGCTGAAACGATAGTTACTAAGGTTTTATCTTTAGTGATTATTTACGCCGGTTTTCAGGTTCTTATAGGTGCTATTCAAAGTATAATAACCCATAGTTTTTCAATTTATAGGCCTTATTTAGTGCTATGGATTTCTTTGATTTCGATATTTACCAAATATTTTTTATACAAATATAAATTCTCCGTCGGAAATAAAATAAGAAACTCTTCTATAGTGGCGGATGCTTTAAATATGAGAAATGACATTTTAACTTCTTTGTCTGTATTAATTGGCATTATATTTTACCTTACGTTAAACATAATGTGGGTGGATTCGCTGGTGGCGATTATTGTATCCGCGTTCATATTCAGAGTTGGAATAAAGATGTTTCTAGAAACCTCAGATGAGTTTATGGGTAGTTCAAAAGAATTAGGAGAAATTTATTACAATACTTTAGAAGCCGTTGAAAAAGTTAGCAAAGCCAATAATCCTCATAAAATCAGGGTGAGAAAAGCAGGATATGTTTATTTTGTCGAACTTCATATCGAAGTCGAAGAAGAAATGAGCGTAAAAGAAGCTAATGAAATAGCGTCGCAAGTTGAAAAGGAATTAAAGAAAATAAATCCTTACATAAAAGATGTGATGATCCACGTAGAACCTTTAGGGAACAACGAGGAAGAAGAATTTGGATTCGATAAAAATTCTATTAAAAGAATTTTTGATAAATAAGTGGAGGTGTAACGTTTTGATCGGTGATTTTGTAGATGAGGTGAACATCAAAGTGATTGCTGGAAAAGGAGGCGATGGAGCTGTAAGCTTTAGAAGAGAAAAATTTGTAGAAAAAGGCGGACCAGATGGTGGAGACGGAGGAGATGGTGGTTCGATCATCATCAAATCAACCCTCAATAAAAATACATTGGTAGATTTTAAATACAAGAAGATTTTTAGAGCAGAAAACGGGGAAAACGGTAAAAATAAAAATAAAGCTGGAAAAGCCGGAGAAGATGTTTTGATTGAGGTACCTGTTGGCACTTGTATCTATGATCTTGAAACCAACGAACTGCTTTCAGATTTAAAAGCTCCACAGCAATATTTGGTTGTTGCTCGTGGTGGTAAGGGTGGCAAGGGAAATGCCAGATTTGCAACTTCAACTCTACAAGTTCCAAGGATCGCTGAAAAAGGTGTGGAAGGTGAAGTCAAAAATCTAAAGCTCATTTTAAAAATTGTCGCAGATGTTGGCTTGATTGGTTATCCTAACGTTGGTAAATCAACATTAATTTCAAGGATTTCAAACGCCAAAGTGGAAATCGCTGATTACCCTTTTACAACTATAGTTCCAAATTTAGGTGTGGTAAAAGTCGACACAGATTATTCTTTCGTAGTAGCTG
Organism: Petrotoga sp. 8T1HF07.NaAc.6.1; assembly: GCF_016772115.1. Classification (NCBI taxonomy): domain Bacteria; kingdom Thermotogati; phylum Thermotogota; class Thermotogae; order Petrotogales; family Petrotogaceae; genus Petrotoga; species Petrotoga sp. 8T1HF07.NaAc.6.1. The sequence continues at coordinate 179,262 of NZ_AUPG01000001.1, forward strand.
ATATCCCCGGCCTTATAGAGGGAGCACATTTGGGAAAAGGTCTAGGAGATCAATTTCTAAGGCATATTGAAAGATGTTCTATTTTGGTACATCTTATAGATATATCTTGCTTTGAAAGAGATGACCCAGTAGAGGATTATATAAATATTAGAAAAGAATTAGAGTCTTTTTCTCATATTCTTTTGAAAAAGAAAGAGATTATTGTTGCAAATAAGATAGATGCGGTAGACAAAGACACCCTCGAAAAGAGATTGACGGATTTCAAAAATAGAACGGGTAAAGATATTTATCCTATATCTTCTTATACTGGTGAAAACATTCAAGAGCTCATAACTATTGTATGGAATAGTATAAGCAAAGAAAAAATTGAACAGCAAAAGTTCTTCCAAAAAAGGTTAAAATCCAATGTCACAGAAAAAATAAAAATACAACCTGTCAACTATGAACCCGATCCTTTTATAAAAATCAACGTTGTAAAGTTGGATAATGAAACATTTGAAGTTGTGGGAGACGGCATTGAAAAGTTGCTAAGTAGATACGATATCCATCAAAAAGATTCTCGTCTGTTAATTTTAAATACATTAGAAAAAAACGGATTGAATAAAATTCTAAGAAATGCAGGAGTTAAAGAAGGAGACACGGTATACATTGGAAATTTTTCTTTTGAATACATACCATAAGAAAAGGTGTTTCTCATGCTAATGCTTTTTGGAGGTAGTTTTAATCCTCCTCATATAGGTCATAGAATAATTGCTGAAATAGCTTATGATGAATTTAACCCTGATAGGTTTTTAATAGTACCGTCTAAAAATCCCCCACACAAAAGCATAGATTTCATAGCAAATTTCGACAAGAGGTATTCTTGGTGTGAGAGGGTTTTTTTTGAACATTATTTCGAAGTAAGCGATATAGAAAATAAACTACCCTCACCATCATACACAATAAGGACCATAGAATATTTATCAAATTTTGATAAAAACATTAATCTTTTGATAGGTGAAGACTCCCTTAAAAACTTTCACAAATGGTATAAATGGGAAGAAATATTAAAGAAAGTAAAAATAGTAGTTTATCCCAGATATTTCGAAGAAAAAAATTCATACAGTGTAGATTTTGATTATGTAAAATTGGAAAGTCCTATTGTTGAAATATCTTCCACTTATATCAGACAAAGGATCAAAAAGGGAAAAACTGTTAAAGGTTTGATAGACGATAAGATATTTGAGGAAGTTTTAAAAGAGTACAGTTAAAATCAATTTTTATAAGACTAAGGGGGATAAAAATGTCGTCTTATATAGCCAAAAGTGCCAAAATTGATACTAGCGTTAAAATAGGTTACAATGCTATAATTGAAGAAAATGTTGTTATTAAAAAAGGTACTATAATAGGAAATAATGTAATAATTAAAGAAGATAGTATTATTGGAGAAAACTGTACAATATCAGATAATTCTATAATAGGGAAATCTCCTCTTAAAGCTAAAAATTCTGCCACAACAGAAACAAAAACTTTTTCTCCTATAACTTTGGGCAATAATGTCATCGTGGGAGCATGTTGCATCTTATATAAAGGTACTAAAATATCAAATGACGTTTTTATTGGAGATTTGACGAGCATAAGAGAAGATGTAGAAATTGGAGAAAATACTATCATCGGAAAAGGTGCTACAATAGAAAATAAAAGTAGAATAGGTAAGTACGTAAAGATAGAAACAGAGGCTTACATTACGGCCATCTCTACAATAGAAGATTATTGTTTCATAGCTCCAGGAGTTACCTTTACCAACGATCAATTTTTAGGAAGAACAGAGAAGAGAAAAACGCTTTTCAAAGGTCCAGTTGTCAAAAAGGGGGCAAGAATAGGAGCTAACGCAACAATATTACCAGGAAAAATAATTGGAGAAGATGCGTTGGTTGGCGCCGGAAGCGTGGTTACTAAAAATTTGGAACCAAAAAAAATATACGTCGGTGTTCCCGCCAAAGAGATTCGAAACGTACCAAACGAAGAATTGCTAGAAAATCAAACTTATTTTCACCCCTAAATCCTTTCCAAATGAATATTATAAAATATGGCCGGTAAGAAAAATCCGGCCAACTTTTTATTCTTTCTCTATTTCTTCCAACTGTTTTTCTATTTGCTCTAATTCTTGGTTAATCCTTTCCCATTCTTTCTCAAGAGATTCATCATGCTCATGAGGGCCCATGTACTTTTCTATAGATTTCTTTTCTGCTTCTAAAGTTTTCTTTTTTTTCATTAATTCTTCTCTTAAATATTCTTCTTCAGCCATTATGTTCCACCCCCTTTTTTAAAATTATATATTAGCTTTGGATAGCAGTCTTAATTCAAGAGTGTTTGCTTCTCCTTCAATTTTTTCAATTTGACTGTTGATGTCTCTTAGAAAATCTTCGTCTTTAATCGATGGAAGATTTATTTTTACATTATATAATCCACCATCAACCGCTGCTTTTGCCATTACAAGGGAAATAGCTGCGTCACTTTTAGCCATTTTATAACCTTTTTCTATTGTAATCCCCGAAAGTTCCATGACTTCCAACGCGTCTTTGGCTATTTCTAGCGGAACAAGTGTGGCTTTTTTCGTATTTTCCTGTATTTTTTCATTTCTGACTCTTTTCTCATCTTCAGTACTTTTTGGAAGCTTTAATGCTTCTAACACCCCGTTGAAAGCTTCTGCATCTTCCTCCATAAGTTGAAGGAATTTGTCTCTGTACTCTTCTAACTTTAATTTCAAATTTTTCATTTCTTCTTCAACTTCTTCGTACTTTTTTTTGCCGATAGTTAAATTTGTTACCATACATCCCAAACTAGCTGCTATAGAACCCGATAATGCCGCTGCACTTCCACCCCCGGGAGCGGGTTCGTTGGACGAAAGCTTTTCTAAAAATTCTTTTAAACTCATTTCGGATAACAAATTAACTCCTCCTTTTTTGTGATATTTAACACAATATACATATTATTTTTCCGTAAAACTTCTGCTCTTTATTATATATTTTATCAAAAGTATTTAGAAAAACAATAAATACCATTTGGAAGATATACCCTTCTAATTGTTTTTAAAGTCGTTTAATTGTTCCTAATCACATTTAACTGCCATTTTTAAAACTTATTTTTTTGAGTAGAGGATGGTATAATAAAATGGGGTATAATGTTATACTTCAAATTTCACAACACTTTGGAGGTGAAACAGTGGGTAGTCTATGGATTTTGGCAATAGTTCCAGTAATAGCTTTAATATTTGCAAGTGTTAACTTTAGACAGGTCGTTGTTTTAGACGAAGGTACAGAGAAGATGCAACACATTGCAAAGGCTATTAGAATTGGTGCTTCCGCCTTTGTTAACCACGAGCTTAAAGTATTGACGATTTATGGAATATTTATCGCTTTAGCTTTAGGTATCGTGGTAGAGTGGTATGTTGGAGCCGCTTTTGTAATGGGGGCTTTTATGAGTGCCCTTGCTGGATACATAGGTATGAAAATAGCTACTTACGCTAACGTCAGAGTTAGCAATAAAGCTCGTACAGAGAAAAGTATTGGAAAAACTCTGAAAGTTGCATTTCAAGGTGGAAGTGTTATGGGGCTAAGCGTTTCTGGATTGGCTCTATTAGGTTTATTTTTAGTATATATTATCTTTGGAAATTGGTTAGGACAGCTTTCTGCGGAAAATTTGGTAATCAAAGTCAATTGGTTGGGAATAAATTATATTCCTTTCACCATGACCGTTTCAGGATATGCCCTTGGATGCTCAATAATCGCTATGTTTGATAGGGTTGGTGGAGGAATTTACACAAAAGCTGCGGACATGGGAGCAGACTTGGTTGGAAAAACAGAATTGGCTTTACCGGAAGATGATGCACGAAATCCCGCAACTATCGCCGATAACGTGGGAGATGATGTTGGAGATGTTGCAGGACTTGGGGCAGATTTGTTGGAAAGTTATGTAGGTGCGGTAATTTCATCTATAGTTCTAATATTATATACTCATTTCCTTTTGGGACCTCAAAACTTTTCTTATGATTCCACAATGAGATTAACTTACTATCCTATACTTTTTATATCTTTAGGATTAATTTCTTCGATGATTGGAATATTGTATATAATCTTAAAAAAACCTTCAAATGATCCCCATAGAGATTTGAATATATCTTTGATGACATCAGCATTTTTAACTGTAATTTTAACTTTTTTCCTTAGCTTTTTCTACTTGAGGGGGATCAGTATTACCGAATTTCAAAATATTGGTTTCAGATTGGGATACTTCTCACCTTGGTTGGCGGCTGTTATCGGCATAGTAGACGGTATTTTTATGGGACTTATAGCAGAATATTACACTAATGATGCATACCATCCTACAAAAGAATTGAGTGAATTCGCTAAGGGTGGTTCAGCTATTGTCATTACAAAAGGATTAGCGTTGGGAATGGAAAGCGTTCTTTTGCCTGTTTTCCTTTTGATGTTGGGAATTCTTGTGTCCTTCGAAATAGCAGGATTGTATGGTGTAGCAATGGCAGCTTTGGGTATGCTTTCTTTCGTTGCCACAACGGTTTCAGTTGATTCGTACGGTCCAATAGCAGATAATGCTGGTGGGATAAGCGAAATGGCAAAATTGCCGCCTGAAGTTAGAGAGATAACCGATAAACTAGACTCTGTAGGGAACACAACGGCTGCTATAGGAAAAGGTTTTGCTATCGGTTCGGCTGCTTTAGCGGCATTAGCTCTCTTCGCATCTTTTATTTATTCTCAAGCTGGTCCTGGAGATGGAGGAGTAGGGCATTTAGAAAATATTCTGATCTTGAACATGATAGATTCTAGAACAATAGCCGGTGCTATTTTCGGCGCGGCATTACCTTTCTTTTTTAGTTCTTTTCTAATAAATGCCGTGGTAAATGCAGCTAACAAGATGGTGGATGAGGTAAGAAGACAGTTTAGAGAAATCCCTGGATTGATGGAGGGCACAACAGATCCAGATTACGAAAGATGTATCAGGATTAGTAGTGAAGGTTCGCTAAGTCAAATAAAATTCCCTGCCCTTATCGCCACTCTAACCCCTATAATTTCTGGATTTTTACTAGGACCAAACTTTGTAGGAGGACTTTTGATTGGAACTACTCTCAGTGGTGTTATGTTAGCAATATTTACAGCTAATTCTGGAGGTGCTTGGGACAACGCAAAAAAGAGAATAGAAGCTGGAGGCGTTGAAGGAGAAGGGAAAGGTACCGATGCCCATAAAGCAGCAGTTGTGGGTGATACAGTTGGTGATCCACTGAAAGATACTGTTGGTCCTTCTCTAGATATATTAATCAAGATTATGGCGGTAACTTCCCTTATAACCGTTTCTATCTTTAAAGTGTATCATCTCTTTTGAAAACAAAATCCCGAGGTTGTACATTTAATTGCCTCGGGATTTTAATTCAGTATAATTAAATTCTTAATCCACCGTCTATCCTTATAACTTGTCCCGTTATGAAGGAAGAATCATCACTGGCTAAAAATACGGCTAATTTTGCTATATCCTGAGGTTCTCCCAATCGTTTTAAACACGTATTCTCTACAACATACTCTATTAATTCTTCCTTTAAACTTTCGGTCATCCCTGTTCTAACAAATCCTGGCGCAATAGCGTTTACTCTGATATTTTCTCCTTTCATTGTAAGTTCTTTCGCCCAAGATTTTGTCATTCCTATTATACCTGCTTTTGCTGCCGAATAATTAGTTTGACCGATGTTACCTTCAATTCCTACCACGCTCGCCATGCTTATTATATTCCCAAACTTTTGTTTTCTCATTATCTTTGCAACCGCTTTTGTCATAACAAAAGTTCCTTTTAAATTCACCTGAATTACCTTATCAAAATCTTCTTCTTTCATAATAACCAAGAAGTTATCTTTTGCCATTCCGGCATTGTTTACTAATATGTCTATTTTTTGGTATTTGTTATATATCTCAGTCACAATTTCGCTAATCGCATTGAAATCGGTTATGTCTGCTTGGTAATAAATGAACCTATCTTCTGGAAAATCACTTTTTTCATTTTCTTCTATTTGAGGTCTTTCATCTATAGCGATCGCTATTACGGTGGCCCCTTCTTTTATGAAATTCCGAGATATTTCTTTCCCTATTCCTCTAGAGCCACCTGTTACGATCGCAATCTTTTGATTTAATTTCAAAGGGAACACCCCCAATTTTTATATATTAAGTAGTTTAACGGTTTTATTTATTTGTTTAATAAATTTTGTGAGCACATTTGTAGGTCCAATTTCAACAAATTCATCCACATCATTTTTCACACATTCTTCGACACATTCTATCCATCTAACGGGAGAAGTTATTTGCTTAATTACATTTTCTTTGATGATAACAGGATCTGTTTCAAACTTCGCCGTCACATTCTGAACAATGGGAACCCTTGGTTTTTTGAATTCTAAATGTTCAATTTTTCTTCTTAACCTTTCTTCTGCATCTTTTAGAAATTTCGAATGAAACGGACCGCTTACATTCAACGGTACGACCTTTCTGGCTCCTCCTTCCTTGAGCTTTTCCATAGAGATCAAAAGTTCTTCCATTTCCCCACTTATAACAATCTGTGAAGGAGAATTGTAATTAGCTATTTGGACGTTTGGATAATTGGCTAAAACTTTTTCAATATCATTTAAATCCATCCCTATCACGGCTGCCATACCGCCTTTTCCTGGTTCAAAGGCTTCACTCATGTACAATCCCCTATAATAAACCGCTTCAACTGCCTCTTCAAAATTGATCACGTCTGCAGCTAAAAGTGCTGTCCATTCCCCTAAAGAATGACCAGCTACCACGTCAGGTATGAGACCTTCTTCTAAAGCATTCAAATATTTCATATAGCTAATTGTGAGTATAGCGACTTGGGCATTTTGGGTTAAGGTAAGCTCTTTTTCATCAGTTCCAAATATTATACTTTTTATATCTACTCCAATCTTATTTTTAACTTTATCAAAGTATAATTCATACTCAGGCTTTTTTTCTAATATATCCTTTCCCATTCCTAAGTATTGAGATCCTTGGCCTGTAAAAACAAAGCATCGCAAAACTTATCTCCTCCTTTCATCGACATTGTTTTCTAAGTCGTAATTTTTCAAGATATACGACATTATATCTTCTATAACTTCGTTAACACTTTTTATCTCATCGATCAAACCAGAGGATTGTCCTGCCATAAAAGACCCACTTTCTTCATCACCGTACAAGAAAGCCCTCATAAGGCTTCCTACCAAAGCTTCTTCTGCTTCTTCAGGTGATGAAGCTTCTAACTTAGCTATTTTTTTACCAAATTTTGTCTTTATTATGCGAGCCGGATGACCCATTTTCTGACCTGTAATTATAGTATCCCTAATACCTGCATTTATTATTTTCTGTTTATAATTTTCATGGGCTTCACATTCATCTGTGGCTATAAAACGAGTCCCCATCTGAATGCCTTCTGCCCCCAAGGATAAAGCTGCAACCGCACCAGGTCCGTTAGCAATCCCACCGGCTGCTATTACAGGAACCGATAACATACTGGAAAGCTTTGGAATCAAGACCATGGTAGTTACATCGCCGATGTGTCCACCACATTCCATTCCTTCGCCTATTATAGCCTCTGCCCCAGCATTTTCTAATCTCAAAGCCAGATTTTCTGACGAGACTACCGCTAAGGTTGTTATCCCATTTTCTCTAAGCATTGGAATATATTTGCTAGAATTTCCAGCTCCTAAAATAGCAACGGGCACTTTTTCTTGAATTATCAAATCTATGACTTCGTCTATATGAGGATTAAGCATAATTACGTTTACCGCAAAAGGTTTATCAGTCATTACTCTTATTGAATCGATCTGTTTTTTTAAAAGTTTTGCGTCCATGTTTCCAGAACCTATAGTTCCTAATCCACCAGCATTTGAAACAGCTGCAGCCAATTTTGCAGTACCCACCCATGCCATTCCGCCTTCTAATATGGGATATTTAATTTTCAATAAATCAGTAACCCTATTTTTTACTGGTTCCAAATCAGCACCTCCATCTTCAACTCTTTTTGATACCTACCATTATCTCTGCTTGTGCACATACCTGTTCTTCAACAGTAGCTATTCCTTTTAATTTAAACATGTTTGCTTTCCTCTGTAGAATCTCTAAATCGTATATTAGTTTGTCTCCAGGTCTTACTTCCTTTTTAAATCGAGCCTTATCTATACCCGTAAACAAAGGAATTACATTCTCATCCGTATCTTTTAGAAGCAATAACCCTGCAGTTTGAGCCATACCTTCAACAATGAGTACTCCTGGCATTATGGGATAATTTGGGAAATGACCTTGAAAAAAAGGTTCGTTAATGCTAACGTTTTTAAACGCCTTGATCTTTTCTTCATTTAATTCTAAAACCCCATCAACAAGCAAAAAAGGGTAACGGTGGGGCAATATTTTCATTATTTCCTCTATATTCATAATTTTCACTCCCATGTAGTTACTATTCCACCAGAATCAGGCCCTAAATGCATACCTATTATTATATCCATCGGTTCAAAGATTATCTTTTCCCTCGGTACTCCCAATTTAACTACTTCATCCAACAAATCGCCACCTATTTTTAAGCTCCCTGTATGTTCAACGGTTATATTCTTTAACTCTCCTCTGCCTTTTTCTTCCATTGCCAATGTAGTAAGCTCTTTAATTATTTTATTGTATCCTCTAATCCTTTTAACGGGCAATATTTCACCATTCTCCAGTTTTAACAATGGTTTAATGTTTAACATGCTTCCCACAAAAGCAGTTGCTTTTCCTATTCTTCCACCTTTTGCAAGATAATTTAAACTTCCTACGGTAAAGTATACATTCACTTTTTCTTGAAAATGTTCCACAAAACTCTTCAACTCTTCTATACTATAATCTCCTGAATCTATAAGCTTTTTTAATTCTAGTACTACATAACCTAATCCCCATGTAGCTTCATAACTTTCCACTATATGGATCCTTTTTTCATCTACTTCCTTAGCGGCTATCCTAGCAGAATTATAGGTGCCACTTAGTTTTCCTGATAGATGGACAGATATCAATTCATCGTAATCTTTAAGCATTTTTTTGTATACCTCTTCAAAATCTTGAGGCGTCGGTTGGGAAGTGGCTGGTATATAGTCAGACGTTTTTAAAAACTCATAGAAGTCGTCTACATCAATATCCACAGCCTTTTCAAACTTGTCTTTCATCTTTACATACAATGAAACACAGCCTATCCCCATTTCTTCTAATTGTTTTGGATCAATGTCGCAGGTATTATCGGTTACTATTCCTATTTTAGGCATAATTGTGCCCCCTTTTATGATTTAACAAAAATTAGAGACGCATTGTGTCCCCCAAAACCAAAGGAGTTCTTTAAAATTACGTTTACTTCAGCGTCTTGAGTCTCTCTTGGGATATTGAGCGTTTTCATCTCTTCATCAGGCTCTTCTAAATTTGGCATTCCATGAACAAAATGATTATGGCTTTCTATTATTGAAGCTATTAATTCAATTGCCCCTGCAGCTCCTAAAGTATGTCCTATCAAGGTTTTAGTTGACTGTAAATACGGTTTATCCGCAAATTCACCGAATATTTTTTTAATAGCTTTTACTTCTGAATTATCTCCAACAGGGGTACTGGTAGCATGACAATTTATAAGATCCACCTTAGAAGGATCTAATTCAGCCATTTTTAAGGCGTTCTTTATCGCCCTTGCAGCCCCCTCACCTTGCGGATCAGATTGACTAATATGGTAAGCATCCCCTGTCATTCCATATCCTGCTATATATCCATAAATCTTTGCTCCTCTTGCCTTTGCATGTTCTTCTGATTCTAAAACTAATATCCCAGCTCCTTCTCCCATCACAAACCCGTCTCTATCTTTGTCAAAAGGTCTTGATGCTTTTTGTGGTTCATCATTTCTTTGAGAAAGAGCCATCATGTTGGCAAAAGCTGCTATTGGCATAGGATCAATAACCGCTTCGGAACCTCCCGTTATTGCCACATCAACTTCTCCACTTCTTATCAACATAACAGAACTTATTATTGAATGGACAGCTGAAGCACAGGCGCTAACAGTAGTAAAATTTGGTCCCTTTAATTTATGCTTTATAGAAACAACTCCACTTGCCATATCTGCAATCATCATCGGTATTAAAAAAGGGCTAACATATTTCGGACCTTTTTCGTTCAGAACTCCAAACTCGTGATACAAGGTTTTAAAACCGCCAATCCCAGAACCTATTATTACTGCAGCATTTTCCCTCCAATCTTGATCTTGAGACAATCCGGCATCCTCAATAGCCTCATCTGAGGCAGCAATAGCTAATTGTAAAAACCTATCATAACGTTTGGCGGTTCTACTATCCATATACTGAAGAGGATCAAAATCTTTTATTTCAGCGGCTATCTTAACTTTATGATCCGAGGTATCAAACTGAGTTATCTTATCTATGCCTATTCTCATTTCTTTTAAACCCTCTGAAAATTCTTCTGTGTTTTTTGCTATAGCGTTTACTGTTCCCATTCCAGTTATTACGACTTTGTGCATCCGCATACCTCCTGACTGTTATTTTATTAATTTGTTAAAGTACCCCAATAGATGAGGTATTATGATGAAGAAGCTAACATCTTTTGTGTTACTTCTATGTAATATTCATATATTTGTAGAGGCTTTAAGCCTGTCCATTTTTCATACAATGTCTCTCTAAGGCTTACTTGCTGAACCATTCCTGTTATCTCACTCCATAAAACCATTGCTATCTTTAAAGGTTCTAATCTTTCATCTATTGAACCATCTTTTATTCCTTCTTCAACCGAGCTAACTAATAATTTAAAAATCTCTTCACTCTTTTCATACGCCTTCTTCACATGGGGATCTTTATCATCGAAACGAACTTCCAAGGTTTCATAATTCAATATCAACTTATAATAATCAACATATTCAAGGCTGAATGATACGTATGTTTCTCCCATTGATACTACCTTTTCAAAACCGTTTTTACAAGAGGAAAATTTTTCAATAATAGACCTGAGCAAAGCAGATAACGCTCTTTCAACAGAGGTAAAATATAGATCTTTTTTGCTTGAAAAGTATAAATACAACGTCCCTTTTGCAAGATTAGCTTTCTTTGCAATTTCGGTCATTGTAGCTTTCTCATAACCTTTTTCAACAAAAATTTTTTCTGCGACATTCATTATTAAATTCAATTTTCCCTCTTTATTTTTCTTCTCCAAACCATTTCGCCTCATATTTTGATCCTCTAATAAAATAAAAATGACCAAAGGTCATCACTTTTATAAGATTATACCACAACCAAAAATGTATTTCAAGTTTTCGCATTAGATAATATTACATGTCCGTGAAAAAGATTGGTTAGATCATAATTCGATGTCTTTGAGGGGGTAACCCCCCTCAAACTCTCCGAAAACAAAAATCTTTTAAAAAAAGAGATATCTGCTTGAAGAAAGAGATACTAAGAAGAATTCAAAAAAGAAAAGAGGAGTGTAAATTGAGGTTTTCTATTATTGGTAAAGTTTGATATATCTGGTAGTTTTCTTCAGTAACTAATATTAAAAATCCTCTGTGTGCCAATAATTTTAACGGTTTCTCTGTAAACGGTTCCTCGTGAAATATTTTAGCTGTATATTTCCCATCATCTTCTTCAACAAGTACAGCCATTTTGAGCTTGTTATCCGATATAGAATGGTAAAGTATGAAGATATTTCCTAATGAATCGATAGCAAAACTGATAATCTCATCATCTTTCAATTCTTCGACAAATATTACCTCAAAAAATCCTTGGGGGTAAGTGTATTGAAAAATATGGTTTGAAGAATCTCTAACAAATAAACTTCTTTCAGTAGTTAAGACTTCTTCAAACTGTTGGATATCTATACCCTCGTATTTTATTATTCCTACCGTTGAAAGAACCTCACCTGAGATTGTCATCCTGATAATTTCATTATTTTTTTTATCGATAAGCCAAAAATCTTCTTTCTTGAAAGACCCATTTTGAATAAATACATTAGTAGGCGGGGAAAGTAATAAGTCATTCTTTGAATCAATTCCTACGTCTATTGTATTGACTAAATCACCTTCTAAAGAGAAAACAACTACTTCCTTTATTTTTTCCGAATAACCAACATAGTACTCTGAACCTTCACCTGGTATCCATCCTAATTTTACAAAAATTAAGTTACTTAATTCGTAATCTTGATACTCTTCTTTCGGAAATGTATGAGAAATACTATGTGTCGCATAATTATCAGGTTTGAGAACTGAATAGATTTCGATAAAATTTTCCACAAGGAGGTTATCCGGATCTGAGTAAACATAAAACTTATTATCGAAAAAAGAAAATGCATCAGTAATTGGGGAAGAATTATCACCAGCCGGAGCAAAAGATAAAGTAGAAGATGGAGAAATATTCATAAACATATTCTCCTTTTCTACCTTTGTTTCGTTAGCAAATAAACTGCTAACACCAAAAGCGGTAAAAACAAATAAAAAAGCAAATAACAACATCCTCTTTTCGATAATCATTTTCATTAAACCTCCTCCTCATATTTTATTCCATCACGCTTCCTTTCCTCTTTCAACTTTTTAATTATTTAAAAAGTTTCCCATTTACATATTTTTTGTGGTAGAGAAAACTCAAAGAAATATCTCTTAAGGTCCCTGTGGTTGTATATGTAGAGGATATTTTTCCCATCGGCATTTACATTTTCATCAAAGGCAAACTTCGGATAGTAAAGCAAATTTGGACTATTTATATACAATCTTATATTCAAATCTTCATCTAATACGAATATTTCCGCTTCTCCTTTTGACAAGATTAAATGGTTTTCAAAAGTCACAAACGATTCATTGATAACAGCATTTTCTCCTAATTCTTTATTTTCTTCTTCTATGTATTTCCCATCTTTATTTGATAATTTATATACCCCTTGTACAAAAGGTTCAGAAGTAGTGTAAGCTCCTTGATTAATTTGTTCAGTTTTACCATACATGTAACCTATGTATATCGTATCCCCTATTACTTCTAAATTGGTATAATTCATACCAAGTGATTCTTGACCTAGTTCAGGAAATACCCTCTCTATTGTATTACCTTTCACTTTAAAAAGGCCATTGATTTGATCTAAAACGAATATTTTTGAATCAATTATTTTAATATCACTTATACTGAGATCGTTGTTTAATGCAATCGTGTTCAGAATTTCTCCTTCAGAATCGAAAACTTTTACTACGTTGTAGAGAGCTACATATAAAGAATCATCGTAAGTATCCATTCCACCTGCAGTCAAAAGGTATTTTTCTATTTCTTTACCATTGTAAATGATTTTCACAGGAGCTTTCCCGTAACTTTCTAATTTTAAATCAATTATATTGTTGATATTTCCTTTTGAATCTATGAAATACACTAAGCCGTTCTCTGACAAAAGATATACTTTACCTTTTTGGCTAACTATATCCAATATTTCGTTTTCATTGTCAAGTAGATTAACAACAAAGCTTTCATCGAATTCTAAACTCACTGAAAAAGTGAAGGTGACAGAAATCAAGATAAACATTATCAAAAATACCTTCTCAACATTTTCATTAAACCTCCTTCTCGTATTTAATCTTTCTCATCCAACAACGTTCTAGTCCCATCTTTTGATTTGTTTAAAAAGCACTTGTTACAAGCAATTTTCATCTTTCCTACTTTTATTATACCCTTTTCCATATGGTTTTCAACTGTTTTTTTATTGGCTTCAAATATCTATTGATAAAGTATTGCAGAGATCGGTCAAAAAACTAACGTTAAAATTATTTATGATGGTTTTTATCGGATATAATGCCTTTGTCTTTCTTTTAGTTATTATAAGAGAATTATGATATAATGAACTTTAGAATAAAATATGGAAGCTTCAAGAATTGTTAACATTCTAAAAGAAAGGTTTTTGAAGTAAATTTTATTTTATATTTTGGTTGCTATTAGGTAAAGGATAAGAGGGTTGAGAAATGAACATTAAACTATTGGTTGAAATTGTGAATAAAGGACAGTTCATAAGACCAATTTTGAATTATGTTGCTCATTACTTAGAAAGTGATAGACCAGATAAAAATAAAAACATTGTCAATTACATAAACGTTTTGAAATTAAAATGGGATGTTAAATACGATGAAGCCCTTGAGATAATAGATGAAGAGTTACAAGGGTTGAAAAAGGGTGGTTTGTATTGTCTAATTTTAATTGAAAAAATAGATATTTTAGTCAATCTTTCTAGAAATGAAGAAATTAAAGAAGTATTCAATCAATTGAAGGAAGAATTCGCCACACTTCCTAAGTATTTAAGAGGAATAGTTGTTGAGAATTTAAAGAATGTTCGTGAGTTAAATTTTGAAGAGAAAGATCTGCAAGCCATTAGGATTTGGAGTGAAAGTTATGAAAATGCTCCCGCCACCAAAGGCTTCATAATGCTATCAAAAGCAAGAGGAAAAAAGAACGAAGAAAGATACGAAGAAGCGGTTTCTTTAAACATCGAAGCATTTAAGGTTTTAAAAACTATTCCACATCCTTCTGGTATGGTGCAAGCTTTAAATAATTTATCTTGGTGGTTGAAAGATACAAACAAAGAAAAGGCTTTAGCTTTTACTTTTCCATTGGGATTCTACCTTGGTTACTATTTTGATGATGATAACTTTAAAGTTTTCAATTCCCTCGATACTATGTTTCAAGTGCAGAAGAATAACAACGATCCTTTGGTTTATGAATCCGCCTTTATCTTTTCAAAGTGTTTATCTCAACTAAACAAAGCGGAAAGTGAATCGATAAAAAATACTTTTAAAGATATCATTAACCAATTAAAATACTTTGTATTCAATTTGGATAACAACCAACATAGAAGTACACCAAAACTAAGAGATTTCATAAGGAAAGAGATAGGAAAAGAAAAGATACCCATAGACTCAATGAACGTTTCTGAAAAAACGTTGAAAGAGTTTTTATCTGCAAAGACAAAGTACATTCAACCAAGTACCTTGAGAAACATATTAGAAGCTCTTGAGTTTGAAATCACTACATCCACACCTATATGCATAATCAAAGAATTGAAAAAGAAGGATATAGATAAAAAGTTTGAGATAAACCTTGAAAAGTTTAAAAACCTTCCAAAAGAAAGACAAATATCAGAATTCTTTACATCTTACCTCGTTCATCACTACAAAGAAGAGATTGATCTAAAAAAGATAATTAAAGAGATACAAGATGACAGTTTAATTGAACAAAGATGTGATTACTACACGAAAGAGTTAATAAACTCTATCTTTGAAAGAAATCCAAAGATAGATTTTAATTTTTTACTAACAAACGTTCAAAAACCAAAAATCTACACAGACAAAAATATAACTTTCAACGGACATCCTTTTTATTTGGGAAGGAAAGATATTGTAAAGAAGTTTATGAAAGACTTAAATAAAAAGAATTTAAAAGAGTTCATTGAAAATTACGTTAGTCTTGATACAAGACAAAAAAAGACAGTAGAAAAGTTCGTAATGAATTACGGTAGGTACTATGACTTAAAAGATATACCCAAAGAATTCACACCGAAAGTACCAAAAGAGATTGATCCATTCGTGAAAAAATACACGTTGAAAAGAAAGCCTTCTGCCATTTCTTTTTATGTTTTTGAAGGGGATGAAAGAGAAAAGTTTGTGGAAATTATTGGCAAATTTTAATTGAAAAACGCCCATGTTGGGCGTCTTTTCAGAAATTAGGTTCTCCCGAAAATAATAGCTAATTAGTCTTTCATACAACCAACTGACTTTCTATTATTTCTTTGTAAAGGGGAGAATTTTTTAGTAACTCTTCATGTACTCCTTCTCCCATTATCTCTCCATCTTTTAATAGTATCACTTTGTCAGCTTTTCTTATCGTCGATAGTCTGTGGGATATTATAATCAAAGTCATCTCGTACTCTTTCAATTCATCGAATATTTCTTCTTCTGTCTGTGAATCTACACCAGACGTTGCTTCATCCAGTATCAATACCTTTGGTTCCCTTATCAATGCTCTTGCTATCGCTACTCTCTGCCTTTGCCCATCTGATAACTTACTTCCCCTTTCTCCTACTACAGTATCGTATCCTTCATCTAAAAGCCCTATGAATTTATCTACCTTCGCTTTTTTTACCGCCTTCATGAATTCTTCTTCAGTGAATTCATCATCCAACATTATGTTTTCTTTGACCGTCATGTTGAATAAGGGTTCGTTACCTCTGACTAACTTTATCTTTTCTCTGATTTCTTGTAATTTGTAATCTATTATGTTTTTATTCCCTAATAGTATTTTACCGTTTGTGGGATCATATAATCTCACAAGAAGACTCACCATCGTACTTTTGCCGGATCCACTCGTTCCTACCAACGCTACCTTTTCGTTTTTGTCAATGGAGAGATTTATGTTTTTCAAAACTATCTCGTTTCTATAATATTGATCCCTTCAATCTTTTCTCTCAGACTTTCCATGACCTTGCTGTATTCTTTTCTTTCCTTCTTTGAAGCATCTAATAATCTTTTATTGAAATGGTTTAATATCCAGTAATATAACGGTATCGTTGCAATAACTAACAAAGTAAGCTGCCAACTAAAAGTTGATAAAACAATTAAAATAATGAAAACATCTATGATGTTTAATATTATCACGGGTTTTGTTAGTACGAGAAAGTTGGCTATTTCAGCTATATCAGATGTGATTCTGGCAAGGAAATCTCCAATTTGGCTGTCTGAGGAGTAAGCAGAAGGAATCTTTTGAACTTTTTCATATAAAGTCAATTGTTCATTCTTTATCACATCTGCTTCACTTGCACTTGCATAATAATTTTCAAAAAAGCCCAAAACCACTTGGCCTACTACCACAGTTAAATACGCCAACATGGAAGGTAAGAGAAGAGAAAACTTGTTTTGAA
The DNA here is from genome assembly GCF_016772115.1 of Petrotoga sp. 8T1HF07.NaAc.6.1. Classification (NCBI taxonomy): domain Bacteria; kingdom Thermotogati; phylum Thermotogota; class Thermotogae; order Petrotogales; family Petrotogaceae; genus Petrotoga; species Petrotoga sp. 8T1HF07.NaAc.6.1. The sequence goes on from NZ_AUPG01000001.1 coordinate 196,235, forward strand.
ATATAACTTCATCGATCATGTATCTCAAGATATAGGGATTGGCTATGAAAAAAAACGTAAGTGGAATTGAAAAAAGATAAAGATTAAGATGAACCTTTTTGTACTTTTTTGAATATTCGAAAAATCTTTTAACGTTAGAAGAAATTATTTTTGATTTCACTGGATAAATCTCCTCCTTTTTATAAGTTATTAATAGTGTCTTCAGAAAGTCTAAAACATGGATTTTCACTAACTTTTAATACCTTTAATATTAAAGATTCAAAGTTCTATCACGAAAATAGTGGGTAATTAAGCTAAAGTTAAATTAAGTTTATCAACGGCAATAAAGGAAAATAGAAAATATTTACTTAAGAATGTTCTTGTAATCGAATGTCTTTTTAAACTCAAGTACTAATCCCTCGGCTTGAACTGTGCCAAACGCTAACTCTTCTCAATTGTACTTCGATTTCGCCTACTCTGATTATATGAAAGAACATTCTGAATTTAAATATCTTTTAACTTAAAACCTTTGTCAATACCCAGTATTTGTGCTATAATTTTGTTGCTCATGATATCACTCCTCTCTCTCTTTTTATTTTTTTGTTTTTTGTTCTATGAGGAGTGATATCTTTTTTTACCCCTTTTGTCAAGTACCTAATCAACCATTTTTATTATACAGCCCCGTCCACATTAGATAATATTAAATGTCCGTGAAAAAGATTGGTTAGACCAGAGACATAAATACATTCCAACCAATTCCTTATTTGAATGACAATTAATTATAGTCTAGTACGCAAGTTCCTAATTTTTCTACCTTCACTTTTTGAAAGAGATCCAAATGATTTATCCCATCTTCTTTCGTCCGATCTCGTTAGCACTTGATAGATAGCTTTCAATTATTCCTTTGAAAGTATCATCTCCAGACATAAGCTCACTAAAACTACCTGTTGCTGCAACCGTTCCATTTTTTAACACAAATACCCTATTTGCAAGACTAATAACATTTGGTTTATGGGAAATAATAATCCCAGAACGTGTGGATAAATAATCTTCAAGTTTTTCAAGTAAAATACTTTCGTTTATGGTATCTAGATTAGTAAGTGGTTCGTCAACCACCACTACATCTTTTTCAGCGTAAAATAACCTTGCAAGTTGTATCCGTTGTTTTTCACCGCCCGAAACAAAACTACCTCCTTCTCCTAAAAGTCTTCCTTTTAAATGATCCAATTTAAGATCATCGATTACTTTTTCCAATCGTTCCTCGTCTAACTTTCTTCCCATAACGATATTGCTTTCAAGCGTTTCATTGAAAATTCCAACAGTTTGAGAGTAATATCCAACATATTTGAACACTGCCAGGGGGTAGGTCCCTTTTAATTCATTACCTAGGAGTTTTACTTCTCCTTCATAGTTTTGCTCTAATCCAAGTAGTATATTGAGTAAAGTGGATTTTCCTTCTCCTGATAAACCTACAATAGCAATTGTTTCCCCATGCTGAACGTTTAAGGAAATTTTTTTTAGAAACGGTTTATCAGGTTCAAAACCAAAACTGACATCTTTCAGACTATATACGGGAGCCTTTGGAACCGGAAATATTTCATGCTTCGTGTAATTCTTTTGTGCATGTTCTGCTTCGTCGAAATAATTAAGGATGGTATCAAGATTTGCAGAAACACGTACTGCAATTCGGGCCAATTCCCTAAATAGGTATAAAGGTTCCGTCACAAAGGAAAAATATGTCCACAATGCCCATATTGTTCCAACGGTCATACGTCCATTAATTACTAAAAAACTTCCATATACCAAGATTATTAGACGAGAAAAATAATCTGGCAGATCAACCATCAATTTATCAAACCTTGATCTTGGTATTTCTGCTTCCACCACTGAGTCTGTAATCTTTTGGTATATTCTTTCATATTCATTTTCACGTTTTGATTTTGCTTCTCCAGCAAAAATTTCATGGAGATTTTCGAAAGTTTCAACTATGAAATTCGTTGCTTGTCTCATTAATTCATACCCTCGGGAGTAAGGGCGATGGCTTACTCGATCAATAATATTTGTGTATAGACCTACAATTGCCACATTCACCACATACAAGAAGAAAAAGAATTTACTCCAAGCGAAAACCATTACCAAAATTAGTACCATTCGTATAAGCACAAAAATGTTGCGAATAAAACCATAATCAAGAACGACAAAAGCTTCGTTAAGTTGATTATTAATCAAAGAGGCATAGTATGCCGAACCTTGTTGCTTAAGTTTTTTCCAAGGGAAAAAGAAAGAGAGTTTGAAAATACGATTTGATAGATCCGCGGCAGCTTTGAATTTTTCACGTAAATAAATTTGATCGCCAATGTAGGTTAAGATAAACGAGGTAGTGTATAAGATAGCTAAAAGATAAATGGAGTTCCATTCCATTTGCATATTTATAGTTAACCCGTCTATGATGTTTCTTACCAGCAATGGAATGAAAAAACCGAATACAACTGATGATGTTGCAAGAAAGCCACCAATCAATATGGGTATAAGCCTTCGTTTCCCAATCAAAGAATAAAAAGATATTATCTTACGCAAGTTTGTTAAATTCATTTCTCCTCCTATGATGAAAATCAAGATTTTAGTAAAGAATCTATCCTATTTTTTATGCTAATATGAAATTATTAAAATCCTCAAAGACCCAATCGTTTTTTAAGGTCTCATAAATTATGCTTAACATCTTACGTGCGGTAGCGATTATTGCTTTACCGCTACCTTTCTTATGTTTCAACCGCTCGTAAAAACCTCTTATATATGGACTATATCTTATCGCTATCAGCGCTACTTGTACCAGGGTAGTACGTAATATCTTATCGCCTCGTTTGGTTATTCGTCCATGTCTTATACTTTCATTTGAATCATATACACGGGGTACCAGTTCAGCATAAGCACATAATTTCTTAGAATTATCAAAATCATTAATGTCACCAATATTGCTCAGAATTATTGTTGAACTTAGTTTACCTATCCGTGTTATACTCAGCAGATTTTTCTGGCCTTTCAATCCTTCTCCGTTTCCTTTTATTTTCTCTTCTATCTTCTTTATACCCTCATTTAACGACTTTATCTGGTCAACAATTACCCCTATCTCAAACCGGCTTGTTTCACTCACTGCCGCATTTCTAACTTCTTCTAACGCCTTCTCACTAGAAAACATTTCCCGGCGAGTCGTTATTCCATATTCCATTAATATCCCATGTATCTTATTTTTTAAGGTACTGCGTAGCTTTACTAGTTTGTTTCTTGTCTGAATTAAACTCTTTAACTCCCTATTCTCTTTACTCATTACTCTTACCTCTGGCAATAACCCTTTGCTTAAATACTCCGCTATTATTTCCGCATCATGTCGGTCAGTCTTTTTCACACTCTCACTTATTACCTTGAACTGCGACGAATTTATTACTCGAACTTTCTTTACCTGGCTAACTATACTGTTGTAGAAAAATCTGCTGTTACCCGTTGCTTCTACTGCCACTTCTGTCTCTTTGTCTAAATTCTTTTTGAACTCTTCTATTCCTTTTTTCGTCATCGGATATTTTTTGAATATTCCTTTACCTTCTTATGTCTTCCAGTACACACTAAACTGATTCTTGTGTAAATCTACCCCTACATACTTCATCCCTTTTACCTCCTATTTTTTTCGGAGTAGATTCTTTACTGGTGACTCACCATCCTCCTATTCAGGGTCTTTGCCCTATGGTGACCATTCGGTAATAGGTCTGATTAATCTCTTTTACGGGATCTTTATCCCGGTCAAGAATCCAACCTACTACCTATCCACTCCGGATATTATATTTTATTATATTTTACCTTATTTATCCGGAGTTATTGTCACCTCTTGATTTTTATCATATCATCTCCTTTATAAATGGAAATCATGTTTAAATCGAGTAGGAGGTAGATAATTAATTTATCTGCCGTCCTTCCGCACCACCGTACGTACCATTCTGTATACGGCGGTTCAACAGGTTTGATGTATAAGACCCTTCACATCGTTTCTCCCTCTTTCAGATGTAGAAGTTATACTAGGCGCTTGGTACATTATTTTCGGGCTCTCCCTTATCTTCATGTAGGAAACCTTCTAGTCGAAGTTGTATGCCTTTTCCGTATCCCTTCGCATCTTTCAAGATTCGAAACCTTCTGTTGTTCAGTCCTTCCTCATCTCTCAATGAGTACTATGACTTCTGCTGACTTCTCAAGATTCAGCCATACATTGCTGTATGGGTTGCCTCAATAGCATATTCTTGAGATCTCCCCAGGTAAGTGCAATAACTTTCATCCCATCTATCCGCCAGATCTACTCCGTGAAGTTCAGGGTAGCTGTTGGACTTCGTTTTGAGTGGCAAACTCGTCCACTTCACTTAGCCTTATATCTGGTTCTTGTTCATCGGACCGGGACTTTGCCTTGGGCTTCCTTCAGATTCCACCTCACGATGGACACCCTTGCCTTCGACTAGTGGTTCCCGCTACCTGGCCCACAACGGACTTTCACCGCTTAGCTATTGCACATGCTGGGCGCACAAGGAAAAGAGGGGAGTCTTCCCCTCCTGAAACTTTATGATCATGGAAAAAATGCGGAATTACCACCGCCTCCGCCTTTACAACAAAATCCTGCTAAGCAGCATAGACCGGCGAAGTGAAAGCATTCCCACTCGAAAATACTTAGATCCTCTTCAATATGCACTCCCTTTCGGAGAACTTCCATGCTAATCACCTCCTTTCCATAATATGCTTAGTTACTGTCTTTAGAATTTCTAAAGCTTGTTTTAAATCAAATCTCGAGCATTCGAAAGTTCTTAAAATACACCCACCAACGTAATACACCTGATTTTCCCTAGTTCTCCTTCGGCTAGCAGCCTACTTCAATGGTAGAGATAGTTCTCTCCTATATACCCCTTCAAAACTTATTATTAGAAATTAATTACTTCTCAAGTCTTTAAACATATATAAAAAAGATGGTTCTATCACGAAAATAGTGGGTAATTAAGCTGGAGTTAAATTAAGTTTACCAAGGGCAATAAAGATAGTGATTTTTAAATTCTTTAATGTTTTAAACCCAAAAGCCCTTTTAGTAAATCCTCTAAGTTTAGAGTTCATACCTTCTATTTTACCGTTTGAGATATTCGTTTTCATGTGCAACAAGATACCTTCTATGTGATTTAAAAGAGTCTTAGCAGCTTTAATCATTTCGGGTATATTTGATTTCATTACCTTTTCATACCATCGATTAAAATACTTAGCTGCATAAGAAGGTTTTTTGTAATCGAACATCTTTTTAAACTCAAGTACCAATCCGTAGGCTTGAACTGTGTCAAGATGTTGATATTCCATCAATTCATCGAGTTTAACTTTATCTTTCTTGGTAAGGTTGTTAGGATTTTTTAATAGCAAGTATTTCGTCCTTTTGAGTATCTCATGGTACCCTTTATTCTCTCTGGCTCTTACTTTATCAAGTTGGACACTTAATACATTAAGCACATGGAATTTGTCAAATATTATCTTTGCTTTGGGGAAATGTTTCCTTGCTCCAACTTTGAAAGGTACCGACATATCCTTTGAAAAGTAAAAGTCTAATATTCTCCACAACCTATTTTGGGTTATATTATACTTTTTAGCTATCTCAGCAACCGTCATGTGATTGTACAACTCGAGGATAAACGCTTCAAACAATCAGGTGAATCCAGAGTTTTTTCGAGCCCAAGGAACCTCTACAGTCTTTGTCCCATCATCTGTTTTTATCCTAGCTACCCTCGCATGTATGTATGTTTCATATTGGAATAGGTTTAAGTGTTTCTGGCTTCTTTGAACCGTATCGTACGCACTGTAATATTTACCGTTGTATTCAAACTTTGCATCTTTTTTGAAATCCACATATATGTTGATTGTATTTCCTTGTTGCTCTATCTTTTTTATGAACCATGGCTCTGTTATATTCAGTATCTGTTCAAAGAATTTGGGTAGCTCTTTTCTCATCTGGTATCATCTTATGTATTTTGTGTTCTCCTATATAGTACCTGATTGTTTAATCATTTGTTCATATTACTTTTTTTCTACCCACACTTTTTGGAAGAGAACTTTTTTTCAATTTAAAAGCTTAGCGTACTCATGCATAGAAAAAATAATATCATCTTCTGTAAGAAAACAGGCTGTTTTGTTTGGAGAGGCCATTCTTGTTCGACGACACCCTCCCATGCAGATAGGAAGGAGTCTGCAACTTAAACACGGATTATCTCTACTGTAAAATAGGGACTTTTTCCATTGTGAAAAATTTTGATTGTAAATAGTCTCACCACTAGAAGCCAGATACCCTATGCTGTGTTCTTTGCTACCGACATACGTATCACACGGGAAAAGTAAACCATCGGCTCCTATTATGTAACTATATCTTCGTTCTGATTCGCACCAACAGGGAGTGGGCATTGGTAATAGTTCAAGCATTTTTCCATAAGGAGAGAGAAGATCTGCCTCAGGTCTGAGAGACTTTAATTCTTTGAACATCTCTAGAGCTAAAGATAACTGTTGTCGTATACCATCTTTGTAACTTAAAATATCTTCTGATAAGCTATGAATATCATTTCTAGTGGTTTCAAAATTATACACTGGACGAAAATACATGATAAATCGATGGTCGTTTCCAAAGTCTTTCACAAATCTTCGAGCCAAATTTTGAACGGATTGAAGCGTACTTCTTAGGAAATTAACTCTTATTGCAAGATTGAATTTTAATTCTTGAGAGATATTGTGAATGCTTTTCAGATTATTATAAATTCTTTGGAAAGTAGGGCCTCCGTTTTTGAGTACACGAAGTTTATCATGAGTTGATTTTTCTCCATCGAGAGTTACTTGAAAATCATTAATTCCAGCATGGACCAATTGTTTAAATATATTTGAATCTAGAAAATAACCATTTGTTACAATTGATCCACTAATATTAATTGGGAATTTTTCACAAAGTTCTTTTACCCTTTTATGGAAATTCAAAATTGCATTGGTTGCCAGGAGAGGTTCACCACCGAACCACAAAATCTTTAGAAATGTTTTATTCCCTTGTTTATAATTTTCTAAAGCCATCCGTTCCACTAATCGCAATACAGCATCATATACCTCCGTCTTCATCAGTTTATTCCGCTTTCGATACTGAAAACAATAAGGACAAGCAAAATTACACGCTTCAGCCGGAAGTAAGGTTAAACTAATTAAAGACGAATCATTAATATGTTTGTTGTGCCATTCTTGTATTTCAACTATTTCATCCTTTTCTTCAGGAATTAAAAAGCCCTCTGTTTTCAACATCATTATGACATCGCTTGGTAAGTTTTCTTTTGGGTTATTCAAACTTTGTAAAATATTTTCCTTCACCGCTGCAACTGCCCCTGTTTTGGTGTTGTACAAAAGAAGTTTTCCATCTTTTATAGGAATTTTGAAATTATAATTACTTTCTCTTATCATTTAATTCTTCACTCCTTCCATTTTGTTATTGTTGATAATATCTCTACTACACTACTTAGTAGCAAAAAATCTTAAATTTTTTCTCTTTCCTTCAAAAACTTATCTAGATAATTTCTTAAATCTTTTAAGCTTTTTAAAAGCGTTGTTTTTTGTAGAGAGTAAATGACCCAAACAAGCATTTACTCTACTTCTTCCACAACATTTACAATCTCTGTGGGTTTAAACCACTTGTCTTATCTATTCCATCATCATCTCCTCCAAAAACAAATATACCCCCTAACACCAGAACAGTGATTAACAAAACAACAAAAAATTTCTTCATCCTTCCTCACCCCCTTAGACTATTCTTTTAATTTAAAACTAATATCTCAAATAATCCCATCCCTCATTTTAATCATACGCTTTTCCATATGATTTTCAAGTGTTTTTTAAGTGGGTTCAAATATGTATTTATAAAGCATTGCAGAGATCGGTCAAAAAACTAACGTTAAAATTATTTACGATGATTTTTATCGGATATAATGCATTTGTCTTTCTTTTAGTTATTATAAGAGAGTTATGATATAATGAACTTTAGAATAAAATATAGAAGCTTCAAGTGTTATTAACATTCCAAAGGAAGGGTTTTTGAAGTAAATTTTATTTTATATTTTTGTTGCTATTGGGTAAAGGAAAGAGGGTTGAGAAATGAACATTAAACTACTGGATAAAATTGTGAGTAAAGGACAGTTCATAAGACCTATTTTGAATTATGTTGTCCATTATTTAGAAAGTGATAGATCAGATAAAAATAAAAACATCATCAATTACATAAACGTTTTAAAATTAAAATGGGATGTTAAATACGATGAAGCCCTTGAGATAATAGATGAAGCCTCCGCTCCCTATTGCGCATGTATGATCTATCCAATCTTTTTTACGGACATGTAATATTATCTAATGCGTTCGCTTTCTTAAGAAGTGGCTTTATGATATAATTATTACTACAAAAATGTATTGATGAAAATTTTTCAAAAAGCTTTTAAAACTATTTGACATTGTAGGAGGAACGTTTTGAGACAAAAATTATTTGTGTTGCTTTTTTTTTATTATTTTTACGTTATCGACCTTTGCCACAGTTTTTGATGATTTTGTTTACTACGTAGATCTTCAAACAATGTATGAATCAGATGATCCATATTTAAAGATCCTTGGAGGCTTGTTGAAACGATGGGAAACGGGATTATCGATGTATGTAGATAATTTGCAACTTTCAAATCTAGTGCTGTTTCCTGATGATGAGACAACCCTAAAGATATTAAAAGAGTCAGACCCTTATTTTTACCTTGAACCTACCGAATTGTTTGAAGAAGCCCTAAGAGAATACCCTGATTCAATAATAATAAATTCTATGTATCTTTTTTTCAACTTCCAATATTGGCAAAATTCTTTGGACCCATCTGTAGCGAAAGAAATCTTTGAATATTCTGAAAAAATCGAAAGGCTTGTGGGAGGGAAAACTCCCTATACTGTTTATTACCAAGGACAAATCTTATCAAAATCTAAAATATATAATGATCCTCAAAAAGCTTATAATGACTTAAAAGAAATCTATCTCACTTACAATTATGATAAAAAAATAATTGAATCATTGGTAGAAATAAGTTTTCAAACAAATAACTACGAAATTATAAAAGACCTTTATAATAGTTATATGGATTTAAAAGGGCAAAATGCTCAAACTTTACTGTACTTTTCAAAAATTTTTTACAACATGGGAGAAACGGAAAAATCTAAGGAAATAGCCCTTTCTTTAATTCCAGTTTCAAAGGACTCATCAATTCTATCTGAAACATACGAATTTTTAGGTGACATAGAAAACAATTACGGAAAACAGATAGAATATTATCAAAAAGCTTTAACCCACGACAAGGAAAATGGAAGAATAATGTCTAAATTGGGATTAACCTACTATCATTGGGATAAAAAAGAATATGGCCAATTAGCTAGATACTTTCTCAATGGTGCTCAAAGTCGTAACTATGTCACCGAAGAAATGGAAAAAGCTCTAAAAGAATTGAGATCGAGAGTTGTATTCGAAATTTTCCTTAAATATTTATTACCCTTGCTGTTAGGAGTAGCTTTTGCATTATGGTTGCTATATTATTTGGATAAAAAAAGGAAGATCAAGGAGCACAATCGGATATTTAAAGAGCAGAATAATAAATAGGGAAGCTAATAAGTACAATACAGGAGGAATTATTTTGGAATTAGGCGAAAAATTTGAAGAGCTTATGAAAGTGGTCAACTACCCACCGTCTAAAGACGGGGGCTTGCAAAAGCCTTAGTTGACTACCCTCAGCCGATTGAAGAAACGGGCTTCCGCCTCTTAAGGAAGAAGAAACGGGCTCACGCCTCTAAAGGAAGATCATCGGGCTACGTTATATAGGTCATAACACCTTCGGATGTTTCTCCTAGTCTGTCGCTCTGTTGTTTAGCTTTAAACAATCCTGAGGGGTAGGGATAGTGAGCTAAACGTAAAAAGCCTATATAACATTGGGGAAGGAGAATAACTCCATTAAGGAGATGCACTTTATGTTAGTGTACGTTTTAAACAAATACGGGAAACCTCTTATGCCTTGTAAACCTTCAAAGGCAAGAAAACTACTTAAAGAGGGAAAAGCCAAGGTTGTTAGAAAAGAACCTTTTACTATTCAATTACTCTATGGTAGTAGTGGTTATAAACAACCTATTACTTTAGGAGTAGACGCAGGAAGTAAAAGTATAGGGTTGTCTGCTACTACTGAAAATAAGGAACTTTTTGCAGCAGAAGTTGAAATAAGAGATGATATACCTAAACTTATATCTCAGAAACGACAGTATCGTAAAGGTAGACGTTTCAGAAAAACAAGGTATAGGAAACCACGCTTTTTAAACCGTGTCCACAGTAGAAAAAAACAGAAACAGGCTGACGCCACACAGCCTTACGGCAGACAAGGGAACTGGCTTGCACCGTCAGTAGAACATAAAATAAAGTCGCACATTAAACTGATCGATCTAGTTCATAGCATACTTCCTATTACAACGATTGTAGTAGAAGTTGCAAGTTTCGATATACAAAAGATTAAGAATCCTAACATTGAAGGCAAACAATACCAACAAGGTGAACAATTAGATTTTTGGAATGTAAGAGAATATGTTCTTTGGAGAGATAATTATACCTGTCAACGCTGCAAAGATAAGTCCAAAGATAAGAGGCTCAATGTTCACCACATCGAAAGTAGACAAATAGGTGGGAACGCACCTAGTAATTTAATTACATTGTGTGAAACATGTCATAAGGATTACCACGATGGAAAAATTAAATTGGATTTTAAAAGAGGACAAAAATTTAAAGATGCTACCTCTATGAATATTATGAGATGGACATTATACAATAGATTGAAAGATTTGTATTCTAACGTTCATCTAACTTATGGATATATCACTAAAAATACAAGGATACAAAATAGTTTAACTAAAACACATAGAATAGACGCCTTATGTATTAGTGGTCATCCTCAAGCAAAACAATTAGATTACTATTATCACATTAAAGAAGTTCGACGACACAATAGACAAATACACAAAGCTAAAATTCTAAAGGGAGGAATAAGAAAACTAAACCAAGCACCTTATCTAGTACATGGTTTTAGATTGTTTGATAAAGTAAAATACAAGGGTATTGAATGTTTCATATTTGGAAGACGTTCAACTGGATATTTTGATATAAGAAAACTTGATGGTACAGTAATTCATAGAAGTGCAAAAAGCAAAGATTTAATCTTGGTAAGTAAAGCTAAAACTCTATTATGGGAAAGGAGGGAAAATTCTGCATTCCTCTCACCACTTCCTTATCTGCCGTAAGGCTGTTCTCTGGTGAGTCTCCTGCAGATATTTTTCATGAAAAGATTGAGGGGACCAAAAGGTTGCGATCCTGCACTCTCTTTAGCAAGAAGAATTCAAGAAAATGCTGCTGCGGTAGGGTTTGACTGGGTAGAAGTTAAAGATGTGCTCGATAAAGTAAAAGAAGAAGTGGAAGAACTTAATGAAGCAAAAACCCAACCAGAGATAGAAGAAGAGTTTGGGGATTTGTTGTTTGCGCTGGTTAACTTGGCTCGTTTTTTAAAGATAGATCCGGAAGTATCTTTAAGAAAGGCAAGTGAGAAGTTTATAGAACGCTTCAACCAGATGGAAAAAGCGATTGAAAAAGATGGAAAGGAATTTGAAGCTTTAAATTTAGAAGAGTTAGATAAATATTGGGAATTAATTAAAAAAGAGGAAAAGAGGTGAAAATTAGGTGGAAATAGGCATATTCGGCCTTCCGTTAACAGGTAAAACTACTATTTTTTCCCTTTTAACCGACTATAAAATAGAGGATAGTTATAAAAGAGAGGCTATAAATAGAACAGCTATTATCAAAGATGAAAGAGTTAATTCTCTTGCACGCTTATACAATCCTAAAAAGGTTATCTTCGCTAGCTTAGATTTTATCGATATACCAAGTTATGACCACAAGGGGGATCCAAAAGAAAAAACGAGAATTTTTCAGATGATACAAAATGTTGATGCTTTGCTTTTGGTTATAAGATCGTTCAAAAACCCCTCGGTACCTTGGCCAGAAAATGCTGATAATCCAATAAAACAACTAGAAATTTTGAAAACAGAGCTAATTCTCAGAGATTTAGAAATTGTAGAAAATCGTTTAGAGAGGCTTGAAACGCAAAAGAAAAAGACAAAGTTCTCAGTGACGGAAGAAAATGAAGAAAAAATTTTGTTGAAAATAAAAGAAGTTTTAGAGGATGAGGTTTTCGTTTCCAAAATGGACTTGAGCGAGGAAGAAAAAAAATTAGTTGGTTCTTTAGCTTTATTCACTTTAAAACCCATTATCGTATGTGTCAATGTCGACGATGACCAATTTACAAAAGATAGTTACGAATATAAGGAACCGGTAGTCGAAGAATGTGAAAAGCAAAATTTTGCGTATATTGAAATTGACGGAAAAATAGAAGTAGAAATAAACGAGCTAGAGAATGAAGAAGAAAAAAGATTATTCCTGGAAGATTTATCAATTAAAGAACCTGGTGTTGAAAGATTAGCAAAAATTGTGTATAATCATGTTGGACTAATTTCCTTTTTCACCGTAGGAAAAGACGAGGTAAGAGCATGGACCGTAAAAAAAGGCAGTACAATGAAGGAAGCTGCCGGGAAAATACATTCTGATTTTGAAAAGAATTTCATTCGCGCAGAGGTTATGAAATACGAGGATTTAATTAAATACGGAAGCGAAGAAGAAGTAAAAGAACAAGGACTTTGGAGATTAGCTGGAAAAGATGAAGTATTAGAAGATGGAGAAATATTAAACATTAGAGCTAATGCTTGATTAGAGGGGTGACCTAATGATACTTGTCACAGGAGGAGCTGGGTACATAGGTTCTCATTTGGTCAAAAGGTTGCAAGATCAAAATAAAGAAGTAGTAGTTTTTGATAACTTTGAAAAAGGTCATAAGTGGGCTGTCAAAGATGTACAAGTCGTTGAAGGAGATCTTAGAAACGAAAAAGATATTGATTATGTATTTGAAAATTACAAAATAGATGAAGTATATCATTTCGCAGCTTTTTCATTGGTTGGTGAATCAATGAAAGAACCTTATAAATATTTTAAAAACAATATATGTGGGACATTGAACCTTCTGAACAGTATGCAAAAACACAAAAGTAGGTACATAGTTTTTTCTTCTACTGCAGCTGTTTATGGAGAACCAGAAAAAGTCCCCATCACTGAAGACCAACCCAAGAACCCTACGAACATCTATGGTCAATCAAAATTAATGATTGAAGATATTCTCAATTGGTATTCTAAACTTGATATTATAAGATATGTAGCTTTAAGATATTTCAACGCCGCTGGGGCGTATTATGATGGCAGTATAGGCGAAGCTCACGAACCGGAAACTCACTTGATCCCATTAGTTCTTGAAACAGCTTTAGGGAAAAGAGACAAACTGTACGTTTATGGCAATGATTACCCAACCAAGGACGGAACACCCGTTAGAGACTATATCCATGTCATGGACTTGATAGAAGCCCATATTTTAGCTATGAAATGGATGAAGGAGAATGAAAAATCTGACGTTTTTAATTTAGGTAATGGTCAAGGATTTACCGTTTTAGAGGTTATCAAAACAGCTGAAAAAGTAACCTCAAAAAAGATAAATTACGAAGTAGTAGAAAGAAGGCCAGGTGATCCTGCTGTTTTAATAGCCTCCTCAAAGAAAGCAGAGGAAGTTTTAAACTGGCACCCTCAAAACAAAGAATTAGAAAAGATAATATTGGACGCTTGGAATTGGCACAAAAATAAAGACAAAAATGTTTTAGGAGGATAACTCATGGAGATAGTAGACCTAAAAAAATGGATAAGAGATATACCAGATTTTCCAGAAAAAGGAGTTATATTTAGAGATATCACACCACTTTTGAAAAACCCAGAAGTTTTTAAGTATTCGGTCGAAAAAATCGCTGAATTGATAAAAGAGTGGGATTTTGATTGCATTGTATCCCCCGAGTCAAGGGGGTTTATATTTGCTACACCTTTAGCTTACCTCATGAATAAAGAATTCGTTCCCATAAGAAAACCAGGAAAACTGCCTTACAAAACCTATTCGATCTCTTATGAACTAGAATACGGTCAAACATCCCTGGAAATGCATGTTGACGCGATAGATAAAGGAGAAAAGGTGATAGTCGTTGATGATGTGTTAGCCACCGGAGGTACTACAAAAGCGATAAAAGAATTAGTAGACAGAGCCGGAGGCAAAACCGTTGGAGTTGTCTGCCTTGCTGAATTAACCTATCTAAATCCAAGAGAAAATCTAAACGATTTAGAAATTGCCAGTTTGATACGATATTGAAAGCATAATTTAAACTCAAGAAGGGGGAAAAAAGATGAATGGTATAAAATTTGATTTTTCAAATGTTTTCCATCCTAATATTGAAAATGGCTTAACGGAAGAAGAAATAAACGACCAAGCTAACAGAGTTCAAGATATTGTGGAAACGATAATACAAAAAAATCCCGGCTTTTTAAATCTGCCTTTCACAAGGGTTTACATAGATAGGGTTTTGGATTTAAAAACGTGGATACAAAGTTTTGAAAGTGTAGTAGTTTTAGGTATAGGTGGTTCTGCATTAGGAAATCAGGCGCTGCAAACAGCCCTTAATCCATTGCATTATAACGCTTTGTCTAAAGAAATAAGAAAAACTCCCAAAATTTTCATCCTGGATAATGTTGACCCCGATTTTATAGCATCAGTTTTGGACCAAATCGATCCAAAGACTACTCTGTTCAACGTTATATCAAAATCCGGTACAACAGCAGAAGCCATGGCAAATTATCTGGTTGCAAGAGGAATAATCGAAGGATACGGATTAGATCCAAAAAAACACTTCCTATTCACCACCGATCCTGAAAAAGGTATATTAAAGAAAATAGCCGAAGAAGAAGGAATCAAAACCTTGGATATACCTCCTTCAATTGGCGGTAGATTCAGCGTTTTAACCCCTGTCGGCTTATTATCAGCTTTGGCAAGTGGAATAGATATAATTGATCTATACAACGGTGCCAAAGAAATGCACAAAAGGGTTACCAATCCAAACATTTGGGAAAATCCTGCGGCTTTTAACGCCTTAGTGCATTATCTATATTACCAGAAAGGTTATAATATTTCCGTAATGATGTCTTACTCAAACAAATTGTTTCTACTAGCTGATTGGTACAGACAATTATGGGCAGAAAGCCTTGGAAAAAAATACAATTTAAAAGGTGAAGTAGTCAACGTTGGGCAAACTCCAATAAAAGCATTAGGCACAACAGACCAACATTCCCAAGTTCAACTGTACAACGAAGGTCCATACGATAAGGTAATCACTTTCATACAACTAGAAAATTTCGAACGAAACATAAAAATCCCTAATATACACTGTGATCTTCCCGAGCTATCATATCTGGGAGGTAAAAATCTTTCAGCCCTTTTGAATACAGAATTAGCTGGTACAGAATACGCTTTAACAGAAAACAATAGACCAAATCTAAAAGTTATTTTCCCTCAGATCAATCCCTTCAATGTGGGACAATTCATATTCGCATACGAATTTCAAACAGCAGTAATGGGAAATCTATTAGATATAAACCCTTATGACCAACCAGGCGTCGAATTAGGTAAAAAGGTTACCTATGCTTTGATGGGAAGAAAAGGTTACGAAGATTTCAGTATCGAGGTAGAAAATAAACTTAAAAACAAAAAACAGGTGACGATGTAAAAAATGGTAATAGGAATTACAGGCCCTGCAGGATCTGGAAAAAGCACTATATCAAAGATAATAAAAACAATATACAAAGATAAGGCATTCATAATCGATGTGGATAGGTTAGGACACGAGGTCTTAACCTATTTTTTTATCAAAGAGAAATTGAAAGAAGTTTTTGGAGAAGGAATATTCGACGATGATAACAATATTTCCAGATCAAAACTTGGTGAAATAGTTTTTTCAAATAAAGAAAAGTTGGAATTATTGAATCAGATAGTCCATCCAGAAATTCTTAATAAAACTGAACAAATACTGAAAGAAATTTCAAATAAAAATGATATAATAATCGTAGATGCAGCTTTGCTTTTCAAAATAGGATTGGACAAATTATGCGATAAAATTATCTACGTAGATGCCCCAGAAGAATTACGTATTGAAAGGCTGTCAGAAAAACGTGGTATCCCCTTGGAGAAGGCAAAAAACATCGTCAAATCCCAAGAACACATAAACTCTAAGCGTTGTGATTTCAAAATATTGAATATTGGTAATTTTGACCAATTGTACAAAGAAACAGAAAAAATTATCCAAAACTTATGAGGAGGTGTTCGGAATGAAGAAAGTTGTTTCTATTCTTTTTACGGTTTTACTTGTTTCTTTTGCTTTTTCTCAAGTCGAGATAGAGTTTTGGCATGGCATGGGAGGACAGTTGGGAGAAACTCTGAATTCCTTAGTCGATACTTTTAATAGGGAAAACCCAGATGTTCATGTGTCAGCCATATATGTGGGAAACTACAGTGCATTAAACCAAAAGTTACTTTCTACGATCACCGCATACTCCCAAGGAAGTACCACAGACCTTCCAACTTTATCTCAAGCTTATGGAAACTGGACCGCAATGTACCTATTTTCTGATGTAGTGCAACCACTCAACGGATATATTGAAAAGGATCCTGAGTTTAAAGAAGCTTGGGATAATCAGATATTCCCTGTTCTAAAGGATTTAGTTACATGGGGAGACACAGTATATGGAATCCCATTTAACAAATCTGTTTATGTTTATTATTATAACCCTGATCTATTTGACTTATTTGGAATCGATCCCCCAAAAACTATGGATGAATTATGGGAAGTAAGTGAACTTTTAACAATGGATTTAGACATGGATGGAGAAACGGATCAATATGGATTAGGTGCGAGAAACTTTATCGACGATTTTCAAATATTCTTATATGCATATAACGCAACATTTTTAGAATACGTCGGCGATGGCAAATACAGAGTTGTTTTACCTGAAGAAGAAACAAAAGAAGTTTTAACATTCATAAAGAACCTGAAAGATTCTGGATACGCTTTGTTCCAAAACGCATATTTGGATCCCCAGTTTGGCTCTGGAGAAATAGCCGCATACATGGGAACGGTTGCAGGTTTAACTTATGCTGAACAATCGTCCAGAGGAAAACACGGTGTCGCTTGGGCTCCATTACCTTCTGTAGATGGTGTCCCTCACTCTCCTATAGCTGGAACTGATGTGATAATGTTTAACTGGGTAAGCCAAGAGCAAAAAGACGCAGCTTGGAGATTCTTGAAATTTTTGATGGATCCCGTAAACGTTGCGTATTGGTCAATAAATACTGGATATGTTCCGATAAGAAGAGATGTTGAAGAGGTTCCACAGTGGCAAGCCTATACAGCAACAGATGATAAGCCAACTATTGCGCTTAACGAATTAGAAACCGCTATCCCAGATCCAAAACCAGCCGCATGGAACGATATAAGAAATGATATCAGTACATTATTTGCTAACTTTTTAAACGATATGGCGACGGTAGATGAGACATACGATGCCATCGTGAATACTTTAGAAACAGGATTAAAGGAGACAGGCGAATACGCTGAATAATGAGTAATAATTATCAAATTATCAAAACCCCAGGTAGTATCAAAACCTGGGGTTTTATTTTGGTGGTATTTACTAAACGACGTTAGAACTTTCTTTGAGAAAAATCCCAATATTACACAGGAAGCCCCTATAACATTTGGATCTCTGGGTGTCGTGGTAGTAAAATAAATATATATCCTTTATCGACATGATTTTTTACTTATCCTTTTTATCTTTCTTAGGCACAGCATTTCAGACAATGTTTCCAGCATATACGAAGTCTCAGCGTAGCTGAAAATTTGGGTGGACGAAGTAAGCAGTATATGCTGTGGTAGGCGACGTTGCAACCTTACTATTTACTCCTATCTAACGCTGTAGTAATATTCATCTTCATAATAAGGTTCTTCTCTTTGTTCTTTAAGTCTGGAATAGGGCAGGGAACTTTCATCCACTTTTGCGTACTTTCCCTCCCGGGTTTGTTTTAAAAAGGTTAACAATGCATTTTCTTCTTTTTGCCTTAATTCTTTCCTCTTTGCTTCCATAATCCTTCCTCCTCGTATAATATGTATCGATATGAAACTCAAAAAATGGTACTAAAAATTTGTTTTTTGCTCTTTTTCATTATTTCTTTTGTAAAGAGATACCCTAATGCTAAAATAGTACCAGGATGATTAGCGAGTGAAGATTCCTCGCCCCCTTGCAAGACCTTTTGGTCGTTGCTTAAAAAGCTTGTTTCCTGACTTAGCAGTCAACTTGCTAACCGATTACTGCATCACCTTTGATTAGGCCATCAGCAAGGCTATTTTTCATTGGTGGATGCTCATAGAGCGCGAGGTTGCCTTTGGCTGCTAAGATTAGGGTATCTTCTATGATATTTGATGATACAATATAAGCATAAACAACTATTTTCTTTAAAAAATGAGTGGGTAGTAGAACGCTTATACTCTCTGAACTATTAAGTTCGTTCTAAAGTTTGTTCGCTACCCACCTTCCGCCCATAAATCCGATACTTGATTGACCTTTCAAGGCCGTATCAGAAGGATGATTGTAAAAGGCAGATCCTTAAACAATACTAAAGTGGGGTGAAAAAATATGATCCTAATTATCATTACAAAATCAAGAAATGAGAGTTCATAACAATTATACAGCAAAAAATATCAAAAAGAAAAATAGTAACCTGAATAAACAACAACCGCCACTTTCAACCTAGAAGTATGACTGAATAAGGATTTTTTAAATAGAAAACATTTAAAATTTTTTTATTAAATAGGGGTCTATTATACTTGACTCTTTGCTTTTATCCTTTATCTGCATTGTTGCAGCACTTCTTAAACAAACAGCCAATAATTCGTACAGATAGCTCCCTTTCAATCTCATGATAGTTCGGCCAAATTCGCAGGACTGACTTGGAGAAAACGTCAATCAAGGAATTATTCCTCTTTTCATCTTTCAAGCCTATTTTGTGTTTTACTGAAAGTATGGGTATTGTCAGTTACGCTAATTTTTAACAATTTTTTGATTTTTACCACTTGACATATCACCGATTAGCTTATTCAACAATGATTTTTCGCCCTGTTTCTATTTCAATTTGGTTCTTAATACCTAATAAATCTATTTCAAAGCCGCATTTACAAATAATCTTAGCATTTTTTGGAAACGGTATAAATCCTTTTTTCTTGAAATCTACATCTATTTGGGGGTTAGACACAAGTTTTGCATATATTTTGTAAACTTCACCGCATTTTGGACATTTTTGCTCGATTTCAACTACATCAATTCTTGGCTTCTCTGGTATCCTTATCGGAGCTCCTATAGGAACAGCCTGTCTAAATATTTTGTTATCTTGAGTCGCCAATATTTTAAAGCAAGCAGTATTCTCAAAAAGTAGTCTGCATACCATTTGGATTCTATATACAATTTCAGCCAATTTTGGGTCATTATCTACCCTTGTTATCTTTAACCCTATTTCCTCTAAACCACTAATTTTTATTGATCTCCCATGTGATCTCCATTTTGAATGATTTGTTAATTCTCTAGCAATCTCTTCGGCTCTTTTCTTCTTCAATTCTTCAGTTACAGGTATTTTACGAGTTTCTGTAATGGTCCATTTTTTGAATTTGTAGTTTATCAACCATTCAACTACCAACTCCTCAGCAAATTTTAATGCATGGAATACACTACCTAATTCACCAGGAGTGATCTGTGCTACCATTGTGGCGTCAAATGGGTTTAAAGTGCCATCTTCTTCAGCTTTTTTCCTTTTCTCTTCTACCCATTCAATATAGTCATATGCTGATATTATAGATCGTCCAATTTTTATTTGAGCGTCAATAGGCCCCAAACTCCCCGTTTCAGTCATCAAAATTTCATCACCCGATAAAACAATAATTGTGCCTGCACTTTTAGCCTCTCCAGATACAATAAATGAAACTGTATCAAAATTATTGCGTAAGAACCGCACTATTTCTTCTGCTGTTTCACCGCTGCCTCCTGGTGTTTCAATATACATATCGACCTTCTGAAGGTCTTTTTTGCCTGACAATAAATCATGAATTACGTAAAAGTCTGCTTGCTCCAATGGAACTGCTGGGATTGGCTTCCCAACTGCAGCGGCGTATACAAATAAATAGGTATTTCTCAATTTATTGTATTCCGATATTAATTTCAACAATTCAGATTCAAATTCAATGCTACCCCAACCTTTTTTCATTTTCTCGATATACTCATTCAGTATACTCATCTTATTCTCCTCCCAAACTTGCAAAGGCTATTTCCTTTAGAAACTCTAAAACACAACTTACATCGTGGTTTTAAAAAACGATTTTTACAAAATACCTCCTTTCTCCTCATGCTCTTTTATTCAGTATTTGAAACTCTTTTTTATTAATTTTCTGAAAAGCGAGTTATTTTATCGCATTCTCTAACCCTTCTAAAAACTCACTACCATTTTCAAAATTTTTCTATTTCTAAAGTGTCTATTGAAAGTCGCCCGCCTAACGTTCTCTGGATAAAAGAAGTTGCTGAAGGAGATTTGGGCGAAGATGCGTAGCATCATAGCCATTTATCCGCTGTTATATGCATGTGCCGTACCTTTCTTTAATGTTATGGACTGACTTTCAAATTTCATGGTTAATTCCTTTCCAAAAAATCGCTGGTCAGTTACTGCATTGATACCCTTTCTCAATAAATTCTTCAATTTCTCTCTTGGCTTTTCCTAAAAATTCCTTAGATTCTTTGCGAAGGGAAAATGATTGTTTTACAAGGTCAGAAATCTGTTTTTGGTTTTGTTCTGGAATAATGGAGATAATAATTTCTTCAATGTGTTCTTTCTTCAAAGTTGGATACATTGCACCAACAACTGACCTTCCTAACAGATTCAATCCTATGTCAGACCTTAAATAAAGAAATAAAAATTCTCTAAAGGGAGATGGGATTTCTAAAATGTAGAATGCTGTTGAACCTAAAGAATTATCCAGTTCTTCTGGAATTATTGTTATTGCTCCCCTTGTTGGTCTTACCATAGAAATGACCAAATCACCTTTTTTAAAAAGTCTTCTTGCATTTGGTGGTGCTTGATATCCTAATATCTCTTTTGTTTTTATTTCACCTGTAGAAATATCTATATCGCCGATTTCAACATAGGTAAATTTTTTATTTGGTTGTTTAATAGGATTAACCTTGCGTATCGCTTCCTTGCATAATTCTTTTAATTTCTTGAGTTCAAATTTAGATTGTTTTAAGATTTTTATTGCATCTGTGAATTTTGGTAAATAATAATCTGCATCAAAACGTAAGGTTTGTTCAATCTCATCAAATTTTGATTCAAACACTTTTTCTTCTTTCAATGCAAATTTTTCTATTTCCAGTATTTTATTCAATAAATCTTGCGCTTGTTTATATTTTTCATCTGCTAATTTTCGTTTTTCGTATGATTCTTTGATATAAGATTCTATTTTTTGTTGGAAGGATAGAGGAGGGATGGGAACAAAAACCGATTTAAATAATTCTCTTGTTATCACTGGATTAACAGCACCACTGCTTATTCTTAAAAGTTGCTTCCGTCCATATTCCGAGTTAAAAAAGACAGCAGTATAATAAGAGTTGACTTCTTTTAGTCTAACTCTTATCAACTCTGTGCTTATAATTGAACCAGTCAAATCCGGCGTAACAACACAAGTTATACCAACAGTGCCCTTTCGTGAAAATAGTAAATCTCCTTCTTTTAGTATTATACCTTTTGAAATAATTGAATTGTTTCTAATTCTCGATGCATTATTTACATCAATAAACAATTCTTTCATATCCCCAACTCTTAAATAAGGAATCCCTTCTGGAACAAATTCTCTTATGTCAACACCGTTAATAATTGAAGTAACCAACTCGCCAAGTGTTTTTATATTAGTGGATTTTTTTACAAGTTCCTCTACTTTCAGATATTCTGGTTTATAAAACTCAGCATCAAATCTCAATTTTTCCATTACTTGAGAATATTTTACTTCTGAAAGAATCATTTTATTTTTTGCCCCTCCTGTAATATAGCCAAAGTAATCTGTCTTCCTATTTCGGCAATTGCTTTATTTGGTTTTATCTGTTGACGAAGAGCGAAATTAGGATGAATTAAGTTTCTGAAATTTCTTATACCATCACTGATTGTGGCATGATATCCGTGTAAAAGCTCTGTTTTTTTCTGCAATGTCAATGAGCTGTTCTAATGTATAATCGAAAACCTTTTTAATTTTTTTGTTTGGGTATAACTCTTGAAATGCTTTTTGTATTTCTTCTGGCGGCATACTCTCAAGCCAGTCAGAAAGTATCGCTTCAAGAATACTTCCACATAAAACAAGTGCAGGCTTCCATGCTCCAACAGAAATACACAAATCAACATCTTTCAGATCTTGATATAGTAACTCAGCTAATTTTTCATTTTTAATTCCTTTTAACATTCTCCTGATAGTTTTTCCATGTGTGATTTGTCTTTTGGTCTTTTTATCTTCTTTTATTTTGGTCCCTTGAATTTTTTCTCTCAATCTATTCAATAATTCTTCTGGATAAGGATGCTGTTCATCTTCTTCAAAGTATACACGGGTTTTATCCAAAAGTTGATTAGCTATATAAGACAACACTTCTTCCCATCCTTTTTCTCTTAATGCATTTAACCATTTTTGGGCGTATGATTCCTTTCGTTCTCGAGTCTTTCCTGGTGGTGAAAATTCGCCTTTATAAAAATTAAACTTTTTATTAGCATCATTTAATAGTTCAGCAATTTTGTATCCTGTCATACCCTCTTGCATTATTTTAGCCATCAATTTAATAGTATTTTCATCAATCATTTTTAAAATCCTAACTGATACTTTCTTTTAAATCCCTTAAATGCAGAAATTATATCAGGAATATCTGTATCTATAATTGGCTTGCCATCTTCATCTTTTATAATCTCTCCTCGCTCATTCTTTTTATACATAACTTTAGGTGTCTTTGAATTGAGGTCATACCCAATCTTTTCAACTACTGCCATAAAAATTGGATAATTTATTTTCTTTAATTTGTCCAATTCTTCTTCATTAAGTTTCTGTAAAAACAAAACACTTGTTTTTGGATTAACTCCTGCGTGCATAAAGGTTCCAACTGGCATTGAAACAACCGCTAAAATCCTTGCCTTCTGCTGGATAAATTCTCTTACATAGCCCAAAGAAGAATTGTTTAGATTGCCATCAGGCAAAACAATTGCCATTCTGCCACCATCTTTTAATAGTTGCAGGCTTCTTTCAATGAACAGAATATCTGGGACCTGACCATTTTGAAGCGTATCTGTTTTTATCCATTTTCCAGTAGTTTTGTCCAATTTCCATTTATAGCCAAGCTCAAACTGCTTTAAAATTCTTTTATCTGTTACTTTACCCTTGCTGCCGAAAGGAGGATTAGTCATTAAAACATCAAACCAGTTAGGATAAGGCCTTAAAGAGCGTGGAACACCCGATTTTATAGATATATCTTCTAATTCATCAAGTGGTAAAAGGCTATTTGCACAGAAAATCCCAGTATGTCCATCATCGTATAAAATCATATGCATCTTGGCAACTTTTGATAGATCTGGATTAACATCTATACCTGCTATATGGGCTTGAGTATATTCTTTTAGAAATTCGTTTGCTTTAGATTTTTTGTCAGGTCTTTCCTTTATAAATTTTCCCTTAATATAATTCATCCCACTGACAAGGAATCCAGCGGAACCACAGGCAGGGTCGATAAACTTTTCATCATCTTTTGGATCAAGCATTTCAACAGCTAATTCTACTATAGGATGTGGAGTAAAGAATTCTCCTCTCTCTCCTCTTTGATGAGCATAAACAAATGTCTGGAAGGCGGTTCCTTTAACATCTACTTTAGTTTCTATAAGACTGTATTCTTGAAGTTGGCTTACAACAAAGGCAAGAGTAATTGGCTTTAAATTTATCCTTTCATTCTGTTCAAAGACATCACTATACCTTGATTTTACTTCTTCAAAAAGTTTTATAATTCGTTCTGTAAAAACACTTGACTTGCCCTCTTTTATTTCTTCTTCTTCCTCTGTCGTTATTCCAAATTCACATTTTGCAGAAATTTTTTTTTCATCAACCATTTTTATAAAAATAAGTTTTAAAACTTCGTTAAAAACTTTTTCTTTAAGCAAACCTTCATTGGCGTAAATATAGTTATGACAGGTTTCAAAAATGCTTCGCAATTCTGGCGCTGGCTTTAAATCTTTCTTTTCTGGAAGATGGATTGTAGTTTCACCACTTTTAGGTATTTTAAGAACTTCCCGGAAATAAGGAGCATGGTCTAATACTTCCAGATATGCAATATTATTCCCATTAAACCAAATGCCAAATTTTGCACCTTTGCAAGGAGAAAGATAAGTCTTTAATTGTTCAACACCATCAGAACGTTCCTTTCGTTTGGTTTCTACAATAATCCAAATATTCTCTTGGTCTTTACTTTTACCATCCCTGAATACAACAATGTCAGCAGGACCAATTCTTTTACTGCCTTTTTGTATTTCAAACTCGGTTTTTATCAATTCTTTAGGATATTCATATTCTTCAACCAATCTCATTAACATAATCTGTCTAACTTGTTCCTCTGGTGTTAAACGGATTAGTCGATTAGTTAAAAAATCCTTTACATACCCTTCTTTTACTTCAAGTTCTTCAGTTGGTTTATATTCTTTTTCAGGCATTTTTATCCACCAAGTTTCTTATAAAAATTTGACCATCCTGTGGGTTATAGGGTCCACCGCTAAGAAATCGGGTAAATGTTCTTTGCAATTTACCAGTATTTTTCCCTGAATGGCGTTGTTGCCCCGTTCTTTTTTGACAAAAAGTTACATAGAGATACTTCCTTGCACGAGTGATCGACACATACAATAGACGCCTTTCATCATCAACTGCCTCGCCAGTTGCTCGTCCTGGGATATACTCGTCCTCAGCAGCGGCTAAAATTACTGCATCAGCAGACAGTCCCTTAGCTTGATGCATTGTCATGATAGCAACTTTACCTTTTTCCTTTTCCTGTTCTACATCGCCAAGAGATACATTTAATGCACGTAATAGCTCTTCCAAAGTCTCCGCCTCACCAAGCCCCCTTACTTTTGAAAAGAGACCGAGTACTTCTTGCCTTTCACCATCATCCTGAATAATTTTAGTGGCAAGATTATTAATCCAACTATCTAATTTTTCCTTTTCTGGTGTATCAATTTCTAGGAGAAAACTTTCTATTTTTTTTACCTTTTCAGAAACTCTATTCCCATTTCGGATAATAAGTTCGGTGATTCTTTAACCTGTTGAAGTGTCTCTGAAAATATAATTCCATTTTTTCTTGACAATTCATAAAGTTCAGAAAATGCTTTCTTGCCAATTCCGCTGTTACCCAATGAGAGGATTGTTCTCCAAGCAAGATTGTCAGCACGCTGAACAGTTAATCGCATTAAACAAAGCATCTCACGAGCTTGTTCATGGTTTAGCGGTTCTAGAGGGTTTGATACAGCTCCTACAGGAATACTCTTTTTTGTAAGGGCTTCCCGTATTGGATCAGAGAATTGATTATTTCTATCAGTTCGTAAAAGAATAAGGATCTCTTCCGGCAGGATATTTTGTGATTTAATAAGCCAATGACATAAAATAGCAACTCCTTCGGCTTCTTTAATTTGATTTGGAAATCTCAATACATGAACCTCACCTTGTTCAGCTTTGTCTTTAGGTTCAATAGGCTTATCAATACGGCGAGGATCTTGTCTAGCAACAAAAAGTCCATAGTTGAGTATCTCCTTAGGGCATCGTTGACAAATCTCCAATTTTAAATCTGCTGAAGGAGTGTAATCATCAGTGAATCTTCTTATTCCATCTGGATTTGCAAATCTAAAACTGTAAATACTTTGGTCATCATCGCCAGCGGAGTAAATCTCACTATTGAGGTCGGCCAATGATCTGATAACAGATAAGTCGCAGGGATTTAGATCTTGATATTCGTCTATGAGCACATATTTCGGTGGTCCCTCTAAATCCAGACTTTCCCCCTGTTCTTCCAATGCCCGCTTTAGTTGATAGACAAGTTCTGCTCTTAGAGTATATCCATAAACCTCTCTATGTTCTTCCCAAGCTCCTAAAAATTGTGGGTTTGGAAATCTCCGCTCCCAATCCGGCGTATCAGCCGTTAGCTTTTGCCAATCAGAGGAAAGTTCATTTAATAAATTTTGGGTCTTCCGCACATTCTCACCGATCAAATCGCTTAATTCTTCGATTATGATTTGTCGCTCCTCGTAGTCATCTGCAATTCTGAGAGGTTGTGGAAGCTTGGTTAAAGACGCATTACGTAGTATCTGTCTCAATGCAAAGGAGTGAAGAGTAGAAACCCTTGGGAGATCAATTCCTGTACCTTCAAGGTTATACCTGAGGTTGCGCCTTAATTCTGATGCAGCAGCACGGGTAAAGGTAAGGGCGAGAATTTGACTTGGAGAAACACCTTGTGTCGTCGTTAACCATAAAATTCTTCTGGTCATGGTCAATGTTTTCCCAGTTCCAGGACCGGCAAGGAGTCTTGCATGTGATCCTTTATGACTCGCTGCTTTTCTTTGTTCGGAAGTTAGATGTTCATCCCATTTTTCCATCTTCTCCCTCCTTAATAAGTCCTTCATTAAAAAAACTAAAATAGTTGTTATCACCAATGATGACATGGTCTAAAACTCTTATCCCTACAAGTTCGCAAGCGGAAATTATCCTATTGGTT
The DNA here is from genome assembly GCF_016772115.1 of Petrotoga sp. 8T1HF07.NaAc.6.1. Lineage (NCBI taxonomy): Bacteria > Thermotogati > Thermotogota > Thermotogae > Petrotogales > Petrotogaceae > Petrotoga > Petrotoga sp. 8T1HF07.NaAc.6.1. Next base: position 223,167 of record NZ_AUPG01000001.1, read on the forward strand.
ATCTCTATATCATCTTGGCTTGGCTGGGGTTCACCGCTTGGGTGATTGTGAATTAGTATTAATGCAGCTGAGGATTCTACAATTGCTTCTTTTATAACTTCTCTCGGATGGACTATGCTTTTAGTAAGTGTTCCTTCTGATATGGTTACATCTTTGATTATTTTATTTTTCCCATCAAGTAAAACGACTTTGAAAATTTCCTTTTTCATATCCCTCAAATAAGGGATGAAATAATCAACTATATCTTTGCTGGTTTCAACTTTGATTTTAGTCAAACTTTTCTCTTTCAAGAACCTTTTGCCAATTTCTATAGCTGCTTTTATCTGAGCAATTTTTGCAATTCCTAACCCTTTTCTTTTAAGTTCAGCAAAACTTTTTGAGCCTATATTTCTAAATGTACCAAACTCGTTTATCAATTCCCTTGCCATATCTACAGCACTTTTACCATTTGAGCCCACCCTTAAAAGAATTGCTAAAAGTTCAGTATCAGAAAGTTTATCAGCTCCAAATTTTAATAATTTCTCTCGTGGCCGTTCATCTTCTGGCCAATTTACTATCGCCTTTGGATATTTTAACTTTTTTACCATGGTAAAACCCTCTTCCACTTTCCAGTTAAAATTAGACTATTTTTAATCATATTCCTTAGGCACGACATTGCGTATAACATTCTCTGAATAAAAGTGACCCACGACAATTTTGACAAAGGTTCTTAACCCCTAAGCTTTTATCCGTTTCTTTGACTCGTTTTTTAACAGCCTCAAGTTTAGACTTTACCAGCTTTGAAAGTAGACAGCTAAATCTAATAGAAAGCGTAACAGTGAAAATGCAACTTTTTGTCCTCATATCTCGGCTGTATAAGGAATTTCACTAACATTTTGGCTTATGAGAAGTTTTTCGACAGAAGAGAGTAAAATTTGGGAAATTTGGACGCTGAGGTTGGGTCGGCTAATTCAATATGGTGGAGTTGATGGGATTCGAACCCACGACCTTTGCCTTGCGAAGGCAACGCGCTCCCGCTGCGCTACAACCCCCTCTTCTTACATTATATCAAAATTCATCAAAGAATTAAATTTCTTGTATAATTCCATCTCTAATTTGGATAATTCTATCGGCTCTTTTTGCAATATTCAAATCATGGGTAACTACCACAAGTGTTGTTCCCTTTTCTTTTCTTATCTCCTCTAACAGTTCTATTATTATTTCACCATTTTCGGTATCAAGATTTCCAGTTGGTTCGTCAGCCCATATAACCTCTGGTGAATGTATTATAGCCCTTGCAATAGCAACTCTTTGTTGCTCTCCACCTGATAGCTCATAGGGGAATCGTTCTACTTTATTCTCAAGCTTAACTTTCTTTAAAACTTCATAAGCCTTGTCCTTTGAGGTCTTATTCTTTTCTCCTAAGATTAACAAAGGCAATTGGACATTTTCTAAAACCGTCAAAACAGGAATTAGATTAAAAAATTGAAAAACAAAGCCCATGTTTTTGGCCCTGAAGGAAGTTCGTTCTTCTTCTTTCAAATTTTGGAATGGGACCCCTTTAAAGTAAATCTCGCCTCTTGTAGGATTATCTATTGCAGAAAGGCAATTAAGTAAGGTCGTTTTACCTGAACCTGAAGGTCCTAATATACCAATAAATTCACTTTTTTTAATCGTTAAGGTAACGTTCTTTAAAGCCTCTACTTTTACCCTCTTATCGTTGTAAACTTTGTACAATTCAATCGCTTTTATCAAAGCACTATTTTTACTCTCAACTTCCATTATCCTATCTCCCTCAAACTGTCTGCTGGTGTGATTTTAGTTATCAAAAAAGAAGGTATCATCAAGGTTAGAAAAGTGACTAAATACACCATTCCAATTATTCCCACTACATTCAACAATGGAAAATAAAAATCAACATTTCCTAAAAACTGAAAGATGGCGAAAATAATATCCTTTGCGACTAAGTAACCTCCAACAAGACCTATGAAAGCTCCTACTGAAACAATGCTGAAATTTTCAATGAGAAGCCCCTTGGTTATATCTTTTGAACTTGAACCGATTGCCCTTAGAGTTCCGATTATTCTTTGGCGAATTATGCATGATCTTACAGAGTACAGTGCCAGTCCTGAAAATCCACTAATCAATCCAAGATAAAGCATTCCAGTTGCTAGAGAAATTATACCATCTATCCCATTATAAATAGTCTGTAATTCCTCTTCTATAAAAATAGGATAATCAAAAGTTGACATATATTTCTGCTTGACTTCGTCAATATTTTCTTTAGGCACATTCCCTAAAAGTATATCGACACTTTTTACGCTATTAGGTTTGGATACTATACTTGCTACATATTTTACAGGAATTGTAATATCTTTTAAGTTAAAAAAACCAACGACATCGTAAGAAACATTAGATACTCCACCTAAGGGTGTAATGGAGGAAAGATTACCCTTCACGTACTCTGGAATTTGTTCTTCATCACTAAATTTTCCATAAAGAACGGTATTTTTACTTTTCAGTTCCTCTCTCCAATCTGTTACTGATTCCGATGGAATTATCGCCGATTCAAGAAAAGTATCGTCTACAAAAGCTATAATCTGTGAATCGAGAATGGCAATTTGAACCTTTGTTGGCTTTTCTATCCCTTCATAAACAGCTATATCATCAGAAAAAAATAGGTTTTTTATAGGATTTGATACAACCAAAAAATTATATCCAAATAATCCTTCTTGCATAGAAGTATCAACAAACCTAACCAAATTCGCTGGTATGGAAGAAATAACAATCAAACCAAAAATAATTATACCAAACATTAAAGAAAGCATTAAAACTCTAACTGGGAATCTTTCAACATACGAAAATCCCAAAAGAAAAGGAACACTCTTCTTTGAGGAAAACACTTTAGAAAACCTTTTTAAAATTGGAATTATAGAAGTAAAAAAAAGAACAACGATGAAACCGAATAAAAAAGATCTTTGAAAAATAAAATTAAAAGATAATGCTCCCGAAGAGAGAGAAAAAAATGTTTTACTAAGGATCATAAGAAAAACGGATAACCCAACATTAAACAAGGGGTTTTTGAATACAAATACTAATCCCACTGAAATCAAAATTAATGCCAGAATTTCAAACTCATTTGCAAAGGACATTAAAAGAACACCAGATATAATAAAAAGAAGAGAAAACCATCCGTTAATACCATGAGGCACATATGCCTCCACATCTTTTTTCAAGGATTCTACAGGAGAGTTGTTGGAAATTTGTAACCCTTTAATCATAAAAATGATCAATGGTATTACAATACCTATTAAAAAACCAAATATTATTGTTCTAACACTTAATTCATAAGGAACGACTGTAAAACTTCCCAAAGTTTCGAAAGTTAGACCTGATGCAATTTCACCAAGTTGATTTAATAGAACAGCTCCTATTTTCGCCCCCAAAATAACTCCTATTGCTGAAGATATCCCAAAATATAACAAAGCTTCCATAAAGAAAAGAAGTAAGATCTTAAATCTTTTAAAACCTAAAATTCTTAAAATACCTACCGTTTTTTCTTGCTCGTTTGCAAAATTGTTCCCGAAAACAATAACTAATATTAAACCCGCCAATATTGAAAAAGAACTAAAGGCAAAAACAATATATCCCAGAATTTCATTTACTGGGGAATTCAAAAAATCTTCTTTTATATTATTAATCTCTAAATTTGAAGGAAGGAAAATATTGGAAATATCAACATTTTCGGATTCAACAAAATCCACATACGCCTTTGAAGGATAAACTGTATTACCTTTGAAATCCAACACATTAACAAAAACCGATCCCGGATATTGCGCCATCTCTCCTCGGTAATTCAAAAACCTTTCTCACCAACATGGGAAACCTCTAAATTCTTTGAACCCCCTGGCATATGAATTACAATGGTTTCTCCTTCATTAACTCCAATTTCGTTAGCTATCTCTTGAGAGACAACTACTTTACCTGGACTTAAATCAATATTTTGACCTATAAAGTTCGAAAGATCTTCTCCTTCAACCGCAACAACCAAAACTTCCAAAAAACGTCCATTATTTTCTATTCTTCCGAAACTTTCTGAAGCCGGTAAAATGTTTTTTACTTGGGGATTGCTTTTTAGATCATCTAATATCATTTGTGACAAGGGAAAAGAGAGAAATAGTGATGTCCTGTTATTAACAACAAAGGCATCTGCTTGACCAAAATTAACCTCAAGCTGAGTTTTTCTATAAGAAACTATCGAATCATTAAGTGAAAGAGAAGAAACAGTTAACAAAGAAGGAATGATAGCCCCCAAAACTAACAAAATGCTCACTTGCCATCTCTTTAAAAAATTGCGAAAGGCAAATTTCCAAAAAAACACTAAACCATCTCCCAAAAGTGCGTTCTTCAGTGTATATTGTTATTTTATCAAATTACGTTCAAAAATACTATAGTTTTACAAAAAATATATCAAAATTCACTACATTCTAAAATGAATTCGTGCGCTCAAGAAAGTTCTTTATATAAAAATAATAAAAAAAAAAGAAAATTAACCTTCAAAAAAATTCGATATAATTTTTTGGTTAGAGTTTCTAAAGACACTAAGAGTCTAAAAAACGGGAGGAGAAAGACAAAAATGCCAGAAGTAAAAGAATTTCAAGCTGAAACAAAACAATTACTTAACCTAATAATAAACTCTATTTACACCCACAAAGACATTTTTTTAAGAGAGTTGATTTCTAACGCATCAGACGCACTTGATAAAATTAGATTCCTATCTTTAAAAGACCCTAACGTTTTACAAAACGATACTGACTTGCGGATAAGGATTGAAATAGACAAAGATAACAACACTTTGATAGTTGAAGATAACGGTATTGGAATGTCTTATGAAGAAGTAATCGAAAACTTGGGAACTATTGCAAAATCAGGCACCAAAAACTTTCTGAACCAACTAAAACAGGCTCAAACGGGAGACAGCCTCACGGCAGATAAGGAAAACACTATAATAAACCTCATAGGACAGTTTGGTGTTGGATTTTATTCCGCATTCATGGTTGCAAAAAAAGTTATTGTAGAAACCAAAAAGTGGGATCAAGATAAAGGTGTAAGATGGGAATCCGATGGAACAGGAACTTATTCAGTTGAAGAATGTGAAAAAGCCAATAGAGGAACTAAGATTACCTTAATATTGAAAGACGATTTAGATGAGGATGAAAATTATTTGGACCAATATAAAATTCAAGAATTAGTCAAAAAACACTCCAACTATATAAAATACCCCATAAAAATGAAATGGGAAGAAGAAGTGGAAGCAGGTAAACAGAAGATAACCGAAAAAATACTTAATTCGATGGTTCCCTTATGGAACAAAAACAAAGAAGAAATATCTCAAAACGAATACAACGAGTTCTACAAAGAACATTTTTACGATTGGAACGATCCTTTCGATGTTATTCATTTCAAAGCTGAAGGAACTACGGTTGAATTCACCGCATTGCTTTATATTCCTTCTAAGTTGCCGTTTACCTTTTTCAGCAAAGATTACAAAAGAGGGTTGAACCTCTATTCAAAGAACGTTTTTATAATGGAAAACTGTGAAGAAGTTCTCCCCGATTATTTAGGTTTCGTTAAAGGATTGGTAGACTCTCCAGACTTCTCTTTGAACATCTCAAGAGAAATACTTCAGAAAAACAAACAACTAAAAGTAATAAGAAAAAATATTGAAAGAAAGATATTAGATACTTTAAAATCAAAACTCGAAAACGAAAGAGAAAAGTACGTAGAATTTTGGAGAGAAATTGGAAAGGTTATAAAGGCAGGATTGTACCAAAATATACAGGAAAAAGAAAAAGTTCAAGATCTGCTTTTATTCGAAAGTTCCACGTCTGATAAAAATATGGTAACCCTTAAAGAATACATTTCAAGAATGAAAGAAGATCAAGGTAATTACATATATTACGCTGTAGGGGAAAGTAAAGATATTATTGAAAATCTGCCCCAAATGGAATCCTTCAAAGAAAAAGGTTATGAGGTATTGTATTTAACAGATGAAATAGACGAATTTCTCATCAAATTGATGCACGACTATGAAGGAAAAGAATTCAAATCGATCAGCAGTTCAAATGTAAAAATAGATGAGAAATTTAAAGAAAAAGAAGAAGAAAACAAAGACTTACTTCAAAAAATAAAAGAATACCTTAAAGACAAAGTAAAAGATGTTAGACTAACAGATAAATTGAAGGAATCCCCTGCATGTATAGTAAGCGCCAATGAAGCAATATCCTTAAACATGGAAAAGACCTTAAAAAATTTAGAGCAACTACCATTTGAAGCTGAAAAGATCTTAGAGCTAAACCCTGACCACCAAGTATTTAAAATATTAACAGATATATACAAAAAAGATCCCAACTCAGAAGAGATTAAAGATTACGCCGAATTACTTTACAACCAATCTTTGTTACTTGAAGGATTAGAAATCGAAGATAAAGCTACATTTGCAAAACTCATAACAAAGCTAATGATAAAATAAAAAATTAAAGACGCCCCAAATGGGCGTTTTTCATTTTTAAAAAGGTTACAGGGTGAAAGACTATTAAACAGAGTTTTTGAGTTTTTATGGTATAATTGAAGTAATAAGGGAATATTTTGAAGGGGGTCTCATGCCGAAACCGAAGGAAGCTCTTTTCTTTATTTTTTTATTATTACCTTCATTTTTCTTTGGCTTTTTTATAGATTATGATTCAACCATTAACGCCAATATCGTATTTTTTGAAACGCAAAGTAAGTTTGAAATTTATTCAAACGATTCAAAGACCATTTACAAACTTTTTTTCGAAGGGGAAATCTTTGAGCAAGCAAATTACAAAATCAGTAAAGGGCCTGTAAAAGAAGTCTCTACTTCAAAAAATGTAATTACGATTAAATTTCTTTATCCGATGAAAAATTTAGAAATAAAGGACGATAGGATAATTTTTTATGGATATGAACCATACACTTTTCAAAAGATAAACTTTGAAAAAATAAAGTTAGATGATGCTATAGACTTGTTGTTTACTTACATTGGCTGGAATTGGATAAAAACGGAAGAATTGTCCGACACTTTTTTCGCTATAAATTCAAATGAAATACACATAGAACATTTTTTAAGAATGCTGAATGAAGTTTATTCATTAAACGCAATTTTTTACGATGAAGATACAGTATTGGTAGGTAAACAAGCCTCTGCCTTTGAAAATGATCTGCCTTTATTCATTGAAAATGAAAATATCTCTGAACAAAGTTCCTCAACCAATTTTATGCTAGCCTCTTCAAAAGAAGATTCTTTAGATAGAAACCAAGAATATTTGCTTTTCTTTGAATCAAAGTATGACCTAACCCGTTTAGAAAAAATCTTTGATTGTAAAGTAGCCTTTTTTGAGGATAATTACTACGCAATCCTTGCCAGAGAAGGCGAAAAATACCAAATTAACGAATTGATAAATTATTTAAACGAAATTCCAGAGACAAAAGATGTTTTACCTATAACACCACAAGAAATTAGTGAAACACCTACTCCTATTGAAAAGAAAGAAAATTACGAAGATGAAAGTTATGTTGTTTTAACCTCTGCCTACGACATGACATTTTTAGAAGAGATTCTACCTGTAAAGACTTACAAGTTAGACGAACAACATTTCTTTTTAATGGGAAGTAGTGAATCTATAAAAATAGCCCAAAAAATAAATGAACTTGTTCAACCTCAAATTATACCTGAAATGTTTAAACCTATAATTAACAAAGAACTCGTTACCATTCCTTTTGAAAAGAGTACAATTTTTGAGAAAGTATTAATCCAGGAGAATATCAAATTTTCAAATATTACAGAGCAGGAAGATTATGTTCTATACATGTTAGAATACGAAGAATCCAAAACAAGCTTTTTGAAAAATATTCTGGATTCATTTCCTTATGAAGAGGGCAACGTTGAAATTTCGTTAAAAGAGTTAATTTCCTTGGTAGCAAAAGCTCAATCTATAAACGTTATATCAGATTTTGAAAACGATAAAAAGGTAACCATCAATGACTTTAATTTAGATATGTCATCGTTACAGCCTTATTTGGTATCCCAAGACATTTGGTATGAGAATATCGGGCATAATACCCTTAGATTTTATGAACAGAAAAAACTATTAAAATACGAGATTTTCGTTTTCTCTGGACAAAATGTCGATAGATTCTCTGTAGAAGAACTTTACTTATTAACTTTACAATTTGATGGTATAATAAATGGTAGCAAAGATAGGGCTTCATTAATATCAAAACCAGTAATATATGTTAATGAAGGTGAACCAGCATCAATAAAATCCGTCTTGTCGGTTCCCGTATTCGATGATGAAGGTAAGATAGTATCAAAAATAGAATCAGGTTTTATAATGGAAATAAGTGGTGAATATGACAATATTACAAAAATGGTCAACACTAAATTAGATATAAGCATAAGCGAATTGAAAAATGAAGATAAAAACATAGTTGATGAAAGAAATATGAACAGTAAATTTATCATCCCCAACGGTGGTTTTATAAAATTAGGTGGGCTTAATTTTACCAGCATAGTTGAAAACGAAACCGGTATTCCTATTTTTAAAGAAATACCCGTAATAGGACAGTTGTTCACTTCGTATGAAAAAACAGAAAATGTATACGATTTAGTTATACTCATACATGTTGAAGTATCTAATAAACCTGAAATTGAGAATTATTTCTGAAACATCAGTCTCTCAGGAGGCGATTCGAAATATGGAGAAGGTTAGAAATCCTGTGGTTGCAGGTACTTTTTACCCTTCGAATCCAGAAAAATTAAAAAACCTTCTAAAAAGTTTTTTTGGTGATAGTTTTAAAGTAAATACCGAAAAATTAATTCCCCCTATGGGAGCAATAGTACCTCATGCTGGTTATATATATTCTGGAGAAACCGCAGCAAAAGCTTACAAAAAGGTATTTGAGAAAGGTATAGCAAAAAGAGTATTTTTGTTAGGGCCTAATCATACAGGATTTGGTTCTAAAATATCAGTTTTCACAAGCGGTAGTTGGAAAACTCCCTTGGGAAAGATAAATGTTGACGGAAAAATCGCAGGGAAAATTTTGAAAGAGTTAGACATTTATAACGATGAATCTGCACATTCGAGAGAACATTCATTAGAGGTACAACTACCTTTTCTTCAGTATGCTATAGGAAATGATTTTGAAATTGTACCTATCTGTATGATGGATCAAAGTTTAGAAACCTCCAAAAACCTTGGAGAAATTTTAGCAGACATCATAGAAGAAGGAGATTTGATCATAGCTTCTTCTGACATGAATCATTACGAAAGTCACGAAAAGACGTTGCTAAAAGATGAAAAAGTTATAGAAACATTAAAAAATATGAATCTGCAAGAAATGTATGATACAATAAGAAGATATAATATAAGTATGTGTGGATACGGTCCCGTGGCTGCTCTTTTAAGTATAGGATTTACTGATATTGAAATAATTGACCACACTACGAGTGGCCTAATAAGCGGCGATTATGAAGCGGTAGTTGGATACCTTTCCGCAATAGTTAGTAATTTGCAAAAATAACAAACTACGGAGGTGAACCTCATGTTAATAGAAACAGAATTTGGTACTGTAGATATCAAAAACGATGTTATAAAAGAATTGGTTTATAAGGCTGTTATCGAATCCTACGGCACGGTTGAAATCTCTGGAAAGCAAGGTTTTTTTGATAGGATATCAAGTTTTTGGTCAAAAAGTGAAGATAGAGGAATAAACGTATCAGAAAATGAAGAAAGTATAGTAATTGATCTCTTCCTCGTTTTTGAATATGGCCTTCCCATTAAAAAGGTAGCTCAAAATATACAAGAGAATGTTCACCATAGAGTCACATCTATGCTAAATTTTGATAATATCAAAGTAAATGTGAGCATATCTGGCTTGAAATATTGAGAGAAGGTGTCTGTTGAATGCCCAAGTTTTTGTATGCAAAAGACCTATATTTAGCTCTAAAAAAAGGTGCAGCAGAATTAGCTAAAAACAAAGATGAAATTAATGCCCTTAATGTTTTTCCTGTCCCAGATGGAGACACTGGTAATAATATGTTAGCAGGTATGCTCGAAGCTTGTAAAAGTATGGATGAAGTTGAAGATAAAAACGATATGAAATCTATGATGGAAAGTTTGAGAAGAGGTCTTTTACTAGGAGCAAGGGGTAACTCAGGTGTTATTTTGTCACAAATATTTCGTGGAATAACTGAAATTCTCGAAAAAAAGAAAAGAATCAACACCCAAGATTTTATAAAAGCCCTTCAAAACGCTAAAGATAGAGCTTACAACGCCGTTATGAAACCAGTTGAAGGAACAATGCTGACTTTAATTCGAAGATTGTCAGAAAAGATGGAAGAAAGTATGTCCGAAGAAAAGGATTTTTTGGTTTTTTTCGATGCGATAGTAAAGTATTCATTTGAAATAGTAGAGGAAACCCCAAAATATTTAAAAAAATTACGCGATTCGAATGTTGTGGATGCTGGAGCAAAAGGACTTGCTTACATTTTAAAAGGTATGAATGATGCACTTCACGGCGATATTGAAGTAGAACTTGAGGAATTAGAGTCTGCCACACCTGAACAAATAACAGAAATAGCCTATGAAGAACTAACATACCAGTATTGCACAGAAGCGATAGTAAAATTCCAGAAACAGCCTATACAAAAAAAGACCTTAGAAGAAATAAGGAGCTTTTTGGAAGGTCTCGGAGATTCCATTGTTTTAGTTAATCAGGATGACATATTAAAAACACACATACACACAAATCATCCAGGATTAGTCTTTGAAAAGTTTTTAGAACATGGCGAATTGATCAAAACAAAGATAGACAATATGAAATCACAACATGAACATATTATAGAAAAACAAAAAGAGGGCAAAACAGCGATATAGAGCAAGCCAAAGTGGCTGTTAACAATAATCTGAATAATAAAAATTGGGGTGTGATTGCAGTCTCTCCAGGAAAAGGTATTTCAGATATCTTTATAAGTTTGGGAGTGGATCAAGTTATTTTTGGAGGTCAAACCACTAACCCTAGTGTAAAAGACATCTCAGATGCGATTAATAAAGTTCCACAAAAAAAAGTGATCATACTCCCCAATAACCCAAATATAATTCTGGCTGCTGAAAAAGCCGCAGAGTTAACTGATAAAGAGATATTGATATTACCTACAAAACACATTCAAGAAGGCATAAGTGCCTTGCTTGGTTTCGATGACAATATGGACAAAGAAGAATTAAAAGAATCCATGATGGGATACGTTAAATCTATCGTCCCGATTGAAGTTACTTATGCGGTTAGGGATTCCACCATTAAGGGTGAAAAGATAAAAAAAGGCGAGTACTTGATATTTCTTGGAAAAGAGTTAAAAGCTCATGGAAAGAACGTTTATAAAGAAACGGAAAAAGTTTTAGAGGAACTAATAAAAAAAGGTTATGAAATCATTACCATAATTTACGGTGAAGGTGCCAAAAAAGAAAAGATCGATCAACTAGTAAAAAATCTGACCCAAAAATACGCCAATATAGAGATAGAAATTCACAACGGTGGGCAGAGACATTATCCACTGCTTATTTCCGTTGAGTAAAATCTGACAAATAATAAACAATTAATTCTGCTGGAAGAATGGAGGATTTGATTTGTACATTCAAGATGTGATTATGAACTTAGAAAAATTTTGGTCCGATTTTGGATGTGTTATAGACCAACCTTACGATATAGAGATGGGGGCAGGGACATACAGTCCTGCCACTTTTTTTAGATCTTTTGGGGCAAATGAATGGAGAGTTGCCTATACTCAACCTTGTAGAAGGCCAACAGACGGTAGATACGGTGAAAACCCAAATAGAATGCAACGATTTTATCAATACCAGGTAGTTCTCAAACCTTCACCCAAAGACGTCCAAGATCTATATATTAGGTCTTTGGAATCTTTAGGGATATCCCCTAAGGAACATGACATAAGGTTCGTAGAAGATAATTGGGAATCTCCTACTTTAGGAGCGTGGGGGGTTGGATGGGAAGTATGGTTAGATGGTATGGAGATCACTCAGTTCACGTACTTTCAACAGATGGGAGGCATCCCATTAACTTATATTCCCGTTGAACTTACGTATGGAATTGAGAGAATAGCTATGTATTTACAGAACATCGACAACGTTTATGAAACTAAATGGAATAAAAATGTAAAATACAAAGACATATACAAAGAAAACGAAAGGCAGTTTTCTTACTATAATTTTGAAGAAGCTGATATAGATATGCTTAAAACACTTTACAATATGTATAAAAAAGAATTTCAAAGGCTAATTGCAAAACAATTATATTTACCTGCATACGACTATTTAGCAAAATCAGCACATGTATTCAACTTAATGGACGCAAGAAATGCCATTGGAGTTAACGAAAGGCATCAATACATACTGGATATAAGGAATATGGCGAAAAGCTGTGCAAAACTATATATCGACAGTTCAAATGCGGAGGTAATTGATGTTGAATAGGGCAATTTTTGAAATAGGTGTTGAAGATTTACCCCCATCAGAATTTGATAATATACTAGCTCAATTGGAAGAAGGATTAAAAAAATCCTTGGAAAAAAATGATTTGAATTTTTTGTCTATGAATATCTTCATTTCCCCTCGTAGGTTTGGAGCTTACATCGTGGGCCTTCCAGATAAACAGCCCGATAAAAAAGAAAAAAGAAAAGGTCCTCCAAAAAAGATTTGCTTCGATGAAAATAACCAACCTACAAAAGCACTCGAAGGTTTTGCAAAAGGCCAAGGTGTTCAGGTAAAAGATGTAAAATTTGAAAATAATGACGGCGCAGAATACGCATATATAGAGTTTGTTAAAGCGGGAGAGCCTACCAAAATTATTTTACAAAATATCATTCCAGAATTGATAACAAACATGAATTTTGCCAAAAGTATGAGGTGGGGAAAAGGTAATTACACCTTTGTAAGACCGGTACATTGGGTTTTAGGTTTGTACAATAGAGAGATTTTAGAATTCGAAATATTCGATGAAAAATCCTCTAACAAAAGTTATGGCCATCGTTTTTTTGGCGAAGAGATAATAATTACAAATCCTCAAACTTTCTTTAGTGAATTAAAAAAGAACTATGTAATCCCTCTATATGAAGAAAGAATAGAAGTAATAGAGAGAGAAATTCAAGAGCTAGAAGATGAACATAATATCAAGATTTCTTTGGAAGAGCACGAGGATTTAATTCGAGAAATTGCCAAAATGACAGAATTCCCCAAAGGGGTAGTTGGAAGTTTTGATGAAAAATATCTTTTTCTACCACCAGAAATCATCATTGTCACTGTAAGACACCATCAAAGAAGTTTTGTGGCGATGAAAGATGGAAAGGTAATCAACAAATACGTAGCTTTCCAAGACGGTTTTGGCAGAAAAAGCAACGTTACTAATGGCTATACTAGAGTAATAAACGCAAGATTAGACGATGCAGCTTTTTACTATGAAGACGACTTAAAAACGGATATACAGAAGAGGCTTGAAGATTTAAAGAGTATTACTTATCAAGTAGAATTAGGAAATTACAGAGAAAAATGTGAGCGAATATCGACACTCAGTTCAAAAATTGCCGAAAAACTTGGTTTTGAAAATTTAGATGTAGTTAAAAGAGCCGGCTTGTTATGTAAAATTGACATCCCTTCAAAAGTTGTATATGAGTTTCCTGAATTGCAAGGAATTATGGCAAGAATCTATTTGAAACACAAAGGAGAAAATGAAGATGTTTTCTTAACAGCCGAAGAACACTACAAACCTCTTTCGGAAAATGATGAAATATCTCAAAATTTAGTTGCTAATATCGTCTCCATAGCGGACAAAATAGATGACATAATCGGATATTTTGGTATAGGAAAGATCCCTTCAGGATCAAAAGATCCTTTTGCATTGAGAAGAAAAGCTTTTGGAATCTTAAGAATTTTGATATCGATGGAATGGGACCTGAACCTTAAAGAACTTATCGACTTATCAGAAAAAGTGTTCGCCGAAAGTGGGAAATCTAACATATCTATAAAACCTGTAGAAGTTGAGTTAAAAAGTTTCTTATCCAACCGTTTAGGAACCATCTTAGAAAGAGAAAACATATCCGCAGAGGCAATAAATTCGGTTTTAATAAATGTATATAAACCTTTAAGAGCTTACTTGGCTGCCAAATCATTGGATAAGTTTATAAAAAAAGAAGAATTTCAAGATTTTATTACAGCGTTTCAAAGGGTAAACAACATTTCAAAAAACCATTATTCCCAAGAATATCATGGCAGACTATTCGTAGAAGAAGAGGAAAAAACGTTATTTCAAAAATATTTGGAAGTGAAGTCTCAATTTGAAAACTGTTTGAAAAAATTAGATTACGACGGGGCGATTGAAAGCTTAATCTCTTTAAAAGAAAATATTGACAGATATTTTGATAACATTTTTGTTATGTCTGAAGATGAATCTATAAGAAGCAATAGACTAGGTTTTTTAAAATCATTATCAGCACTGTTTTATGAAATTGGAGACGTGGAAAAATTATACAAAGGATAAATTTTAAGATAAGGCGTGTTTAAACAATGGATTTACTTTACTATGAAAATTTTAAAAGTTGCAGTTATTTCGTTCCTACCTATAAAAGACAAGGTTCATACTTTGATATTAATATAAATGGTTTGAACGTTGAAGCTAATTATGAAAGCATCAACAACGGTGTAGTAAAAATCATCAGAATGGGGAACAATTTTAAAAAATCTTATTGGTTACATATATATACCGTATATAAATATTTCAAAGATAAGTGTGAACCTATAAAAAGAATTGTTTTAGAAACATCCAATGGAAGTTATGAAATAAATGTTTCAGATATTCTTTTAAGAGAAAAATGGATAACGAAAGAACTTAACGATCTTAAATCAACTAAAAAAGTCCATGGGCCACATTGTAAATTCTGCAAAATTAAAAACCAATGCCATTTGGAATTTTTAAGGGAAGGAGATTATTCCATAGTCCCTAACTTAAGTAAATCTATGGTTGAGGATTTAAAAAATATGAATTTGGAACCATTGACAGTTATAAAAACCAATCAAATAGAAAAATTGGACAAAAGATTCAAAAAACCTTTATACAATCTAAAATCTCTAATTGAAAACCAAGTTTACGTTATTGATGAGCATTCTTTTCCACAAGATTATATAGTCTTTGACGTAGAAACTTACTTAAACAAAGACTTTTTATTCGGATTTTTGGAAAACGAAACTTACGTTCCTTTCTTTTTAGAAAAAAACACATACAAAATCGCTGCAAAAATGGTAGATTTCCTGTATGAAAAAGACAAAGTGCTATTGCATTACGATAAAAATGATCTCACAGCCTTAAAAAAACTTTCATCTAAATATCCTCTATTGAGAGATAAATTAAGTAAAATTTCCTCAAAAACGTGTGATCTATACGAAATAATAAGAAAAAATTACAGTTTACCCGTTGTCTCTTATTCATTAAAAGATATAAGTAAATACTTTGGTTTTAATTGGAAAACAGAGTTAAATGGTTTTGCCGTCATACTTGAGTACAAAAGCTATTTGAATGGCAATAAAAATGCTTTGAAAAATATTTTTAAATACAACGAAGATGATTGTCGAGCTACAAAATTAGTATTAGAAAGTCTTAAGACCATTTAATTCGATTACATACTTTCTAAATAAGGCCTATGTATAGTCTGTTCGATACTATACATAAGTCTTTTTTAATGTGAACACAAACAATTCAAAAAACTTATACAGAAGGAGCTAACGGTATCTATGAAAGATTTATGGAATTTATTTATAACTTTTGCTCGAATCGGGAGCCTAACTTTTGGCGGAGGCTACGCAATGTTACCAATGATTCAAGAAGAAGTCGTTAAAAAACACAATTGGGCAACTGATGAAGAGGTAATCGACTATTATGCCATTGGTCAGAGTACACCTGGAATAATCGCTATAAACACAGCTACTTTCGTAGGTTACAAACTAAAAGGGATCATCGGGGGAATATTCGCAACCTTAGGGATGGTCTTTCCTTCTATCGTAATAATAACCATTATTGCCATATTTTTCCAACAGTTTCAAGATTTAACAATAGTACAACATGCTTTCGGCGGCATTAGGGTAGTGGTAGTTGCGCTCATGTTGAACGCTATAATAAATATGTGGAAAAAGTCCATCAAAGATTACATAGGTATAATTATATTTTCAGTTTCCTTTATTGTTGTTGCTTTCTTAAAATTATCGCCAGTTGTAGTTGTGATAACATCTTTCATAGTCGGATTGATTATAAAGCAAAATAGGATAGAACCGCCCCAAAAGGGGTCCAAGGATGATAGAAAGTGAATTACATTATACTCTTTTTTGAATTCTTTAAAATAGGACTTTTTTCTATAGGTGGAGGTTTGGCGACTATACCTTTTCTTCAAGATCTAACCTACAAGTATGATTGGCTAACCCTTAATGATTTAGCAGATTATATAGCTATCTCCGAAGTTACTCCAGGACCTATTGGAATAAACACAGCAACATTTGTTGGTTATAACTCGGGAGGTATTTTTGGTGGTATAATAGCTGTGCTGGGGATAATTACACCTTCAATAATAATTATTACTATAATTGCCCATTACTTTCAAAGGTTCAATGAAAAGCCATTTATACAAAATGGATTTTATGCTTTAAGACCGGCGGTAGTTGGTCTAATAGGTGCAGCAGCGTATGAAGTAGCAAAAGTTTCCTTGTTTCATCTTGAAAGACTTTCAGAAACTCAAACTTTTGTTTCTATTTTCAATTTCAAGGCTATAATATTGTTTGTAATCATCATTTATCTAATGGAACGGTTTAGAAAGCATCCTGTAGTTTATTTGGCTTTAGGAGCGGCTGTGGGAATAATTTTTAAGTTTTAACTTGGTAAATTGGTTAAATTACTTTGGTACAAGCACCTAAACGGTAGGAGGATATTTTATGAAAAAAGGAATGCTTATTGTAATAGAATCTGGGACAGACGCAAGTGGCAAAGCCACGCAAGCAGAAATATTATCACAAAGATTAAAAGATGAAAAAATTAAGGCATACAAAGTTGAATTTCCAAATTACAAAAGTGACTCTTCCGCTTTGATAAAAATGTATTTAAAAGGTGAATTTGGGGAAAACCCTGAAGCAATAAATCCATACGCTGCTTCCACATTTTTTGCCGTGGACCGATTCGCAACTTATCAAAAAGAATTGAAACCCTTATATGAATCTGGTGGAATTTTAATATCCGATAGGTACACAACCTCCAACATGATATATCAATCTTCAAAATTCGAAAATCAAAGTGAAAAAGATAAATTTTTAGAATGGCTTTGGGATTTGGAATTCAACAAATTTAATTTGCCAAAACCCGACTACGTAATATTTTTAGATATTCCTCCTAAAATTAGTATAGAATTGTTGAAAAAAAGAAAGGAAAAGATAATAGATCTAACCGGAAAAGATATCCACGAAAAAAACATCGAGTACATAAACAAAACATACGAAAATGCAAAATATATCGCCCAGAAGTACAACTGGAAGATAATAAACTGTTTAAAAGAAAATGGAGAATTAAAATCAATCGAAGAAATTCACGAAGAGATCTACTCTATATGGCAAAACATAAGAGATTTAGGAGAAGTATAAAATGGCTTTCGCAATAATTTTCAAATTTGGATTTTGGACTTTTTTTGTATTAATATATTCATTTGTTGCTACGACTATTGTCATCTTAGAAAGAAAAAGACCCGAAAAAACCATAAGTTGGCTTCTAATTTTTGCCGTAATCCCACTTATAGGATTTGTAATCTATCTTTTTTTTGGAAGAAACTGGAAAAGAAGAAAGCTTACCAGCGATATTTATTTGGATTCAGAACCTACTTTGTCACAAGAAGAAAAAAATTGGCTAATTAAGGTACTTGGAGAAAATGATACTCAATATTTGCAACTAATTAATCTTTTAAAAAAGAACTCTAAATCGCCTTTATTCTTGGGAAACGACATAGAAATTTTTAAAAATGGGAAAGAAAAATTCGCTTCTTTCTTTAAAGAAATTGAAAATGCTAAAGAATCTATCCATTTGGAGTACTATATTGTAAAAGATGATGAAACAGGCAAAAAGCTCAAAGATCTCTTGGTAAAAAAGGCTAAAGAGGGCGTAGAAATTAAATTTATTATGGATAAAATAGGTTCAGGGCGTCTAAAGAAAAGCTATATAAAGCAATTAGAAAATGCAGGAGTTGAAATTGCTTTTTATAGCTATTTTTTATCCCCAGTGCTTAAATTTGTTAATACCCAAGTGAATTACAGAAATCACAGAAAAATAGCTATAATTGACTCTGAAATCGGCTTCATCGGAGGAATAAACATTGGAAATGAATACATTGGTAAAAGTAGTTTGGGGTATTGGAGAGATCTTCATTTAAAAGTTAGGGGAGAGGCTGTAAACGGACTTCAAAAAATTTTCTTTGAAGACTATCAAACAATTGTAAAGGCAGAGAGAAAAAAAGAAAAAATAGATCCTAGTAAATACTTTAAAAAACAAGAGAGAAAAGGAGACTCATTAATACAAATAGCGGTGAGTGGCCCAGAATCAGAAAATTCATCGATAATGCAAACCATCCATAAGATGATTACTATTGCTAAAGACCATATATACATAGCTACCCCGTACTTCATTCCAGATGATAGCATTCTTTCGGCTTTGAAAATAGCTGCGCTTTCGGGTATTAAAGTAAAAATCTTATTTCCAGGAAAGATGGATCATTTTTTAGTCTATTTTGCTTCAAGAACGTATTTGGAGGAAATTATAAAATACGGTGTTGAAGTATATTTTTACAAAAAAGATCGATTCATACATTCTAAATTCGTATCCATAGATGGTTTAATATCGACCGTTGGAACAGCAAATATAGATATTCGAAGTTTTGAACTGAATTACGAGGCAAATCTCTTAATATACGATAGGGAAAAAACTCAACAAATAGAAGATATTTTTCTTGAAGATTTAAAAATCAGTTCCCACATTTCTCAAAATTACTTCAATAATCAACCTTTCCCTATAAAATTTACAGAAGCATTCAGCCGGATTTTCTCCAATCTTTTGTAAAAATTAAAATTTTTACTTGACAATCCTTATTGATTGTTGTATAATTTGAAAAATTAAATTTCAATTAAGCGAGGGTTACTATGAAAAAAATTTCATTACGATTATTAACAAATCCCCTCAATACTTTAGAATCAAAAAATAATCAATATTTCAACTTTTGGTATTGGAAAGACACCCAACTTGGTGCCTTCCATTACCTATTAGCTAGCAAGTAGGTATAAGAAGAAACAAGTGGGTGTCTACGAAAAAAGTAGACACCTTTTTTTTATAATAAATACGGGAAAAAACAAAATCTCCAGGAGGTGTGAGGGTATGAAAAAAGTATTAACAACGGTGGTCATTGTTTTTCTATTCACATTTACTTTTGGTGTAAAGATAGGTATCACACAAATCGTGGAACACCCCGCTTTAAACAAGATTTA
The DNA here is from genome assembly GCF_016772115.1 of Petrotoga sp. 8T1HF07.NaAc.6.1. NCBI lineage: Bacteria > Thermotogati > Thermotogota > Thermotogae > Petrotogales > Petrotogaceae > Petrotoga > Petrotoga sp. 8T1HF07.NaAc.6.1. The sequence goes on from NZ_AUPG01000001.1 coordinate 242,792, forward strand.
TCAGGGAGTAATTGATTATCTTGAAGATTCCGGTGTAAATTTTGAGTATGAGCATCAAAGCGCTCAAGGTAGCTTTCAAAATGCAATAACTATAGCTAACAAGTTCAAAACAGATGTAGATATAATAGTTGCAATAGCTACACCTTCCGCTCAAGCAGCTGCGACGGAAATAAAAGACAAGCCAGTGGTATTCAGCGCAGTTACGGATCCAATCAGTGCGGGTTTGATCCCTAAATTTGGTAAAAATCCAGGAAATGTTGTTGGAATAAGCGATATGGTTCCTGTTGAAACTCATGTAAACCTTATGAGAACCATATTTCCTGATGCTAAAAATTTGGCAATTCTTTACAATACTGGAGAAGCTAACTCGGTTTTTTTAGCGGATCAAACTAAGAAATTTGCACCTCAACTTGGATTCAATGTTATAGAAATTACTGGAACGAACGCCAATGAACTTGTAACTTCCTTAAATGCCCAGGCAAGCAGGATAGATGTTGCCTATCTATACACAGATAATTTGGTTGCTTCATCAGCTGAAATCTTAGGCCAAGTATTTGAAAAGAACGAGATTCCGGTAGTTGCAGGTGACATTGATATTGCAAAAAAAACATCAGTTTTAGGTTTTGGCTTTGATTATTATCAAGTAGGAATAGAAACGGGAAAAATTGTCCTTGATCTCATAAACGGCAAAAAACCTTATGAAATCGAATCTAAGATAGTAGGAGCAGATGCTCTAACCTTTTATATAAATTTGGATAGAGCCCAGAATTTAGATGTAAATATACCTCAACAATTTTTAGATATTGCAGATGAAATAGTAGATACACTATGATCATGAAAGAATTTTAGGAGGAAAATTATGGATTTAGTGGGTATATTAGAACAAGGATTGATAGCCTCCCTAGTTGCGATGGGCGTGTTTATAAGTTTCAGAGTCATCGACCTTCCGGATTTAACCCCGGATGGATCGTATGTGTTGGGAGGAGCCGTAACCGTCGCGTTTATGTATGCTGGCCTGCCTTGGATACTGTGTATGATTCTTGGTGGTTTAATGGCTGGTTTTTTTGGGATAATAACCGCTCTGATACATAACAAATTAAAAGTCAATTCCTTGTTAGCCAGCATTTTGGTTATGACCATGCTCTATTCGATAAATATTAGGGTCATGAATGGGCCGAACGTTTCTGTTCCTAAAGAAATAACCGCACAACAAGAGGCACAATACACAGAAAAAACCAAGTTAGACGACCTTTTAGGTATGAGTAGCTTAAATGAAAGTCAAACTAATTTACAAACAAACGAAACCAAAAAAACCTTATCTCCATTCAGAGAAAACTCCGGTTATAATTCTACCATCTTAATAGCATCGGTGGTATTTGTATCTGCTCTTCTAACGATAATCTTTTTGAGAACAGAATTAGGAATAGCTCTCAGGGGATACGGAGGTAACAAGGCAGGAATCAAAAACCTTGGTATGAACCCTGAAATTATGAGTATAATCGGATTATTTTTAGGAAATTTCTTCGCCGGGCTTTCGGGATCCTTGTTCTCTATGTACGGTGGATTTTCAGATGTAAATATGGGACAAGGCATCGTTGTAACTTCTTTAGCGGCGGTTATATTGGGAGAGATCATATTTGGTAGGTTAAATCTCTTCTATAACATGTTATGCCCCATCATTGGAGCTGTTGTCTATCAATTTTTACTGGCATTAGCCATGAGATATGGTTACATAATCGGCTTCCAATCAAGCGATATGAAGCTAATCACCGCGTTGTTCATAATAATAGTAATAGGATTAAGGAGGGTAGAATTTAAAAAATGGTTGAGCTTAAAAACATCAGAGTAGTATACAATAAAAATCAAGTTAATGAAAAAAAAGCATTGGACAAATTTGAGCTAAGTATTAAAAAGGGAGAATTCGTCACTATCATAGGTCCCAATGGTGCAGGGAAGACGACGCTTCTTAAAGTCTTGACCGGTGAAGTGGTGTTAGATCAAGGAAGTTTTACATTAAATAATAAGAGCATAAAAAGAACCAAGCCCTACAAACTTTTTAGAAATGTTGGTATAGTGTATCAAGAACCTGACAGAGGAGTATTCCCTGATCTAACTCTTGAAGAAAATTTGATCTTGGGATCTAAAAAAGGAAATAGATTCTTTTCATTTGGAAAATACGAAGGATTAGAGTTGTTGAAATCTTTAAACATGGGATTAGAAAAGAGACTTAAAACAAAAGTCAGAGAATTTTCCGGAGGACAAAAACAGGCTCTCGCCATGGTCCTTGCTTCTATAACAAAGCCTGATCTTCTACTATTAGACGAACATACCGCTGCTCTTGATCCCCAAAATGTCGAAAAGGTGATGGAACTAACTATGAGGATAAATGAGGAGCTAGGACTAACCATCATAATGGTCACACACAATATGAAAATTGTGGAAAAATATTCAAGTAGAATAGTGGAAGTCAAAGACGGTAAAGTTACTAAAGATTTTGTCTACGAAAAAATACATAACAAAGAAGAATTAAAAAAAATTACGGCTAATTAACAAATAGAACAATTCTAACTTATCATCAAGACGCTCTATGCTATAGAGCGTCTTTACTTTTTAATCAATAATATAATTATGGTATAATATTTAAAACGAATTGGTTCAAAATTTGAAAGGACAAGATACTAAATGACTGTAAAAAAAGTTGATGTTTACAAAGAGATAGATGATCCAAATAGGAATTTCTTCATCTCAGCATCAGCAGGAACTGGCAAAACTTATCTTCTTACACAATATTTTATAAAAATATTAGAAAAGAATTTTCCAAATGCTGACATAGTTGATAACATTCTTACGGTGACCTTTACAAATAAAGCTGCCTCTGAAATGAAGAATAGAATTATGGAAGAGGTTCCCAACAAATTGGATAAAAAACCTCCATATGGCACCAGCAAATTAGAATGGTATCAATATTGGAACGAAGTAAAAATTAATTTATCACGCTCCTGGATCAAAACTATAGACAGCTTTTGTTCAAGAATAATAAGAGAAAACAACATTTCCATGGGAGTGGACCCAAATTTTAATATAATAAGCGATTTTCAAAGAGATCGAGAAGTTGAAAGATCGGTTTATTCTGCTTTAAGGGTCGCCTTAGAACTATATCAAGATAAAGAGATAGATTGGCTCAATTTCTTGTCCATAAAAAGAAAGGAAAAAATAGAAAAGTATATTGAAACTTTGAATAGAGAAAAAACAAAATTTAAAGAAACCTTTAAAAATATACTTTCTGAAATAGGACTGGACAAGTTTGAAAAAATAATTCAAGATATTGTTTCCAACTGGCGCATTGAAATGTCAAGAGTCTTATTAACAAGTGATTTAGAATTAGCAGATAAAGAACTCTCCAAGCTTTACAAGAACTTTTTATGGCTTGTAAAAATTATTTCTCTTATTGCTAGTGAATTCTATTTGGGATTAACCATCGATAATTTTTTATACGATTTCAAAGCGGTTTTAGAAAAAGTTGTAGAAGAATTCGAAAATAACCCCGATCTTCTTAAAAAGTATCAAAATAAATTTAAATATATTATAGTAGATGAATTTCAAGATACTAATTATCTTCAAAAAGAAATCTTTGACAAACTCCATACCGAAGATAATTACTTTTTTTACGTAGGAGATAGAAAACAATCTATCTATCGTTTCAGAGGAGCGGATGTGTCTGTATTTTCTCGTTCTTTAACAGAAGCTGAAAACTCCGATGAAGAAGTTCTTTTAGGAAAATTAACCAAAAACAGAAGATCCCATCAACAAATCATAAATTTCGCAAATCACCTTTCAGAAGCTTCTTTATTTAAAAGAGATAATTTACAGATGCCAGATATCGATCCCAAACTTTTAGAAAATCTATCCTTCCAAGAAGAGGATATATCAGAACCCGAAATCCCACCCCAAGAGACTGAAAAGATCCCTACATTGAGTGAAGATGATGCTAAAAGAGTTAAATACATAATAATTGAACCTACAGAGGAAAATGGATTAAACAACCAAGAAATTCGTCTTGCTATTGAAATAGAGACGTTGGCAAAAGTGATAAAAAAATTGTTAGGACAAGAAATGGATTTCAAAGTAAGAAAAAACGATAAAGTATATTATGAAAGAAGAAAAATCGAACCAAAAGATATCGCTATCCTTTCAAAAGAATTAAAAAATACAGAGAAAATACTTAGAACAACCTTTTTTAAATATAATATACCCTTTTATATATTCGGCAGCAAATCTTTTTACAATAGACCAGAAATTCAAGCTATTTTCGCTGCCCTCAACTCAATTCAAAATCCATTCAACGACTACCAGTTTGTAAGGTATATGATGTCACTTCTAGTAGGTATGAGCTTTCAAGATCTTTCCAAATTAGTAGAAAAAAGGCAAGGAAGTTTTTTTGAAACCTTTGAAAACATACAAAACGAATTCCCTGAAGATGTAGTAGAAAGTTATAAAGTGCTTAAAAAGTACAAGGAACTCAAATATTATTTAACTCCATCTTCTATACTGAAAGGTATAATAAACGACAACAATTACTTCTCTAAACTCGCTTTAACAAACGATCCTGAAGTTTCAATATCCAATATAAAAAAACTTATAAACCAAGCCGAAGAATACAACAATATGGCGAATTCTTTTTCTGAATTGGTCAGATTTTTGAAAAATGCCTCTAATATCTCTGAAGAAGAGGCTTCTATAGAAGATGAAACATCTAACAGTGTGAAAGTAATGACCATTCATAAATCTAAAGGTTTGGAATTCCCTATTGTATTAATGATTGGTTTACACAACTCCATCTCAAACACAAAAAATGGTTCTAATGCAGAATTTTCGATCCCTGATGCGGAGGGAAATAGATATTACATCTTAAACAATGTATATAAAGAGAGCGTAGAAAACAGTGATCACTGGCTTCTCAAATGGTTTAAAAACAACGAATTTTTGGATAAAACCGAAGCCAATAGATTAGTGTACGTTGGAGTAACAAGAGCGAAAGACTTGCTGATACCCATTTTAGTGTCCAACGAGAAAGCTGATACTTTAAATAATTTCTTCTTAACTGTAAAAAATTCAGATATGATAGACATAATTCAATCTGATCATATTCAGCAATCACAAGAAAACGCTACCGAAACTCTAAACCAAGAGGAAGAAAATTCTTTGTTTGAAGATATACCTCAACAGAATCTTAAAGACTTAACCAATCTCTCATATAAAAAGTATATAGCCCCAACTTACATAATCAAGGAAATAAAAACTGAAGAATTAGATTTAATCGAAGACCTCAGTGGAACCATTACATCTCCTTCAACTTATTTTGATCCAACAGACATTTTTTCAGACCAAGAGCTTATCTTCAGAGGGTCTTTTTTACACTCTAAACTAAGAAGCGCTCAAAACATAAGTCACATAAAAAACATGATAAAAAATGGGGAGTTACCACAGCGTTTTGATGAATTAGATATAGTGAAAAAAGCTTTCACACCCAATGAGAATAAAATAATAAAAAATGAATGGAGACTCATGAAAAAATTGAATTTAGGAAAAAAAGAATACATGTTATTTGGCATTCCTGATAAAGTTATCATAGAAAACGGTGATATCGAGATTTTGGATTACAAATACTCAGAATTGAGGGATCCAAAAAAAATCAACGATTATCAATTTCAAATTTTATTCTATCTTTATCTATTATCCGACTTTGGGAATCCAAAAAGGGGACACATAATAAGTATCAAAACATTACAAGATCCCATAACTTTTGAATACGATCCCAAGTTTGAAGAGAGATTGATCTCACAACTTTTGAAAGAGGGAAATTATTATGAATTCAGCTAAACGAAAAAATTTAAGCAAAGTTGGGAAACCTCCAGGTGAGCTTATTTACACAGGAAAATTAGAACCATCAAACGCAATTATCAACGTTTTTTCTTATGATCAACACTCTTATGACATATTTGAAAATGTCGATCTTGACCTTATAAAAACCCTAGATAAAAACCAAATTCACTGGATCGACTTTGAAAACGTCTCTGATTCAAATCAATTAAAAGCCATCGGCGAAATCTTTGATATTCACAAGTTAACCTTAGAGGATATAATTAATGTCAATCAAAGAACTAAGATCGAGTTCTATGATTCTTACACATTTTTAGTCATAAAATTAATCTCCGATTCAAACGAAAAGCTAGAATTTAGACAACTCAGTATAATTATAAAAGGAAACATAATGATTAGTTTCTCAGAGGAAAAGAATTTTGCCACAAATTTGTTAAAAACACAGCTCAAGGCAAACGCAGGAGATATAAGGAAAAAAGACGTAGGTTACTTAACCTTCTCTTTAATGGATATAGTAGTTGATAGTTACTTATCAAAATTAAATAACTATATTTCACATACGGAAGAAATTGATGAAAAAATCACAGAAGAGATTGAAGAAGAGCATTTTATAAAAATAAAGAAAATCAAGCAGGAAATATTAAGGTTCCGAAGATTTGTATTCCCTTTAAAAGACATACTCTTTCAAATACAAAAAAAAGAAAAGGGATTCGTAAATGAAAATAATGAGGTATACTTTATCGACCTCTACGATCATACCATACGGATAAACGAATCTATCGATTTATTGAGAGAGAATTTAAATAACTTAACAGAGATTTACTTGTCGATAGTGAGCAACCGTTTAAATGAAATAATGAGAATACTCACCATAATATCAACTATTTTCATCCCACTAACTTTTATAGCGGGAATATACGGCATGAATTTTGAGAATATGCCAGAACTGCATTGGAAATTTGGCTATTTCCTAATCTTAGGTATCATGGCGACTATAGCTGTGATTATGATAATTATATTCAAAAAGAAAAAATGGTTTTGAATTACAAATACATATAAGGGGGTCTAATTACATGAAGGAAAGTATAATTAAAAAAGTAGAAGAATTAAAAGAAGAAATTATTGAAAGTTCAAAAAAGTTCATATCAATTGACTCTGTCAACCCACGTGCGGGAGGACCTGGAGAAAAGGAAGCTGCAGAATGGCTGGAATCTTTGATTAGAGGATGGAATTTCGATGAAATCAAAAGATACGACGCTCCAGACGATGCTGTTGAATACGGATACAGGCCAAACATTGTTGCAACCTATAAAGGTCAAAATCCACAAAGAACTATTTGGTTTGTAACGCATATGGACAAGGTACCTGCTGGAGATATCAAATTGTGGGAAACAGATCCTTTTCAACCGGTAGTAAAAGACGGAAAGATTTTTGGAAGGGGAAGCGAAGACAATGGAGCCTCTTTAATATCAACATTATATGCCGTGAAAAGCATCATGGATTTAAAAGTGAGGCCAAAAAACAACATTGCCTTAGCTTTGGTTTCAGATGAAGAAACGGGTTCAGAATTTGGAATAAAATACTTATTAAAACAAGGATTATTTAAAGAAGGGGATTGGTTCTACGTACCAGATGCAGGAGAATCTGATGGAAGTTTCATCGAAGTTGCGGAAAAATCGATTATGTGGTTAAAAATAACAACTATTGGAAAACAAGGCCATGCATCTATGCCCAATATCTCCATTAACGCCCATAGAGCTGGTATGGATTTTGCAATTGCAGCGGATAAATATTTCCACGAAACTTATAACCTACAAGACGACCTCTTTAATTATCCTTACTCTTCTTTTGAACCGACAAAGAAAGTATCAAATGTTGAAAACATAAACACCATTCCCGGCACTGATATCATATATTTCGATGGAAGAATTCTTCCAAATTATGACGTTGAACAAATAATAAACAACCTTAAAAACCTGTCAAAAGAATACGAAAATAAATGGAATGTCAAAATAATAATTGAAGGGGAACATATTGAAAAATCAACAAAACCCACACCAAAAGACCATCCCTGTGTAGAAATGTTGAAAGAAAGTATAAGGGACCTTAGAAATATAGAAGCTGAAGTTGGTGGAATAGGTGGAGGTACCTGTGCAGCGATAGTCCGTGGGGCAGGGTTTCCTGCTGCTGTTTGGTCAACAATTGATGGAACAGCACATCAACCTAACGAATACGTGAAAATTGACAATTTAATTAAAGATACCCAAGTTTTCGCATACCTTATGAATAATTTATAATTATTGTTTTTAGTCTTACAGATTATATTGGGGGTTATATGATGTATGTAAAATTATGGCAAAATGATACTTTTCAAGCAATTGAATATACCGAAACCTTGCAAAAAGCCTTTGATAAAATAAGCAGTGAAGAAGAAAATTTGGTCGTTGTGAGACGAGATGGGACTCTGTACAACCTCATTACTTTCAACGATATAACAACTACATTTTCTTCTTATGGCTTAGATACGAAATTAATAGAAATATTAGATCCTACCGACTCTTTTTTATTTGACACTGACTTATTAGAAGATGCTCTAGTTTTGATGTTAGAAAACAGAGCTAGAGTTTTACCCGTTGTTAACAATGAAATGCGCCCTGTAGGAATCTTTGGACTTTTTGAAGTTTTAAAAGCCTTTAAAACCATCTCAGCTATTGATGAAACAGGAACACGAGCTTTAATAAAGATAAATGACGTTCCTGGTGAACTCGGCAAACTCTTGAGCATATTTGCGAATCGAAAAATCAACCTTCTCTCTCTAATGACCGCCAAAATAAGTGACGAAAAGAGAATGATCAGTCTCAAATTAGGTATTAAAAATATCGACCTCATTTCTGATATATTGGACGAAGAAAATATAGAGTATGAAGGTATATACGAAGAAAATGGAGACAAAGACAGGTAAAAAGCGGGGTGAAAGGGCGAAGCCCTCTCTACCTTTCCTTACGGGTGGGGAGCGGGGTGAAAGGGCAAAGCCCTACTCCACCTTTCCTTATGGGCGGGGAGCGGGGCGAAGGGGCGCTAAAACAAGTTTTTAGAATCTTTAAAGAAAAGACAGAATTACTCACTAGGAGGCGATACATATTATGAAAATAGCTTACGTATCCTACGAAGTCTCTCCATTTGCTAAAGCAGGGGGCTTGGCAGACGTAGCTGGAGCCTTACCAAAATATATTAAAAATGCAGGAGAAGATATATACGTTGTGATGCCTTTTCATAAAAACATAGAAAATAATTATGATATTTCTAAATTTGAGGTTGTAAAAACAGGCTTAATACCTGATTCTCATACACATAAATCTCCTTTCAGTGTTTATAAAAGTTATTTAGAAGGTTCCTCTGTAGTAATTTATTTCATAAAAACAGATACCCTCTATGATTCAAAAAACATATATGATGAAGAAAATATCTTTTTGAAGACTTCTTACTTTTGTGATGCTGTTTTAAAAACCACAAAAGAATGTGAACCCGACACAAACGTTATTAACGCAAATGACTGGCACACTTCTCTTATACCTGTATATCTAAAAACCGTTTATTTACAAGACAACATTTTAAAAAAGATAGCCACAATATTAACTATTCACAATATAGGTTATCAAGGGCTTTTTAACCCTGAGGTATTAAATCAGGCTGGATTACCTAATTACCTATTCAACATAAACGCTCTGGAGTATTATGGAAAAGTAAATATATTGAAAGGTGGAATTTTGTTCAGTAATATAATAAATACAGTGAGTCCCACTTATGCAAAAGAAATACAGACCGAAGAATACGGATACGGACTAGAAGGTATATTGAAGGTTCGATCTGAAGATTTGTTTGGTGTATTAAACGGCATTGATTACAGCATTTATGACCCATTAAAGGATCCACATATCTTTTATCCTATTGAATCATACAAAGACAAATTAAAAAATAAAACAAGTTTACAGGAATACTTAGGGCTCGTTAAGGATGAAAATATAACGCTAATCTCTTTTATTGGTAGGCTCTTTGAGCAAAAAGGAATCGATTTAATTTCAAAAATAATAGACCTTTTGTTACTCACTGATATTCAATTTGTTTTATTAGGAACAGGAGATAAAAAGTACGAAGAATATTTTGCTACCTTGACAAAACTTTATCCTAAAAAAGTCTCCATCAACATAACCTTCGATGTCGATCTAGCTCAAAAGATATACGCCGGATCTGATATCTTTTTGATGCCATCTAAGTATGAACCATGCGGATTAGGCCAAATGTACTCGATGAGATACGGCACCGTTCCCGTTGTAAGATACACAGGGGGATTGAAGGATACGGTTTCGGAATACAACCCCAAAGATAAAAAAGGAACAGGATTCGGATTTTATGAATACCAAGAAGCGAATTTATTATACACTTTAATGAATGCTGTGTACTTTCATCAAAAAAGGAATGATGACTGGACGAATATTTTTGAAAACTGTATGAAAGAAGATTTCTCTTACGAAAAAACAGCCAAGAAATACATCGAATTATACAAAATCGCCCTTGACAAAAAACGAGGTTATTAGAATGATGGAATTGAGAAAAGATCCTATAATAAAAAGATGGGTTATAATATCTTCCGAAAGATCGAAAAGGCCCATGGATTTCAAAAAGCAACAGCAAAAAATAGAAAACTCCTTCTGTCCTTTCGATTATGGAAATGAATACAGTACACCGGAAGAAATAATAGCCTTTAGAGACGCTAACTCCACTCCAAACTCCCCGGGATGGTGGGTTCGGGTTGTTCCGAATAAATTTCCAGCGCTCGACTCTGAAAACGAATTGAAAAAACAGGGTATCGGGATATATGACCAAATGTCTGGCTATGGATACCATGAAGTCCTTATAGAAACACCACAACACAACGCGAAATTAGCTGATATGCCAATGGATCAAATAAAAGAAATAATATGGGCTTACATACAAAGGTTTCAAACAATAAGAAAAGACAAAAACATAAAATACATTCAAATATTCAAAAACAAGGGAGAAGAAGCTGGCGCTTCCCTTTCACATCCACACTCTCAACTCATCGCCACTCCAATCGTTCCCATCACTATTAAATCAGAAATAGAAGGCTCCAAATCTTATTATGACTTTCGAGAAAGATGTGTTTATTGTGACATAATAAACCAAGAGTTAAAGGACAAACAAAGGGTCGTTTTCAAAACGGATGAGTTCATTGTTATAGAACCTTACGCCTCCAGATTTCCATACGAAACATGGATACTTCCACTCAAGCATTCACATGACTTTGGGTCCTTAGAAAACAATCCGGCATTAGTTGAAGATTTAGCAAAAACCCTTTCGATTATAACCAAAAGGTTTGATAAGAAACTTGACGATCCACCATTTAATCTATTCATACACACTTCACCGTTTATAGACGGACTGGAACTATATTACCACTGGCATATAGAAATATTACCTAGATTAACTAATGTTGCTGGTTTTGAATGGGGTACAGGCTTTCATATAAACCATGTTTCTCCCGAACAAGCCTGCAGTGACCTTATAGAAGAAAAAGACATTCTTTGAAAACGGGGGGGGAACGAAATGATAGACTTAAAAGATATATTTTACGAATTTTCTTCGAGAAATGCCTTGGAATTAATTAGAAAAATCTCTGGTTTTCACAGAGCAAAAGGTAGCTTAGAATATTCCAAGGCGAGAGGGATAATTCAAAATTATTTGAAAAATTCAACTTTGCTTACCTTCCCTATGGATAAAACTTACAACACATGGCAAAGTCCTCCAAGTTGGAATCTAAACGGAGGCTTTTTAAAATATCAAAATGGAAAATACATCGTCTCTGATCTTTCTCTAACACCTATCTCGGCAATATTCTTATCAGATAAAACTGATGGAGTAGAGAAACTGGAAGTCTTCGATGTAGGAAAGGGAGAAACAGAGGAAGACTACAAAAATTTTGAACCGGGAAATGCGGTATTGGCTGACGGTAATCCCACCCTAGTCTACCACTATGCTATAGAAAAATTCAACGCAAGATGTGTCCTCAGTTACCATATGAAAGCTCAGGATAAATCTATAGGAAGAACTCCGAATCTTTTACCTGATACCATTAATTATACTTCTTTCCCAAGTTTTAAAAATAAGTACGCCTATGGTTACGCATTATCTTACGATCAATTTCAAGAATTAAGGGAAAAGCTTAAAAAAGAAAAAGTTTACATAGAAGCCTTTTTGGATGCAGATCAAGGAACAAATACCCTAGAAGTCTTACAAGAAAATATAGGTAAAGATACCGACCAACCAGCTATTATTTTAACTGCTCATCTGTGTCATCCAAAACCGGGAGCTAACGACAATGCAAGCGGCTCTGCACTACTGTCAGAAGTAATGAGAGTATTAGAAAAATTCCAAAATCACTTAAACAGAAAAATTATTGGTCTTTGGGTAGCAGAGATGTACGGTACAGCTGCTTATTTAACAACAGAATTTCCAAAAAACGCTTATGTTATAAACTTAGATATGGTTGGGGAAGATCAATTTAAAACAGGATCAACTCTTAAATTAACTCCTTCCCCTTGGGCAATACCATCTTTTTTAGGAGAACTTCTTTACGTGAACTTAGAATATCCTGCTTTTAGATTATCTTTCGAAAGATATTCAGGAGGTTCGGACCATTACATGTTTTCAGATCCAAACTTGGGAATACCGGCTGTCTCATTAACAAATTGGCCGGATAGGTATTACCATTCAAGCGACGACACGGTTGATAATTGTTCAAAAAATACCCTTGACTGGATAGGAAAAGCTGTTTTAAAAACTATCTACGATCTAGACAATATGAGTCAAGAAGTTTCGGCACAAGTAAAAGGCAAAATTATAAACAATCATTTCAAGCTAGCCAATGTTCAAAGCAAACTCATCACCAATTATGTAAATTATATGACGTACCTAAAACTACAGCAACTCTCTAAATATGGAGACGTTGAAGAAGAATTAATTGAATTTTTTAAGGAAAAAATTGACTTTAATTTGATCCCTTCACAAAAAAGAAAGATAAGAAAAAATATTGGGCCAATTTCTGATTCGTGGTACAATATCGAAGATATAAAATGGATGAACCAAATTAGAGAAAAAGTACCTAACTTTAGAGATTTCTTAGATGTATTTTTGAACGTATTTGAACTAGGATTTTCAAAAGAAGAAGCTATTTTAATAGCAAAAGCAGAGTTGGGAATTGAGGAAGATTTAAAGGCAGAAGTCGAACATTATCTGCAAAGATTAAAAGAAGAAAAATTAATAGAAATGTGAGATTTACACTATTATATTAAGGCACTCTATATGAGTGCCTATTTTCTATTTATAAGAAAAAGCAAGATAAACGCTCTTAATTAGTTCTAATCTCTCCTAATTGCTCATAATCTGCTGTATTTAAACTTGACTATCTTTGTAAAGAGGTTTATAATTTTCATAAACTTACTTTCGATAGTAAAGAAAGTAAGATAATAAAATCATTCTAAAATTTATAGAAAAGAGGAGAAAAATTGGCTTTAGTAGGTAGCAGAGAATTAATTAGGGATATAAATGAGAAAACCATATTAAAGGAAATCTTTTTAGAAAAAAAGATCGACAGAGCCACACTAGCAAGAAAAACAAGTTTGAGTGGTGGAACAGTCACAAAGATTACCTCTGATTTACTAAAGAAAGGTTTGATCCGGGTAATTGGGGAAAGCAATTCGACCGGAGGAAGAAAACCCATTCTATTATGCATTAATCCAGATTTCGGAAACATTTTAGGAGCAAAGATAGGTTTGGGATATCTTCAACTAATTATAACTGATCTAACTGGAAATATCTTATCTCAAGAACGAAAAGAGTTTGGAGAAGAGTTTGACCCCCATAAAATTTCCTGCCTAATTAAAGAATACGTTGAACAAAAAAACAAAAATCATTTAGTCGGAGCTTCTGTAGCTGTTTCAGGTACAATCGATTCAACAAAAGGTGTTGTTCTAGATTCTTTCATTTTAAATTGGAAAAACGTTGAACTTGGCAAAATCTTAAAAAATATCTTAAAGGTACCTGTTTACATAATAAACGATGTTGATTCTTTCACACTTGCTCACTTATGGAAAGGGAAATTAAAAAAATATAAACATGCGTTAGTTATGACTCTTGGGGTAGGCATAGGGGGTTCACTTATTGTAAATGGAAATCTTTACACTGGAAACGGCGGCGCCGGAGAAATTGGACACATGACTATAAAAGAGAATGGAAATAAATGTAGTTGTGGCAGCTATGGATGCTTAGAAGCAGAAGCCGGGTTTGAATCTTTGGTTAATAAGATCTACACAAAAAGTGAAAACACGCTTCTCAAAGAATATTATAAAACGTTTAAAAATACGGAGTTATCAGAAGTTGAATTTATCAGATTAGCTATAAAAGAAGATCCTCAAGTATCACACGAGGTTTTCAACGAATATTCAACATTAATAGGAACAGCCATAAAAAATTTAATCAATATTTTTACTCCTGAATACGTTTTGATAGGCGGAGAAGCCTTAGAGTTTTCAGATTATTTTTTAGATAACTCTGTAAACTATGCAAGAAAAAATGCCTTCGGAAATTTAGGTGAAAGGGTGATTTACGATGTTGATAACTTAGGACCAAAAGCATGGATGTTGGGTGGTGTGTATCAAGTAATTCAAGAGGAGATGTTTTATATCAAGGTTTGACTATTTTTATGTTATATCAAATATTTTCCTCTTTTGCTTTGAATGTAGATGGGGAAACGACTTAATTGAGAAAGGAGTAAAAAAATGAGTTCTAAGGGAAATCATAAAAGAAATCTAACAATATTTATTTTTCTGCTGCCGACTCTTATTGCATTTAGTATATTTTCCGTTTTTTCTATTTCTTTTTCTTTTTTACTTAGTTTTACAGATTGGGACATTTTAACTGAATTTAATTTTATAGGCTTCCAAAATTTCATAAACATTGTACAAAGTCAGGAATTTTGGAGGGTTTTGAAAAATACTTTATATTATATAGCATTGTATGTACCTTCAATAATATTTTTATCTATAGGGGTTGCTTTGCTGCTAAATATAAAAAGTAAACTAAATGTTGTGTTTAGAACAATTTTTTTTATCCCTGTTCTCACCTCTTGGGTAGCAGCAGCAATGGTTTGGAAATGGTTTTTAAGTCCGTATTATGGGCCAGTTAATGCTTTGATTGGTTATTTTGGAATTCAAGGGCCTAATTGGTTATACGACCCTATTTGGGCTATGCCTGCTATAGTATTAGCAAGTCTATGGAAAGATTTAGGGTTTTTCAGCTTAATCTTTCTTGCAGGGCTTCAAAATATTGACCCAGTATATTATGAAGCAGCAGAAATTGATGGGGCAACGAAAATAGAAAAATTTAAAAATATAACTTTTCCCCTTTTATCCTCTTCTATTTTCTTTGTTTTGATTTTAACTTTAATAAACTCATTTCAACTATTTCCACAAGTTATGATTATGACAAAAGGTGGGCCTTATGGAGCAACTCAGGTTTTGATGGAAAGAATTTATACATATGCATTTGATTACTATGAAATGGGTTATGCCTCAGCTTATTCTTGGATCTTATTCATATTTATTTTATTAGTGACCATAATTCAATGGAAGCTACAAAAAAGGTGGGTACATTATGAATCGTAAGAAGATATTTAACAAAATATTATATTACTTGGTTATGTTTTTCCTTTCAATATTTATGATTTTACCATTTTTCTGGATGGTCAGTACTTCCTTAAAGGATAAAGGAGCCCTTATGACAATTCCAATAGAATGGCTCCCAAAGGAACCCTCCTTCGAATCTTTTGTTAAATTATTTGAAATATTTCCTTTTGGAAAAGCCTTTTTAAATTCTGTAATTGTCTCTGTCTCTATTACTTTTATTAGTGTATTCTCTGCAAGTTTAGCAGCCTATGTATTTGCTAAAATCCCTTTTAAAGGAAGAGAAGCACTTTTTGGGATTTTCCTTGGAACAATGATGATTCCGGGAAGTGTAACTCTTATACCTAATTATCTAATATTGAAAAATTTTGGTTTGTTGAATTCATATATAGGAATAGTATTACCATCTTTTTATAATATATTTGGTATTTTTATGTTACGTCAACATATAAAAAAGATACCTGATGATTTTATAGATGCAGCTGTCATGGACGGAGCTTCACAATGGAGAATTTTTTTTAATATTATAATTCCTCTATCTAAACCTATATTAGCTACCCTAACTGTTATTACCTTTATGGGAGCGTGGAATGATTATCTGTGGCCGCTTATAGTACTGACAGATAAAAATAAAATGACAATGCCAGTTGCTCTTAGCTTATTGAATGGGCAATATGGGAATGAATATAATTTACTAATGGCAGGTGCCCTTATTTCTATAATCCCCATACTAATTGTGTATGCATTCGCCCAAAAATATTTTGAAGCGGGGGTGATTAGTGGGGGCATAAAAGGATGAACTTCATGTAATATATTATGGTCGTCGAGTTTTCTTTGGAACAAGTTTCATACATATTATACGAGGAGGAATTAAAATGAAAAAAGTTTACTTATGGTTTGTTGTGTTTGCTATTGTTCTAATAGGTGTAAATGTATTTAGTGTAACCACTATTAAATTCATGAATTTTTCGTCTTCAGGTGGCAATGAAAAGTATCTTGAAGAATGGAAAAAAATTTTCGAAAAACAAAACCCTGATATAAAAGTAGAGATAGAAACAGTAGGATATGGGGACTATTTTACAAAGTTAGCAACTGTTATCGCTGGTGGCAATGCCCCTGACGTTTATGAGCTTAACTATGAGAACTTTACCACCTATTCCTCAAAAGGCATTCTATACAACTTAGATCCACTGATAAACAATGCAAAAGTAAATACAAGTATAATAAACAGCAACGCTTTAGAGGCCTTTCAAAGTAACGGTGTCCAGTACGGTTTCCCGTATAGTTTTTCAACGGTTGTTCTAATTTACAACAAAGATCTTTTCGATAGAGCGGGTGTTTCTTATCCTACAGATAGTTGGAAATGGGAAGATGTGTTAAATGCAGCACAAAAAATAAGAGATTTAGATCCCATGATTTTTGGAATATATCAACCTATTACGTTTAATGAACTATACAAAATGGTTCAACAAAACAACGGTAGTTTTTTAAATCAAGATGGAACACGTTTTACCTTCAATACCCCTGAAAATATTGAAACATTACAATATATGGTAGATAGAGTTTTAAAATACAACGTCATGCCTACTGATGCCCAATTGGCAGGAATTGGAGATTGGGATTTATTCATGTCAGGAAGGTTAGGTATGATAATTACAGGATCCTGGGCTTTTCCAACTTTCAAAGAAAACGTTGACTTTGATTGGGATATAACTGTTGAACCTGGCAACAAGAAAAAAGCAACACATTTCTTTTCTAATGGCCTTGTGATAAGTAAAGATACCAATAACCCAGAAGCTGCTTTTAAATGGCTCAGTTTCCTTTCTACAAGCAAGGAAGTAGCAGAAAGTAGAGTAAAAGTCAATTGGGAATTACCTGTAGCTTTATATCCTGACATTATTGAATTATACAAAAGTGACTTTCCTCCAAAAAATAAAGACGCGGTTTTTGATTCCTTGAATTACCTAGTTACTCCTCCCAAATTGGAAGAATTTCAGAAAATAGCTGACATAGTAGATAAGCATTTAGAAGCAGCACGTTATGGGGTTAAATCACCAAAACAAGCACTTGACGACGCTCAAGCTGAACTTGAGAGAACAATCACATTAAAAAAATAACCTAAACATATGTGAGGAGAGATAGTTTATGAAAATTTATCACTTACCTTACGGGGTAGACGATCCTTATATTAGTTTCCCTGGGGTTGAAAGGGACCCCAGGGATCCTCTTGCTGAGGAATCAGTTAAAATAAATTTTTCTACACCTCCATTGGTAGGGCAAAGAGCATGGATAGAATACAAAATTAATGAAAACTCTTATAAGTGTAGGACTCAATTTCAAAATAATGTTGATAATCATGCCTTATGGGAAGGGTATATACCTCCTGCAAAATTGGGGGAGAAAGTGAAATATAGAATAAGGTTTGGAAGAAGTACTAAAAATTCTATAGTTACTCAATGGTATAGCTATACTGTAAAACAATGGAAAGAAGGATCTATAGAAAAAATACTTAACATCAAAGGAACGGGAGAAGAAAGCAAAATTTATAAAATTCAAACTTTAACCGATGGGATTAATACTTATAATACAAAAATATTTTTTAAAAGAGATGAGAATGAGAAGTTTTATGGGTTAGGAGAGCATTACGATGAAATAGAGATACAAAATGGGGTTCGTCATGTTCACGTTTTTGATCAATACAAGGTACAAAAAGAAAGAGGTTATGCTCCAGTCCCATTTATCTTTTCTGACAAAGGTATTGGCATTTTTCTTAACACTGGGTTTCGAACAAAATGGAACTTTTCAAAAAAATATATAGAAATAGAAGTAGACACTTTAGGTTATCCTTTAACTGAAAAAATTGAAACCTACATTTGGAACAGATCTACTCCAATGGATATAATTCCAGAAATATATAAAATTTCTCAACCCCAACTACCCCCCATTTGGGTGTTTGGACCGTGGATGTCTGCAAATGAGTGGAATAGCCAGAAAAAAATAGAAAAAGTATTAAAGAAAGTAAAAGAGTATAATGTCCCTGCGACGGTTCTTGTTATAGAAGCATGGTCTGATGAAGAAACTTTTTACATTTTCAATGGAGCTGAATATCAAGAAAAAAGTGGAGGAGAAAATTTTTGTTTAGATGATTTCCATTTCAAAGATCCATGGCCTGATCCTAAAAAACTGATAAAAGAACTCAATGAAATGGGTATAAAATTAATTTTATGGCAAATTCCCGTAATAAAATACTATAAAGAGTTTGAAAAGCAACACAAAAACGATCTAATCTATGCATCTAAAATGGATTTTTTAATAAAAAAAAACAGACGGAAGTTTATATGGAATCCCTGAAGGTAGATGGTTTGAAAGAAGTTATGTTGTCAATTTTTTTAATAAAAAGGCTGCATCGTGGTGGGCAGAAAAAAGAAGATATTTAATAGAAGAATTGGGTGTTTCAGGTTTCAAAACAGATGGAGGGGAACATTTATGGGGAAGGGATATAACTGTCACCGAAATCCCTCAAACAAACTCTCAAGCTCGGAACTTGTATCCAGAAAAATATTTTCAATCCTTAAAATCACTTTTAGATAAAGACAAGATTTTATTTAGTCGTTCTGGATATATCCATTCCCCAAAGAGTACTTTATTTTGGGTAGGCGACGAAGACTCAGAATACGAAGCATTAGAGGCAAACATTATAGCTGGATTAAATGTATCGATTTCGGGTAATCCATTTTGGGGATGGGATATTGCAGGTTTTAGTGGTGATCTCCCAGAGCCCGATCTATATAAAAGATCTTGTGAGTTAGCTGTTTTTACCCCTATCTTTCAATTTCATTCCGAAGATTCTGGAAACCCGGTCCCTAGTGCTGAAAGATCCCCTTGGAATATTTCCGAATATTATAAAGATTACAAAATAATGAATTTTTACAGATTTTGTGCTTCTTTAAGAATGAACCTTTCACCTTATATTGTACAAGAAGCTAGATTTTGCGTCCAAAATAATTTACCTTTAACTATTCCAATTTCTTTAATCAATCCCAATCTTAAGGGTCAAAAATTAGCATATTATTTCGGTAGAGACATTTTAGTTTACCCATCAATCTTTGAAAATGAACAAAACCAACTTAAACTACCCGAGGGTGAATGGTTAGATTTATGGAATGGAGAATGGCATAGAAATGAAATTTCAACTTACGGGTTTGATGGTGAGCATTTCCACTCAATCTTTTTAAAGAAATATTCTGTAATCCCTTTAAGTGTTAATAACTCTGGAGTTTTGGGTGTTCCTCATTGGAACCAAGAGATAAATTCTTTATTGATAATCGATGATCCAAAAGATTTCAAAGATGAAAACTTATTTATTAAAAAATATGAGAAGGAAATCTCAAAAATAAAAAAAAGATTTCAATGTCCAAGAACTTCAAATAGGTTATCCTAAAGAAAAGACAAATGAAAACAAAGATAGAGTTTTGTCAATCAAATGGCTCTATTTATATCATTAATACTTTTTATAGTATAATATAAAAAATTCTAAAAGAAATACTATTACAACTTCATCTTCTCCCTGAGCAAGTGTAGAGCGAAAAGATAAATATTCTTTAACTCCTCAGGGAAGCCTACAGGATGTAGGAATACTATCTATCAAGTCTTAAAGTTTTTAAAAACTACATATTTTTTTGGCTGGAGGAGGATTTATCTATGTTCGCAAAGACGCAGTTAACGCAATACACTACTTTGTACAGAAGCGGCACACCTTTTAAAACCGGGGCGGTGATCGTTGACTTAGAAAGCAAAGATTTCCAACAGAACGATGCCATCCCATATTTTCAAGTTGAAGAAAAAGATAACAAAGTAAATTTCATATACAAGATGTCAAAAGAAGATGTTGTATATGGATTAGGAGAAACTCTAGGGGCATTGAACAAAAGAGGTAAAATTTATAGATTCTACAACACGGATGATCCCGAACACACCCCTGATAAGATGTCTTTATACGGTTCTCATCCTTTTATGATCTTGGATGGAAAAAGTACTTTCGGATTGTTCATTGATTATCCTTCCGAAATAATCTTTGACATAGGATTCACAGATAAAAATATTTTACAGATAACCCTCCCTTCAAAAGATTTTGATTTGTATATCTTTGATTCTGATGAAAAGCTATCCATAATAAAGGAATACTTTGATTTAACTGGGAAACCTTATATCCCTCCAAAATGGGCCTTTGGGTTTCAGCAATCAAAGTGGAGTTACTTCTCTGAAGAGGAAGTTAGAAATGTAGCAAAAAAATTCAGAGAAACTGGAATACCCTGTGATGTCATTTACACCGATATAGATTACATGGATAGTTACAAGGTTTTCACCATAAACAAAGAAAAATTTCCTAACTACGAAGGGATGGTAAAAGACCTAAAAGAAATGGGAATAAGAATTATACCGATTATAGACCCTGGAGTAAAAATAGAAAAGGATTATGAAATGTACGAAGAAGGTAAGGAAAAAGGCTTTTTCTGCGTGGATGAAAACGGTAATAACTTTGTTGCAGCTGTCTGGCCAGGGCCCACGCACTTTCCAAACTTTTTGAACTCAGAAGTTAGAAGATGGTGGGGTAAGAAGTATAAACTCTTTACAGATATGGGAATAAAAGGCTTTTGGAACGATATGAACGAACCTTCAATATTTTATACTCCTAAAGGTTTAGACAATCTTTTGGAAATGTTAAAATATTTAGAGGAAAATAAGGAAAATGCTGGTATAGAAGTTTTCTTGGCAAGAGAAACACTTTTGAACATAGCCAGTAACAGAGAAGATTATATAAGTTTTTACCACAAACTAGACAACGGTAGTTTAATAAATCACGATACGGTTCATAACTTATACGGATTCAACATGACAAAAGCAACTGCGGATGAGCTTAAAGAGTTATTACCGAATGAAAGATACTTGCTACTGTCAAGAAGCAGTTATCCTGGTCTTCACAGGATGGCTTCAATATGGATGGGAGATAATAAATCTTGGTGGGAACATATGCTTGTTAATATAAGAATGCTGCAATCTTTAAACATGATGGGATTTTTCTATACGGGAGCTGATGTTGGTGGCTTTGGAGCAGATTCATCTGCCGAATTAGTCATAAGATGGATGGAGTTAGGTGCGTTCACACCTTTTTATCGAAACCATACTGCACTAAATACAAGGCCTCAAGAACCTTGGCAGTTCGATGAAGAATCATTGAACATCATGAGGGATATAGTAAGGCTCAGATACGCTTTTCTACCGTATACTTACTCAGAATATATGAACTCCGTGAAAGAATCGGTTCCATTTGTAAAACCGTTATCTTTTGTATTTGAAGGGGATAGGGTGAAAGATATAGAAGATCAATACATGTACGGAGATTCTTTGATGGTGGCACCGGTTCACGAACAAAACAAAAAGGGAAGATATGTACACTTGCCGGAAGTGAATTGGTTAAATTGGACGGCTTCTAAATACGAAGAAAGAAATATGAAAGTTTATGAGCCAGGAGATTATTACATTGAGGCAGATTTAAACGAAATTCCTCTCTTCATAAAAGAAAATAACTTAATACTTCTTTCCGAACCTATGAATTATGTTGGTGAAAAAGAAATTACAGAACTAACAGTTATTGGTTTGGTAAGCGATCACGCTATTTACAATTATTATGATGACGATGGAACCACTTACAACTTTACAAAAGGTGAGTTTGGTAATTTAAAGATAGATATAACAAAAGTAGGTAATGATTTCAAAATAGATGTGAAAACATACGATCCAACAAATATCTTAAAAATAAAAAAGATCCATTTCGAAATATACGACATTGATGGAAGTGTCATCAAAAAAGATATGATCCTTTAGAAAAGACTTGGGATACTCCCAAGTCTTTTTTTGAATAAGAATCGATTATTCATTAATGAGTTTCATCTTTCTATTTTCAAAAAGTATAAGTGGGCTCTTAAATCGAATTCACTTTAAAGATATGGCGAAGATATGCATCGTTGGAATTTGAGGCAAAAAGATAGATTGCACAGGCGTAGATTTTAAAGGAATCTTCAACAAGTACATTTTCGGATTTATATTTTCTGTTATTCCTAAGCTATCGTATCTATAACCAAATTCCAAAAGAACAGTTTCACCATAAATTGGAGTCTGGCACCAATCGGAAAAGGCAATGTTCACTTCTTGAGTTGATCCATCTTGGTAAAGGATCATTACTTTACCTGTATAATTTCCATGGTCGCTCGCTCCTACAATGTACATGTAATCAGATATTTTTTCTATATCTTTTAGATTTATAACTTGAGAAGTTAGTATTAGGTTGTCTTTTCCATCAATTTTAAATTTAAAATAAACATCTTCCTTTTCATAAAAGAACACATTATTCGTTAAATATTTTATAAGCTCCTCTGATGGGTATTTTGCCCCTATTATTCCATCGTAATTATCAAAATTGCCGGATTTTCTGTCGGAAAAACTTACTATACCGTCGTTGTTAAATAGCTCTTCTATAGTCAATAAAAAGCTATTGTCAATAAAAACACCTTCAACTTGCGCGGTTTGAGTATATAAACTTTCTTCTGTTTTTGTTTCATAAGTTGTTTTTTCAATTTTACCCTTTGAGAATTCATAATAAGATTGGTCAAAGTCAAATATAAAAATGGGATCAATTGGTTTCAAAATAACTTGATCAATGTGAATAAAACCACTTACAGGTTTTAAGTACAAAGTAATTTGATTTTCCTCCATATTTAAGTTTCCAATGTACATGATGCCATCATTTGGATCTAAGTTTTTATCTATTGAATTATCTCCAGAAGAAGCTTTAACGTAGGTTTTAGAATCAAAAGACCCGGATAAGTAAACTTCATATTCCCCAGAATAAAAGTTGTCAATTTTCTGTCTGATCCTTATGCTTTCCTCAGTTTTAATCCGAATGTTATTGGCATTGTCCAATTCAAAATAATAAATGCCCGTATCCATTTTCTCAGCTTCAAACAATAGAGTTTCTCGTCCACCAACTATCTTAGATGAAGTTAATGGTTGAACCTGGGAAGGTAAGGTATTTAATCTAACTAAACTTAGCAAAGCAGATATTGTCGACTCAGCACCAGCATTGCTGTTTATATATATCGAGTGTAAAGAATCATAACCCTCACCATTGGGTCCGTACATAGGAACAGATAAATGGTTGTTCCTTTCAAAAAAACCTCCAACCAATACAGCCATGTAGGCGTATTTTTCTTCATGGGTAACTGGATACAATTCAACCAAAGTTGAAATTATTGGTTCAACTGCATAAGCAATTTGAGGATACATTTTTATATACTTTCCTATTTCATAAACAGGACCTAGAGAAAGCAATATTGGATAGAATTCATCCGCTAGAAAGATTGCTGAATCTAAATATTTAGTATTTCCTGTTACCTTGTACAATTCAATCAGAGATTCTCCTTGTCTACTACCCCAACTATGCCATAATTGGTAATCCGTTCCTTCGTTGAACGCGCCCTTCAATAGTCCTTCTTTTATCTGTGTATTAAGAATTGAATCTCCAATTTTCATAGCCAATTCTTTTGCACTTTCATACCCCGTATATTTGTAATATTCAATAACCCCTAAAAGGAAAACGGAAGAAACATCCGAATTTTTATTTAAAAAATAATCCTCATCCAAGCTCTTTGATAAAAAACTATAAGCTAATTTGGCAGAATTGTCTAATTTCTTTTGGAAATCCTGATCCTCATTAAAGATTTCTAGTGCGTTTGAGATAGCCCAAAATCCTCTAGCCGCCCACCAATTTGCTGATTTTCTACTCGTTACCCCTTGCTTATTAATACTCCCATTATCAAAAATAAAGTTGTAGAAATCCCCATCAGAATCTTGAAGTGCCATCACAAAATCTAAAGCTTCTTTTGCTCTTTGAAGGTAAAATTCGTTGTGATAAAGTTTATAAAGTTCTGTGTACAAAACTGCAACCCTAGCTACATCATCTACACAAGTTACTCCTTCGCCTTTTGCCTCTGTGTGAATGTATGTATCTCCAAATTTTTCGGCATATATCCAATAACCAATTTTTGTCTCGCCTTCTATTATGAATTCGTCCCTTAAGAATTCAAGATGATTAAGATTCATCTCCTTCACACCAAAGGAAATTACAGATAAAAAAAGAAAAGAAAACATGAAGAATTTCCTCCGATTCATAATTGTTCCTCCCTATAAACTTTGTGCTAACAAATATTTCTGCAGCATTTATAAATGCTGCAGAAATAAAAGGTTTACTGAATAATAAGTTTTAAGTTTTGTATCTCGTGTGTTCTTCCTTCAAGCAATTTTATAGCTTCTACAGTGTCCTTTGCGGAATAGATTGAGAAATATCTCGTATAAGTAACTTTGTCTCCGGCTTTGAATTTCATCATCCAATCAGCTTCATTAGTTCCTTCAAAGGTGCCTTTTGTAGCTTCATAATTATTCAATTCTCCTGGGATCCATCTAAAAATTCCATCTCTAAATTCTCTACTTTCGTAAAACCAAAAATCATTATAAACAAATTTTTTAAGGTCAGAATAAACAACGGCTGTCTCGGGTAATATTTCGGCAGCTATCAAACTATATTTCTCAGAAAAATTAGCCCTCCAATCTTCCATAGAAACAAAGGCATAGGTTGCTCCCCACCATAAAGGCTTCATTGAATCGATTGCTGGAAAAACAACATAAGCATTTCCATCAACTATTTTTACTGCATCTCTTTCCTTCCAATATTCATATGGAGTTACTCCTAATTGCTCTGACCAAATCATTCTTCTAAATATAGGAGTGATATGCAAAGAACTATCATCAACGGTTGTTAAAGGTGCTGTAGCCATAACTTGTAATTTCATTATGTCCACGTAATTGGAGAATGAAAATTCATTTTCCACTAACACATCACCAGTTTTAAAAATATGTGTGGTTAAATTTTGTGTGAGACCAGGAAGATCTTCATAGGAAAGTACAGCCTGAACAGTTACAGCGACAGGTCCTGGATCAAAAACTTTTAAATCCTTCACGGTTAATCCCATAGATGTTGTTTCAACGTGTTTGCCTAATTTCCCGTCTACATAGTATGTGCTACCTGACCAGCCTGCAATTCTTGCTGTCCCGAGTTCATTGTACAAGATTCCTTCAACATTTCCATATTTAGTAAAATTTGCTAATCCGTGGTTATTTACCTTGACCATAAAATTTTTGTTTATTACATTGTATTCCCCGTCTTTTTCCTCGATTGTGAAAGCTGGTTCGAATTGTAGTAAGTCTAAATCCCAATCATCCGAGACAACGATATTGGCTTCATTCTTAAATACAAATTGGAGAAAATCTGAAGAAGAAATTCTTCCGTTTTGATCTACATCCACAATCTGATAGGGAAGATCGTTCCCTTTCGAATCTTTTATTCTGATAGAATTCCAGTTCGCATCGAAATCATATCCAACAAAATCCAACAACTCAGAAAAACTCACCACAAATGGAACCTCAAGGTTTGTCATTTGCTCGGTAGAAACTTTTAACACCTTTTCCTCTGCAAAAAGGGTGAATGTAACAAGAAGAACCGTTACTAAAGTTACAAAGATCCTCGCTTTTTTCACTTTTGTTCCTCCTCCTTTCCTCTTTCATAAATATATTTATTGGGATACTCCAAACTAAACAGACTTTCTGTCTTATCTTTATGTAAACGCTTACAATCTCCTTAATAATTATAGCATCTAAAAAGAATCTATGCAAAGTCGATTATAACTGTTTAAATGTAATTAAAAGCAATTATAGACCTTTAGCAGTCAAAATCTCCTATTTTCTTATTTTTTGATTTTCTAAATACATTTCCTCAAACCCGATTTATTAGAAAAATGGAGATTTTTTCAAATAATTGAGAATAATTACCTTTAATTGGCCTTATTTGGTTATAACCAGGTTTGACTTTCTTTTAGGATGCTGTTATAATTTTTTTGTAAGCGCTTACAATATGGAGGTATTACTAAATGTCAAAGATAGATGATGTTGCAAAATTAGCTGGTGTATCGATAGCCTCAGTATCAAGAGTTTGAATTCAAAAGACAATGTTTCAAAAAAAACTAAAGAAAAAGTTTTGCGAGCTATCGAAGAATTAGATTATAAACCTTCGAGAATCGCTCGAAATTTAGCCAACAAAAAAAGTTTTTATAACATTGGTTTAGTCATTAGTAAAAGGATAGACAAAATTCTCAAGGAGAATGATTCATTTGGTATAAGAGAGTTCTACACAACTGTTTTAGCAGGAATAGAAAGTTTAGCAAAAGAAAACAACATCCAAATAAAATTGGAAACCTTTGATAATGGAAACAGAAAATTACTGGAAGGTTTAGATGGCTTGCTTATAATGGGAGGAGACCGTCTACCTAAGTTAGTCGAAAATTCATATTTACCAAAGGTACTTGTAGATAATTACATTCCTGCTTTAAAAGTTGATTCCGTAATCTCAAACGGCTTTGATGGCGCCTATTATACAATAAAACAAATGATCTCACGAGGATATAAAAAGATTGTACATATTCACGGTCCACTTACATATTGGGGATTTAGAAATAGATTTGAAGGATACACGGCAGCGATGACTGAATTTGGATTGCTGCCTCAAACATTTGAGTGTGACGAAACTCCAGAAGGTATATTATATGCATTAAATTTATCTTTATCCAAAAAACCTGATGTAATTTTTGCTTCAAATGATGTTATAGCTTTAATAATTTTAAATTTTTTAAAAAAGAAAAAAATTCATGTCCCAAAAGATATTCAACTAATTGGATTTGACGATATTATCTCTTCTTCAGTTTCTGAACCTAAACTGTCAACGGTAAAAGTTTTCAAGTTTGAGATGGGGAATATCGCTTTAAATAGACTAATAGATTTGATCAATGAAAAGAATCCTCATCCAGCAATGATCTCGTTATTCACCACCTTTATCGAAAGGGATAGTACGATAAGAGCTAAGAATTAGGAATAGTGATCAAGCAATATAAGAAATAAAATGACTTATTTTAAAAAATTATAAATTATTATCGGGTAGTAACATAATTCAAAGGAGGTATGATCAGTATGAAAAAGTTAACAGTGGTTTTTATTGTGTTATTGTTGACGGTTTTTGCCTTTTCCCAGACAAAACTCGTTTTTTGGACCGCGCCTAATCCACAACAAGAAATGTTTTGGAAGGAAGTCGTTGCTGAATATGAAACTTTACATCCTGAAATCGATATCGAGTGGTCTACCATTCCTGCAGCAGGAAGCTCAGAAGAAGCTATACTAACAGCTATAGCTTCGGGAAGAGCCCCAGATATCTCCACCAATATTTTTTCAGGATTTGCTGCACAGTTAGCGGATATAGGACAATTAGTAGCTTTAAATGAATTAGAAGGTTTCGATGAACTTGTTGAAACAAGAAAGATGGGAAGTATCATAGAAGGCTGGGAAATAAACGGTAATGCATATGTTATACCTATTTATTCAAACCCTGTTCTGATGTGGTGGAGAGATTCTTTATTGAAAGATGCCGGCTTTGATAATCCCCCAAGAACGTACTCAGAGATCTACGAATTTTCTAAAAACTTTGTGGTACCCATGGAACGATATTCCATCCAAGTAATTGCAGGAAGAAATTGGTGGGATAGATGGTTTGACTTTATTACGTATTACTATGCAGCAGGTCAAGGAAAATCATATATAGATACTGATAGGATGAGAGCAACATTCAACGACGAAGTTGGTCAAGAAGTAGCTCAGTTTATCAAAACAATGTTTGATAACCAATGGACTGCTGTAGACTTAGGTTCTGATCCATTTTATAACGGAGCTATTGCTGGAACATTGATGGGTCCTTGGAGCATCGCTTATGCCGAGAATCAGTATCCAGACGTCGTTGATGATATTGTTATTACACCGCCACCAGTTCCTGACAATTATCCAAGTGATCAACCGATTTATACTTTTGCTGATGCAAAAGGGCTTGTAATTTTTAATACTACAAAAAACTTGGAAGAAGCTTGGGAATTTGTTAAATGGGTATTCTCGAGAGAAGATTTCGATTCGAAATGGTTAGAATATACCAAAATGCCACCAGCAAGAGAAGACTTATTAACTAATGAAATATTTGCTGATTTTTGGGAGACAAATCCTTTAGCAGCTGAATATGCCAAATATGTCCCTTATGCTGTTCCTCCCGCACCAATTACAACAACTGTTGACGTACAAGATATCATGACTGTTGAATTGATTGAACCTTTAATGCATGGCACCAAAGATGTTCAAGAAGCTTTGGATGATGCAATTAAGGCTATAAACAGAATCCTCTGGTAAGGGAAGGTTAAAACAATGAGTAAAAAAATAGGGTTAGCAAAAAAAGAAGCAAGGAAAGGCTTTGGTATTTCTTCAATATATTTAATTTATGCGGCAATATTTTGGGGTTATCCTTTTGTATGGTTATTTATACTTCTTTTTTCTAAATGGAGGTTTGTGGGGTCACCTCAATTCGTTGGCTTTCGCAATATTACGAGGGTCTTAACCGACCCTCTTTTTTGGAAAACAGTAATCAATGTTTTTCGTTTTATGATGTACTATATTCCTCTTGTGTTAATAGGAGCTTTACTCTTTGCCATTGCCCTGAACAAAATAAAATATGGAAAAACCTTTATAGCCCTTTCTTTTTTGGTAGCCAATGTTTCATCAGGAGTTGCTTATTCAATTATGTTTTCAAACCTTTTTTCTGTCAATGGACCAGTAAATAAAGCGCTAAATAGTCTTTTTGGTATCACTATTCCTTGGTTTACAAGCCCACAATGGGCGATGTTTTCCATTGCGTTGATTGTTATTTGGAAATTCATTGGCTATTATGGCTTAATACTATATGCCGGCTTAACCGCTATACCAAAATCTTTATATGAAGCAGCAGAGTTGGACGGTGCAGGAAGTCTTACAAAGTTTTTTAGAATTACATTGCCACTATTAAATCCTTCTATAATAATGGTCTTGGTTTTGGCTATTACTTTGGCTTTTGGAATATTCACAGAACCTTATATGATAACTGGGGGTGGTCCAATGAGAAGTACTTTAACCCCGATGATGCATATGATTACTACAGCATTCCAAAGAATGGACCCAACTTACGCTGCAACAATGGCAGTGTTTGTAGCTATGATAAGCTTTGCAATGATTTGGGTAGTAAGAAAAACTATGGAGAGAGAAGTTGATTTAGTATGATAACTAAAAAAACAAAGGCTGGAAATGTAATTCTTCACATAGTGATGTTCTTTTTATCACTAATCTGGTTGTACCCTTATGCCTGGCTGTTCTTGGCATCGGTAAAACCCTCTGCTGAAATCTATACCAGATTTCTACCAACGAGGTTCACTTTAGAGCATTTTAGATTTATACTAGAAAGCGCCGAAAGGATGAATAGACCGTTTATAAGGGCATTTTTCATAAGTTTATTTGTGTCTATCACCGTTACAGTATGTGTTATAATAACATCAGCCATCATTTCTTTTGCCTTATCAAAGTATAGATTTAAGGCAAGAGAGGGGATATTTAATTTTATTATTTTCCAAATGGTGTTCCCTGGATTCATGTTTACCATACCTTTATACATTCTAATGAGAAACATGCATCTGTTAAATTCGCTGGCAGCTTTAATCGTTCCTTTTATTATGAGCGGTTGGGGCATTTTTATGATGACTCAAAGCTTTAGAGGGACACCAAACGACTACATCGAAGCAGCAAAAATGGATGGAGCCTCTGATCTATTCATCATTTTTAGAATTATGTTACCTTTAAACAATTCCGTTATGGCCATTGTTGGGCTATTCACATTTATCGGAGTATGGGATAATTTCATGTGGCCACTCATAGTTATTCAGGATTATTATAAAATGCCTCTTTCTGTCTTACTTGCAAGCTTTAATCACGAGTACGGTGCGTATATTGGACCAGTAATGGCAGGTTCGGTGATTCAAACTTTACCAATGGTGCTCATTTTCATAATCTTCAGAAAGGCATTTTTGCAAGGAATTTCAATGTCTTTGAAATAATCACAATTAAAAAACTGTAGTTATAAGGAAGGGATATATATTGAATTTGAAGTTGAAAAGGCATTTGTCAAACCCATTGTTTGGTCCAAATCCAATGCATTTGTGGGAATCTAGGTTTGTTTTTAATCCTGCAGTAGTTTATGACGGCAAAGTCTTCCATATGTTGTACCGCGCCCAAGGAGAAGATATGGTTTCTCGGATTGGTTATGCTGTAAGTGTAGATGGTCTACACTTTAATAGAATGGAAAAACCTGTATTTGAACCCTCAGATTTATCGGAACTATACGGTGTCGAAGACCCAAGAATAACGCATATAGATGGAAAATATTATATGTGTTACACAGCTTATTCTCCGAAAAATGTTAAAATATCCTTAGCCTCCACAGAGAATTTCTTCACGTGGGAAAGATATGGAAGTATTTTGCCCGAAAGTCCTAATAAAGATGCTGCCTTGTTCCCAGAAAAGGTTAATGGAAAATATATTTTAATTCATAGGTTGGAACCAGATATTTGGTTTGCATATTCTGATGATTTAATACATTGGGGCAATTATGTAAAAATTGCTTCACCAAGGAAAGATTATTGGGATAACTTAAAGATCGGAGCAGGTGGCCCACCTTTAAAAACTCCTTATGGTTGGCTGTTTTTGTATCATGGCGTTCAAGAAGATATCAGGCCTATCTACAGGTTGGGCTTTATGCTCTTAGATTTAAAAGATCCAACAAAGGTCTTAAAAAGAACAGAAGAACCCATTTTGGAACCTCAGGAAAACTGGGAGATTTTCGGAGGAGTTCCAAACGTTGTATTCTCAGATGCATTGGTTGAATATGTTGATCAATACTATGTTTACTATGGTGGAGCGGATAACTACATAGCTTTGGCAACTATTTCAAAAAAAGAAGTTTTCGATTGGATAAAGGAATGAACTTTTTTAGGCAGGAAGTTACTAAATCTATCATCTACTTCCTGCCTAAAAATTTTATTGATACTTCTTTAAAAAGAGAAATTCCCAATTTTTTAATATCTTTTCTTCATCAACGCTCATCTTATATTTGTTTTTTGCAATATGTCCGAGAACTTTCTTTTAGTTTTTTCATCTAATCACCTATTGCTTTCCTTGAGTAAATAACATTACTACTTCCTCAAGAAATCCTTATCCTCATCTTTGTTGCTAAAATTCCATCTAATGTGATATAATTAAAATACCTTAGTAGGGTATGGCTAACTTTTAATAATTTTAGCAAAGGAGCCAACACTATGAATTCTCTTGCCATAACAAATTCTGTTAGTTTTTTAACTGCGTTTTCTGGTGGGTTATTATCATTTTTTAGCCCATGTGTTTTCCCTTTAATACCCGTTTTTTTTGCATTGGTGATCCCTGATATCTCAAACACCCCTTTGGTCATCAAAAGGAGTTTGGGTTTTTTTCTTGGCCTTTCTCTCTTTTTTGCCTTGTTAGGCAGTATTTCTGGTAGTATTGGTATGATGCTTGCAATGTATCAAAGCGTTATTAACATAGTTGCTGGTGTTTTAATAATATTATTTGGATTTCTGTTTTTGATGAATAAAAGTTTGATTTCTGCAAAGAATATAGACCTAAGAAAATACAATAAAAATAATTCCTTTTTCTCCGCCTTTTTAATTGGGATTTTAATTTCTTTAGTATGGATCCCGTGTGCAAGCCCAATTTTGGCTTCGATTCTTACCTTAGCAACGACTACTGGAGAAGCAATGAGAGGCGCTCTTTTACTTTTTGTTTATTCTCTGGGTATTTCCATCCCGTTTTTATTCTTTAGTGGCATTGTCAGTAAAATATTATCTAAAGTAACCTTAGGAGAACCAAAATGGCAAAAATCTCTGAGAATTATTGGTGGTATTTTGCTTATGGTAGTGGGTACTATGGTTTCCTTTGGGCTTTTTAACAATATAAGTGTAATATAAAACGGAGGTGTGCCTTATGAAAAAATTTTTCGTTGTATCGTTATTTATTTTATCAGTAATTACAATATTTTCTGTCCCATTAGAGGAATTTGTTTTTGAAAATTTCAATGAAGCTTTCGAAGTTGCCGAATTAACAAACAAAAAAGTAGTAGTCATGTTTTCATCACCTACATGCCCAGCGTGTACTCAATTCAAAGAAACAACACTGTTGGATGAAGAGATTCAAAAATGGCTACGCACAGAATTTGTTTTTGTTGAAATCTTTCCTACCACTGAAAAAGCCACATTTCAAGGAGAAGAATATAATTATGGCCAGTTGTTTTATGCCTTTGGTGCAAGATATACACCAACCTTTGTATTCTTTGACGAACAACAAAATCCTTTTGGAGCAATTACAGGTGGGTATCCAGCTGAGATATTTATAGATATCCTAAAATATGTCTCTTATGAAAAAAATGAAGAGATTAGTCTTGATAAATTTATTGAAGATGGATTGGGAAAAGATATCGATATTCTTCCAAAAACTGTTTATTTATCAAAAGATGAAATTGAAAAATTATTGGACATGGATCCAAATTCCAAAGTATATGAACCTGGTAAAAATTATGATCCATATACAAATATAGTTTTACTTCAAAACAATACAAACGAACAAAATATAGAAAATTTTTACGTGAAAATATTTGAATCTAAGAATTAGAAAATTTATTTCTGAAAAATAGCCCATGATTGGGCTATTTTTCTAATATTTTGAGAATGTCTTCGAATTTTATGTCTCCGCTTATGTTGCCTCTTACTTCACTTCCACCGCCTTTAATGTTGTTATTCATTTTTAATTTTTCTATAAGCTCTTTACAGTTAATATTGTTAGAGAAAATAGAAAAGGTTTTGTTCTTTTCATCTTCAATAATGAGTGTATAATCTTTTAAATCCACGTATTTGTGTAAGAAATCCGCTGTTTCGTCCTCTTTTTTATGGTAAACTACTTTAGTATTGTTCACAACCACAGGCTTTTCGATTAAATCTCTTGCGAGATAATATGCATTTTTTTCTGCTAACTTTTTTATACGATTCTTATAATCTTTATTTTCATTTAATAAACTTTCTACTTTGCTTTCCAAATCATACAATCCAGACGTTAATATGGAAGAAATATTTTTTAAAATTGAATCTTTTTGTGAATAATCTTTAATGGCTCTAAGTCCTGCTAAAAAATACACCCTCGTTAAATTCCCTTTTACTCTTTCTGTATTTGTTATCTTTAAAAGGTTGATTTTACCTGTATTTTTTACATGAAAACCACCACAAGCAGATATGTCAAAATCATCGATTTTTATCAGCCTCACTTGACCACTCACTTTATCACTTAGAGGTTTCCTCAAATTGTATTTCTGAGCCCCTTCTTTATCCGTAAATATTTCTTCCACCTTGATACATTTAGAAATTATATCGTTTGAAAGTTCTTCTGCTTTGTTTAACGTTTCTTCTCCAATATTTTGTTCATCCAAATCTATAGTAGAATATTCTTCACCCATCTTGAAACTAAGGGTTTTTAACGAAGCTATTCTTTCAAAAGCGGCTGATAATATATGTTGTGCAGTATGTTGCTGAGCTATATCGTATCTTCTTTTTTCGTCTATTTCATAAAAATATTCACCGGGGTTTAAATGTTTGCTTAATACAACGCCTGTTTCTGTGGTATTTAAAACGTCAACAGTATCAATTTTACCCCTATCTCCAAGTTGCCCCCCTTTTCCATCAGGATAAAAAGGGTTATTCTCTATAGTTGCAAAATAGTTATCTCCTTCTTTTATTACCTTAATTACCTTTACTTTTTCACTCAAATTTAAAGCCTCCTTTTGGTCTTAACCTAAAACTTTATATATAGCGCCCCCTTCGCCAAACGTTAAGGGGTAAACCCCTTAAGATCCCCAAATTCGACACATCATTTGGAAAGCAAATGAGATTAGGAAAGTTATTCAAAAGCACTACGAAAAAGACCATTTTGCACAGATCAGCAAAAAGTTTTTTGCATTGAACAGCAAAAGTTATTTCAGCGCTGTTAAATTTCTAAAGCCTTTAGTTTTTATTCTGGGATTCCTTTTAAGATCATTTTATTATATAATATAATAGTTAGTAGAGAATCAAAAATCTTTGAGAGAGAGTTGAGTGCGTTGAGAAAATTCTTCTTAATTTTTTTCTTAACTGTTTTCAGTGTAAACATCTTCTCCAATTTAATAGTAAATAACTTTGAACATACCAACATCATTGATTTTTTTGTAAATAAAAACACCGGCGATATTTCCACAATTGTGGAGAATAATTACCTTAAAACTTATGATTTGAAGGAAAAGTGCATTAATCGTTATTACTCAGCTTCTTCTATACCGACACATGTAGAATGGATCCTCGACAATAAATATACTATAATCGCAGAAAGTAATGGAACAATAGAAGTGTTTAACAACGATACCTCTCTTCTTAATTACAAAATAAACGTAACCGACGAATCTATTTCCTCTTTATCCAGTTTTAGAGATAAAATAGTATTTACTTCCTTAGATAAAACGGTCTACGTATACAATATTACCAAAAGAAGGGTAGAATTTCAACGGAGGTTTTCAACTATACCAACGGTTGCAGAATTTTACGATGAGGGTACAATATTGGTAGCAGACCATTTAGGTAATATTTATTTGATTGATTATTTAAACAATAAAGAAGTAAGATCCATCAAAATTGATAATTATTCAATAATTAAATTAGCGATGGTAAATGATAATACACTTGCTTTTTCAATGAATGGAAATATTTATGTATTGGATAAAGACTTGAAGATAATAAATTCTTTTTCATTAGGTTTAACAATTAAAGAGGTCGCATTTTCACCATCGAATGAAAATTTTACTGTTTTGACTACGAATAATCAGATCATCCTTTTTGATTCTTCAACTTTAAAAATACTCCAAGAACTAAAGCTTGATAATTTTAATATAAAATCTCTTGAATGGAGTCATGACAAAAGCGATACACTTTACCTAAACGATGGAGTTAGTCTATACTCTTTAAATGTCTATTCAAAATCAATTGAAAAATTATTGGAATTAAAAAAACCCGATGTTCTAAAAATTACAAGAAATAATAATCTTATTTATTACTTAACTTCCAACAGTGAAATAGGTATTTTTAATATTGATTCAGGAGTAGTTGAGACTCATTTTTCTTTTTCTGAAGAAGTAGTTGACTTTGAAATAACAAAAAATGGATATTTGATACTTTCAGAAAATTCTGGATACCTGTCGCTTTACGACCCTGAGGGTATATTAATAGAAAATAAGAAGATAAGTGATTTTAAATTAACCACTTTGGAGATTTCCCCTTCGGAAAAGTTTTTAATTGCAGGGGGATGGGAAAATAATGTTTATGTAGTTACCCTACCTGATTTGAGCGTTTATAAGGAAGTTGAAAATCTTCATAGCAATTGGATAAAAGATATTTCTATTAATTACAACGAAACTAAGATAGCAGTGGCAAGCTTAGATAAAAAAGTAAGCATATCAGTTTTTCCCGACTTTGAAAATACAATTTACATCGAAGAATTCCCCTACATTATTTGGTCACTGGATTGGGCTAGTAATTCAAATTTTCTTTCTATGGGAGGATTTGAAGGGGCTTTACGACTGTGGGATGGAAGATTTAATCAATTCTATAAGAGATTTGAGATTATTACAGCTCCAATAAAGGCAATTGAATGGAGCCCTGATGATAATTACGTAGCCACTGGAACAACTGATGGAAATGTCTATATATGGAACAGTAAAAATGGAAACTTAGAATCAACTATGAATATTTCGAATGGTGAAATTGTTGATTTAACTTGGAGTAATGATGAAAGGTATTTGTATGCCTTGAGTAAAGGAAATTTATTGAGCCTTATAGATCTTCAGCAAAACAATATACCTTTGCAAAGTATTATTTTTGAAAAAGGCTATTCTGTTTCCTATAGAAAAAATGGGGAGTATACCACTAATATCCCTGAACAAGAAGAAAGCAAATTTTTCTACAAAAATAATCCTATAAGCCTTTTCGAAGCTGTAACCTTCGAAAGGAAAGAATTTATAAGCATTCCTATCTTAGAGGGTCCTGTTATAAATGTACCGTCAGAATTTTTGATATCAGATAAAAACAACTCTTTGCTTCTCAGCGTTTTTGATAATAATCTAATTACAAAAGTTGAAATATTAGGTCAAACTTTTTTAGTTAACAGCCAATCTTACTATCTATCTTTAGAAATAAATCCTGAAAAACTTACATCAAATATGCTTGAAATATCTGCTTATGACAACGATGGAAATAAATCCACAAAATACGTTCATTTGAAGTTTGAGAATATATATCTTCAAGTATTCACTAATCAAGCAGAAATTACAAACGAGGAAGGAGAAATAATAGCGATTGCAACTCGTGGAGACATCCTAAAATTAAAAGGAGTCTTAGGAGATACTTATAAAGTAGAATATATTGACAAAGAGGGATATATTAAAAAAGCATTTGTCGTGTTTTAAAAAAGCCCTCAAAGATGAGGGCTTTTTAATTTTATTATCTTATTAATTAAGCTTTTTGTGTTTTCTTACGTCTTTTTACCATACCTATGACAATTGGACTCGCAATATATAACGAAGAATAAGTCCCAATTATAACTCCCACAGTTAATCCGAAAGCAAATGAAGCTATTGACCTACCTCCCAAAAGGAACATCATAAAAACAACTAGGAATGTTGTCAAGGAAGTGTTCAATGACCTTACAATAACTTCGTTAATGCTTTTATTTGTTATACTTTCTATATCCATCCCACGATTTTTAGATCTGTTTTCCCTTATTCTATCATAAACAACGATAGTATCGTTTAGGGAATAACCTGCTAAAGTAAGAAATGCGGCTATTGCGGTTAAGTTCATTTCTATACCAAAGAGGGAATAAAATCCTAAGGTGATTATAACGTCATGAGCTAAAGCTAAAATCGCTCCCACACCGTAGGAAAATTGAAACCTGATGGTTATATAAGCTAGCAAAACTATCAGAGAAATAATTACAGCATACCAAGCATACGATCGAATTTCCCTAGCAGCATAACCTGAAACATCGTTGAATTGTTCAATATTTAAGCTCGAATCAGAAAAAGATTCTTCTAAACTATTTATGAACATTTGTTTTTCTTCCAACGTAGGGAAAGAATCTCTTACGGTAATTATGTAAAAGAATTGATCAGAAGCTCCTCCACCTGGGTTAGTTTGAATGATCTTAGCGGTAGCATACTCTTGATTTATCGTTTGTAAACCGTTTCTCAATTCATCAATTGTATAACTTTTATCAAAAGACACGATGATTTCACTACCACCAGAAAAATCAACACCTAAATTGAATCCTTTTACAAAAATCACTATTACAGAAAAAAGTATCAAAGCAATTGATAAATAAATGAAAAAACTCCTCTTACCAACAAAATCTATATTTGGCATTATTTAGTCCCCCCTTTTTCCACAACAATTCCTTTCACATACTTTTCAGGCTTCAAAAAGTGGGAAGTACTTTCTAATAGCAACCTACTAACCACCAAGTTAGTAAACATAGCACCTAAAACACCTATTATGAGTGTGACCGCAAAGCCTCTAATACTTCCACTTGTTACAAAGAATAAAACTAATCCTGCTAAAATAGTTGTTATATTGGCATCAAAAATAGTTGAAAAAACTTTATTAAATCCAAACTTTACTGCGGTTAAAGGGGGCCTTCCTATTCTAAGTTCCTCTTTTATTCTTTCGTATATAATAATATTTCCATCTACTGTGGTACCAAAAGTTAAAATTATACCAGCAATACCTGGTAGAGTTAATATCGCTCCTGTCCAACTTAAAATTCCCATTAACAAAAATGTATTATATATTAGCGCAATATCAGCAATTACTCCCATCCATCTATAAAATATAATCATGTAAATCATTACTATTATAAGCCCAATGATTCCAGCGTTTATAATCGTAGTTACAATATCTCTTCCCAAAGTAGGACCAAGTGTCCTTTCTTGATATTTAACCAAATCTACAGGTAAATTCCCAGATTTTATCAAAACAGCAATGTTTTGTGCTTCTTCCATACTTTCTATTCCGCTGATTTCGGCTCTTCCTTGTGAAATCCTTTCTCTAACAACAGGTGCAATTATAACCTCGTCATCTAAAATAATCGCAATTCTTTCATTCACTAAATTCGCGGTTGCTAATTCAAATTTTTGTCTTCCTTCATTACTAAAATTCAAATTAACTACGAATCCTGCTCCTTGACTGTTTAGAGAAGCTACGGCATCAGTGACATCTAAACCGGTAATCTGAAATGGAGCATCTCCAAATTCGAAAACATTTTTTACCCTATACCAAAGGTTAGGGTTATTACTATCCTTAACGTAACTATACATTTCTATTTCTTCACCATTTATTTGTATAGTTCTATTTCTTGTAATTTCTGGAGTTGTTGTAGATTCCACAACTTCCAATACTTCTGCAAAGTAAAGTTTCCCCTTGCTACCTATAAGTTCTTCAGCCCTTTGAGTATCTGATATACCTGGAATCTCAACCCGAACTCTGCTTTCTCCACCGGAAACAACTTCGGAAACTATCGCCTCTGTGTAACCAGCATTGTCCATTCTTCTCCTTAGAACTGTGATTACATTATCTACAACCTCAGAAGTATTGACACCTTCAGGTACATCAAAGCTATATTCTAAAAGCACCCCACCTTGAATATCCAGGCCTAAATTAATATTTGGGAAAAACCGTAGTATGCTTATATCATTCACATTACCCGATAAAGGTAGAATTAATCCTAATAGTGCAAAAACAAAAACTATTACAGTAAATAGTATCCTTATTCTTCGATTTCTCAACTATTTCACCCCCTGAACAAAATCAATGTTAAAGAACTATTTATCATCTTCAGTTTCAGTTTCAGTTTCAGTTTCAGTTTCTTCTGGCGTTGCTTCGGGTTTATCACTTTTAGAAAGAACCCCTGCAATGGCATTCTTTGTTATATCGATTTCTGTTTTGTCTGCCGTTGAAATTCTGATTCTCTCGTTAGTTATAGATATTATCTTTCCTATGATTCCCGATGATGTAACAATTTTATCACCTTTTTTCAAAGCAGAAAGCATTTCCTTATGCTTTTTTTCTTGTCGCCTTTGTGGGAGGAACAACAAGACCCACATCAAGATTATGATTATTAAAAAAAACAACATTCCACTTAATCCACCACCACTTGCCGGGACCGCTTGTGCTTGTTCGACCGTGTTGGCAGCATCAGTAGCGCCTGCTGGGCCAAAGTTTATAAAATTTAATACTCTTTCTAACATAAATACACCTCCAAAATTATTCTTTAAAGAATTTTGTCGTTAAGCGTTTTTGTTATAATATAAGTTAATGCAAAAATTGCTTACTGTTAGATTGTATCATATTTTTCTTTTATGGTCAATGAATTCTTTACAACCAACTTGTCAAATAATTTTTGTTTATGTAATATTTCTTATATTTTATGTTATTATATATATGGTCATAAATTTTTTATGGTGACTTAAAATTGTATTAGGGGGGGTTTAGATGGATGAACCCGTATACGCAAAAATTATGGACGGAGACATAATCTTTTATTTTTCAAAGGGAAACACGCAAAAAGATCTTTTCGAACATTTTCAAAAAGAACTTGTTAAGATGAAAAGTTTTTTTAACATTGGGGATAGTTTTTACGTATATTTTGAAGACGGCTCTCAGCATAATTTATTAAATAAAATCGTAAAATTTGCCAACAGTCTTGAATTGAACGTTGCTGGAGCATATTTTGGAAAGCTTCCCGAAGGGAAAGTAGGAAACAAAGAGTTAACCCTTTCGAGTACCCAAATTTATAGAAAACATTTAAGATCCGGCCAAGTAATACAAAATCCTGGAGACATAATAGTTTTTGGAAATGTAAACCAAGGCGCAGAAGTCAACGCGGGTGGAAGTATTATAATATTTGGAAAGGTATTTGGAACCTTAAGAGCAGGAATTACCAACAAAAAAAACGCTTTCATTATAGCCTACGAATTGAATTCACCATTAGTAGAAATAGCGGGTATCCCTTTCTTCAACTATGAATGGCCAAAGTCACCTGTTTCTATAAGAATAGAAGAAAATAAAGCATTGGTTGAACCGGTTGAACTGTAAAAATATAGTGGAGCAAAGAGATATTAAATCAATTTTTTTTAATCTTTAAAACACTATTTATGCTGTGTTAAAACCAAAAAGGAGGTCACGAATGGATACTTCTACTTTACTAAAAAATTTATCCAATACTTTTGGGGTGTCTTCTTTTGAAAATTACACCTTTCCTTTGATTGAAGAAGAATTAAAAAACATCTCACCAGATATAAAATTAGAAAAAGTAGGAATAGGTAATTTAGTGGCAACTTATGGAAATGAGAGTCCCAAAATTGCCTTTTTCGCACATGTAGACGAAATTGGAATAGTTATATCAAAAATAATCGATGAACACTTCGCTCGTATTTCTCCCGTTGGTGGAGTCGATCCAAGAACCTTGGTAGGAAAAAGGGTTCTTTTTAAAACGAAAGATGCAGAAAAAATAGGTGTAATAGGGTTTTTAGCCCCTCACCTTCAAAAAAAGGAAGATAGAGAAAAATCTCCCTCCTTTGATGAGCTTTTCGTCGATTTTTCAATTTCAGGGGGAACAAGCAATATCAACGTTGGTGATATGGGCGTTATACAAGTCCAGGCTGTTGAACTTGAAAATGGAAAGATATCAAATAAATCTTTAGACAACAGAGTAGGTGCTGCGGTACTAATTAAGTCTTTGGAGTACCTACAAAATCTTAAATTTGAAGGACAATTGACTTTGTCTTTTAACAAAGGTGAGGAAGTGGGATTAGTTGGAGCACAAGGTAGCGCTCACCACCGAAAACCAGATTTTGCCATAGTAGTTGATGTAACTTTTGGCGAAAAACTACCAGAAAACTTTGAGCCTATCAAGCTTGGTGAAGGACCAGTTATAGGTATAGGTACCACCGTTACCAGAAGTATTTTCGAAGAACTAACAAAAACTGCAAAAAGTAACAATATCAAATACCAATTAGAAACTTTTACTAGAGGCAGTGGCACCGAAGCGGATGTAGTTCAAATATCTTCTACCGGAGTAAAAACAGGTGTTGTTTCAGTTCCAATCCTTAACATGCATTCTCCCAACGAGGTTGTAGATGTAAAAGATGTGGAAGAAAGCGCAAAATTATTATCTTTCTTTGCTTTAAACACCAGCTTAACTTGGAAAGGAAGTAGAAATTTATGAGGAAATATTTAAAAGACTTAACTAATCTTGCCGGTATATCTTCAAGAGAAGAAAAAATAAGAGAGTACATCAAATCAAATGTTGCCAACAAGGTCGATGAAATTACCGAAGACAACATGGGAAACCTAATTTGTTTAATTAAAGGTAAAGATTCTTCCAAAAAATTAATGCTTGACGCACACATGGATGAAGTTGGCTTTATGATCACCAGAATAAATGAAGACGGTACTTTTGGCATATCTCCCGTTGGAGGAGTTGACCCAAGGGTAGTAAAAAGTCAGAGATTAAAAATCGAAGAAAAAATATCTGCTGTTGTCAATTCTACACCCATTCACTTAGAAAAAGAAACCGACAAAGTTGAACAGTATGAAAGTATAAAGGTCTACGCTGGATTTTCCAACAAAGAGGAAGCATCTAAAAAGGTCCATTTGGGCGATATGGTTACATTTGATACTACTTATTATGAGGAAAATAGCTATGCTGTAGCCAAAGCCTTTGATGATAGGGTTGGATGTTCTATTATGATGGATATAATTGACTATTTTTTTGAGAACAACGAGAAACCTCTTTACGATACATACTTCAATTTTGCTACTCAGGAAGAAACGGGGTTGAGAGGTACAGGAACTGCAGCTTCAAAAATACAGCCAAATTTCGCTATCGTATTAGAAGGTACAACTGCTGGTGACAACCCTGAAAACACCCCGGATAAATGGGCAACCCATATCGGAAATGGGCCCGTCTTAACATTCATGCATAGCGGTTTAGTACTCAACAAAGAAATCTTCGAAAAAATTGTAGATACTGCAAAGAAATTAGGTATTAAATTTCAATACAAAATGCGAACAGCAGGAGGAACAAACGCCGCCAGACTCGCAAAGACCCTTTATGGAATTCCAGCAGGGGTAATATCCGTTCCATGCCGATATATTCATTCTCCACAATCTATAATGAATTTACAAGATTATGAAAATACCTACCAATTGGTAAAACAATTAGTCGTTAATACACCATTTTAAGAGAGGTGGCAAAAAAATTGAAAGAGCTAATAAAAAATATTACGGAACTTTATGGACCAAGTGGAAGAGAAGATCAAGTGAGAGATTTTATAAAAGAACAGATCAAAGATCATGTGGATGATATTAAAACAGACAAGTTAGGAAATCTT
The DNA here is from genome assembly GCF_016772115.1 of Petrotoga sp. 8T1HF07.NaAc.6.1. Lineage (NCBI taxonomy): Bacteria > Thermotogati > Thermotogota > Thermotogae > Petrotogales > Petrotogaceae > Petrotoga > Petrotoga sp. 8T1HF07.NaAc.6.1. Next base: position 286,031 of record NZ_AUPG01000001.1, read on the forward strand.
ATCGCCACAAAAAAAGGCAACTCTGGAAAAACCATATTATTTGACGCTCACATGGATGAAATAGGGGTTGTTGTTACACACATTTTAGACAAAGGCTTTTTAAAAGTAGAACAAGTCGGCGGTCAAAACCCTGTAAATTTGATCGGTTCCAGGTTGATTTTTAATGGAAGAATAGGGGTTGTTGGAGTTGAGGGAGAAAGTGAAAAAGAATTAAAAGATAATTATAAAAACTTATCTTTAGACAATATATTTGTTGACATAGGCGTATCTTCAAAAGAAGAAGCGGAAAAAATTGCCCCTATTGGCACTTTTGGAACCTTTGCCGAAGGTTTTGTCGATTATGGTAATTATTGTATGTCAAAAGCCATGGATGACAGGATTGGATGCGCTATTTTAATAGAAACTATCAAAAATATGAAAGATAATCAACACACAGTTTTATTTGCTTTTACTGTCCAAGAAGAAGTAGGTTTAGTCGGATCTTTTGTTTCGGCTTATGATTACGAAGTCGACAGAGCAATAGCTATAGATGTCACGGATTCCTTGGATACTCCTAAGGCTCTTAAAAGAATGAGCATGGCTTTGGGAAAAGGACCTTGTATTAAAATAAAAGACAATCTTTCTGTAAGTGACAGAGAAGTTGTAGAATGGATAAAAAATGCTGCTTTGGCAAACAACATACCCTATCAGTTCGAGGTATTAACCTTCGGAGGAACAAATGCCGCGGGCTATCAAAGAACTAAATCTGGAATTCCTAGTGGTACTATTTCTATTCCTACTAGATACATACATTCACCTCACGAGATGTTATCCTATAGCGATGTTGAAAACACGGTGAAACTGTTGAATACGCTTAGTAAAACGAATTTTTAGAAGCTTATTTTTTACGTTTGAGGAGGAAAATCATGGTCAATGTAGCGTTAATAGCTCACGATAAAAAGAAGTTAGACCTTGCGCTCTTTGCCAAAGAATGGAAGGATGTATTTAAAAATTGCAAACTTTATGCTACAAAAACCACTGGAAAGATTTTAAAAGAAAAAGTGGGGTTAGAGATACAAACTTTTGAATCTGGACCATTGGGAGGAGACTTACAAATAGGCGCTCTAGCTGTCAGTGGGAAAATAGATTTTGTGATCTTTTTAAGGGATCCATTGACTGCCCAACCCCATGAACCTGATGTATCCGCTGTTTTACGGATTTGCGATGTACACAATATTCCACTTGCTACTAATTTAGCATCCGCTGAAGCAATAGTTCTCGAAATTCAAAAAAAGCTTAATAATTAATGTTTGTTATCTTGAAGATCAATTTGTTGATTACCCGTACTTAACGGTAGTACAACATTTGGCAATGCCGACTTCATTAAAATTTCGTTCAAATATATTCTAATATAGGGCCAAAGAACATCATCAACAAAATTTTTAAGGAAATACTTTTTGGCCCTTTTGTTTTTTGAAAAACTTTCGAAATCCATATCCGTTTCGAAAATTTCTCTGAAGGTTAGAACGTAGTAAGCTATCCTCTTTTTTTCTCCTTCTAAAAAAATTCTGTAAGTAACAATTAAGTTTAAGTCTCTATTTTTTTGTTCATATACATATCCTCTTTCGATCGCTATTTCAGTAATTTTTTCAACTACTTCTTTGCTTGTTCTCTCCAAAAATTCACTTTCCAAAAATATATTCTTTAGAATTATGTCTTTCAATAGGTTTATTTTTTTTTCATCATTTTTCATAAAACTCCTCCCACAGTTTATCAATTATTGTCTTTAGAAATTCTAAAACTTTATATATAACGGCTTTTTATAATTTTATGTGAAAGATTTTTTCAAAATTATCATTTGTAGAAAACTCATCTGTGTTTATCTCTTTATTATCTTTAAATTCAAAATACAATTTGATATTCCCCTCCAATACCTCTGCCAATCTTTGCAAAAACAAATATGTTGGATTGTAGTTCCCTTTTTCAAATTTAGAAATTATCGCCTGCGTTGTCCCCATCCTCTCAGCTAAATCTTTTTGTGTAATTCCCATTTGTAACCTTCTTTTTTTAATCTCATATACCAAGTCTAATAAAGCTTTCTTATCTATAGCTTCCCATTTCTTCTCATTTTCATTCAAAGTTTTCACCTCCAATCTCACTATATTTTATTATACAGCTTTTAGAAATTCTAAAACCTATTTTAAAGAGAATTTCTAGAATTCAAAAATTTTTAAACGTCCCCCCACAAGATTTTTGAAAACATACTATTAGCAAACTAATTATATTATAAAATATCTTAAAAGATTTTTAATTTTATATTTTTACTTAATTGTAACTTACTTATATTCTAAAAAGATTAAAAATGTGTTATAATATTTATCGCAATGATGAACAAAATAATTTACAATGAGAAGAAGGGAGTGAAACAGTGGAATTCTTCGAATATATTTCTAGTAGTTCAAGTATCATAATTAGAGAGTTTCTAAATCATTTGAAAATCATAGGTTTATCTTTACCTTTTTCTATAGGTATAGGAGTACCAACTGGAATTTTCATATCAAGCATCCTAAAGCCGCAAACATAGTTATCTACATTGCCAGTATTCTGATGACTATCCCAAGTTTGGCCCTTTTTGGGATTATGGTTGTAATTTTGTCTCCTTTTGGAGCTGGCTTAGGGGTTACACCTGCCGTGATTGCTTTGATTATATACTCTTTACTTCCAATTATAAGAAATACATTAACAGCTATTCAAGCTCTTGACCCACAAATGATAGAGGCTGCTAAAGGAATGGGAATGACCGAATCTCAAATATTATTCAAAATCCGTTTACCTTTATCGATCCCTACTATAATGTCTGGGGTAAGAAATGCTGTAGTAATGGGAGTCGGCGTTGCTACTTTAGGATATTTTGTTGCTTCAGGAGGATTAGGATACTTTATTTTTGCTGGGTTAAGCAGGTCACGGTATCCAATGGTAATAACGGGGGTAATATTGGTCTCAATTTTGGGTGTTTTAGCTAATTATCTTTTACTAAAATTTGAGGATTTAATTACTCCAAAGGGTCTTAAAATTAAAGAATAAGATAAAAATCATAGGAGGAACATTAAAATGGCAATAAAATTAGTTGATCTCACAAAAAAGTATGGTGATTTTACCGCCGTTAATAATTTAAATATCGAATTTGAAGACAATAAATTAACTATTCTAATAGGTCCGTCTGGATGTGGAAAAACAACTACCTTAAAGATGATCAATCGTTTGATTGAAAGAACATCCGGCGATATCCTCTTCGATGGAAAATCGATTGACGATATAAATCCCATACAATTAAGAAGAAGTATAGGTTACGTAATACAAGAAATTGGATTATTCCCTCATATGACTGTATTCGATAACATTGCTGTGGTTCCAAGGCTTTTGAAATGGACTGAAGAAAAAATAAAAAAGCGGGTATACGATCTATTAGATTTAGTAAACCTTGATCCAGATGTTAACGCTTATAAGTTTCCAGCACAACTATCTGGAGGTCAAAGACAGAGAGTGGGAGTAGCAAGGGGACTTGCAGCCGATCCTGACATATTGCTCATGGATGAACCATTTGGTGCGATTGATCCTATAAATAGAGAAACATTACAAGATGCATTTCTTGAAATTCAAGAAAAGATCAAAAAAACTATTATATTTGTCACACACGACATAAGGGAAGCTATTAAATTGGGTGATAAAATTGCGATCTTCAAAGATGGTGAATTAGTACAGTACGATGATACACAAAATATTGTTCAAAACCCGAAAAACGATTTTGTTAAGGACATATTGGGGGAAGATAGCCAATTCAAAGCTTTGGAATTTGTTAAGGTTAGCGAAGGATTGTATAAAGACATTCAAGTCTTTAAAATTGATGAGGATCTTTCAAAGATTAAAAATACAGTACAGAGTAATTATCCTATCACCATTTTCGTTGATAAAAATAACAACTATAAAGGGTTTATAGAAACTAAAAGAATGAACAGAATTAATGATTCATCTAAATTGAAAAGTTCTTTGAAAAAAGATCACGTTACGGAAAAATCAAGCCTTTATGAAGCATTAAACAAAATACTAAGTTCTTCAAGTACAAATATCCCTGTGGTTACAGATAAGCAAAAGGTAATAGGAGTGATCAACTTAAAAGCTATATTTGAACAAATGTCAAATAAAGAAGAGGTATGAGGAGGATAATATGGAATTTTTTACATACGTTGCTGAAAATCTTGGCTATATAGGAATAAAGGCTATGGAACATCTTTATTTGTTCGCAAGTTCTTGGGCAATTGCTATCATTGTGGGAATGGCAATAGGAATCTATGTTACCCGCCCAGGAAGAGAGAAAAGCGGAAGAATAGCCCTTTCTATCACAGGAATAGCCCAAGCCGTACCAAGCATTGCTGTTATTGCCCTCGTTTTTTTATTCATGGGAATAGGTCCTGCCCCTGCGATTTTCGCTTTATTTCTATATAGTATAGTGCCTATAACTTTTAACACTGCATCTGGGCTTTTCGGCATCGATAAAGGCATGATTGAAGCAGCAAGAGGCATGGGAATGACTAACAGGGAAATCTTGTGGAAAGTAGAAATTCCAAACGCGATGCCAACTATTTTTTCAGGAATAAGAAATGCTGCCATAATAAATTTAGGAACAGCTACAATCGCATCTGCTATAGGAGCTGGAGGATTGGGAGAGTTAATTTTTATAGGTCTAGGGACTTTTAAATTCGAGATGATATTAGCTGGAGCTATTCCGGTATCCATAATGGCCGTTTTAATTGATTTCGTTCTTGCAATAATACAAAACAGAATGACTTCGGAAGGTATTAAGTTACAAAAGGAATAGTGAAAAAATTTTAAATGGAGGTGTTAACATTGAAAAAATTGGCAGTACTTATGTTAGTTGTAGCGTTTTCTTTAACTGCGCTATTTGGTGCAACTTTAACCGTAGGTGCAAAAAACTTCACAGAACAGTATGTTCTTGGAAATTTGGCTTCACTGCTACTTGAAGAGAACGGCTTTAACGTTGTTGAAAGGTTCGGCCTTAGTTCTCTCGTCGCTAGACAAGCTTTGACAACAGGACAGATCGATTTATATCCAGACTACACTGGAACCGCTTGGGTAACTTACCTAGAACAAGAAGAATTAATCACTGATCCAGACGAACTTTTAGAAAAAGTCAGAGAATTAGATGCCAAAAATGGTATTGTTTGGCTTGATAGAATAAACGCTAACAATACTTATGCCCTTGCTATCCGTCAAGAAGATTACGAAAAATATGGTTTCGAAACCCTCTCTGATTTAGTTGCTTACTGGAACGAACATCCAAAAGATTTTGTAGTAGGAGTTGGTTATGAATTCTATGAAAGACCTGATGGCTTCTTTGCCTTTGCTGACCACTATGGTTTAGATATTCCTGATTCCCAAGTGTCAACTATGCAAGATGGATTAACCTACGAAGCAATTGCAAATAATAAGATAGATATCGCTATGGTTTTTGCTACCGATCCAAAAATTTTAAGATACAACCTACATGTACTAGAAGACGACCGAAACTTCTGGCCTTATTACCATATCTCCTTTGCAGTTAGAAAAGACGTCCTAGATGAATACCCTGAAATTGAAGAAATTTTGAGACCTCTTACACTTTACCTAAACCAAGACATTTTAATAAGGCTGAACTACAGAGTAGATGTTGAGGGTGTTGAACCAGAAGTCGTTGCAAGAGATTATTTAGAAGGCTTAGGCTTGTTAGAATAATCTTCGGTCACCACATTAAAAGCCAGGAATCTCCTGGCTTTTCACTTTCTTAAAGAGTTCGACAATCTTGACCCAACAAATTGAATTATCTGAGTTAAGAAGATTAATATTGCCACATCGTATAGAAGAACATCCATTCTAAACCTTTGATATCCGTAATTTATCGCCATTGCACCAAGACCTCCGGCTCCCACAGCTCCTGCTATAGCCGTATAGGTTATTAAGTTTATAATCAACAAAGTAATATTTGAAACCATCTCTGGGGCAGTTTCAGGTAGTAATACTTTAAATATAAACTGTCTGTTGGTCATACCCATAGATACAGATGTGTCTAATAATCCTTGTGAAAGATTGTTAAAAGAAGTTTCAGCCAATCTCGCCATAAAAGGAATCGCTGCTATAGAGAGTGGCACAATCGCCGCAGTTGAACCAATTATTGTTCCAGTTAATAATCTAGTTAAAGGGATTATCAAAATAATAAGGATGATAAAGGGTATTGATCTAAATACATTTACAATCCAATCTAAAACGGAATACCAACTTTTTGCAGCTTTCTTATCACTCTTAGACAACATGTAGAGAGCAATCCCCAAAGGAATACCTAACAAAATGGCTATAAAACCAGAAACAAAAGTCATGTATAACGTTTCAAGAGTAGCAATAAATAGATCTTGGATCATTTATTTCAACACCTCAACTTTGTAAACATTTGCAGAGAGTTCTTCTAAAAACTTTTCCATTTCCTTCTGCGTAGAAATAACCTCAACTATTAAAGTCCCATACGGATTGTCTTTCAAATGTTCTATCTTACCGTAAAGTATATTCAATGTGATGTCATATTTTTTAGTGATATTATGTAAGACAGGTTCATGAGTTTTTTCTCCCCAAAAAACTATCTTTATCAACCTATCGTTTTCCCCTTTAACAACCTCTCTTACCCTTTTCCAATCTATGTTTATTTCTTGATAAAATTCTTTATTCAGTTCATTTTCTTTTTCAATAAAAAACTCGTGAACTTTACCAAAAAAATCAACAGTTCCATTTTTTAAATACACAACCTTATCACAAATCTTTTTGATCACGTCCATCTCATGAGTAACAATCAAAATTGACTTTTTCATACTCTTATTGATTTCCAATATGAGATCCAAAATTCTCTGTGTTGTATTTGGATCTAAAGATGATGTGGGCTCATCAAACAAAATAATATCAGGATTATTTATCAACGCTCTTGCTATAGCTGTTCTTTGCTTTTCCCCTCCAGATAACTGCGAAGGATAAGAATCCTTTTTTGGAAGAAGATTTACATCTTCCAATATCTTATTAACACGAACTTCTATTTCCTTTTTAGGTACCTTTTCAATTTCAAGGGGAAGAGACACATTTTCATATACCGTTCTAGAACTCAACAAGTTGAAATGTTGGAATACTATACTAATCTTTTTTCTCACGTTTCTCAATTGGTTATTATTTAATTTTGTTAGATCTACTTTATCCAAGAAAATTTCCCCGGAAGTAGGAGGTTGGAGCAGGTTCATCGTTCTCAAAAGAGACGTTTTACCCGCTCCAGATAACCCTATAATCCCCAGAATTTCTCCATCTTCAACTGTAAAATTTACGTTTTTTAAGACATGATTTTTGTCATCATATATGAGATTAAGATTTTTTATTGTTAACAACTACGTTTCTCCTTTTGTATTATTTTATGAAAGTTCAAAATACAGGTACTACCGCACCATTATAATTTTCTAAAATAAATTTTCTAACCTTATCGGTTGTTAAAACTTCAACCAAAGCTTTTACTAGTTCATCGTCGACACGGCTTTCTTTTACAGCTATTACGTTGGCATATGGAGATTGAGCCCCTTCAAAGAATACCGCATCTTCCAATGGATTCAACCCAGCTTCTATAGCATAATTTGTGTTAATTATAGCCCCGACAACATTTTTATCTTCCTTATAAGTCCTAGGCAAATACGGTGCTTCAAGCTCTTTGAATACCAAACCGTATGGATTTTCAACAATATCCTTGATAGTTGCCACTAAAGGATCCTCTCTCTCCCTAAGCTTAATCACTCCATATTCTTGAAGAAGCAACAAAGATCTACCTTCGTTGGTAACATCGTTAGGAATTATGATTAAATCTCCTTTTTTGAGGTCTTTTAAATCTTTTTTCAAATAAAACCCCATAGGTTCAACATGGATCTTAGCAACAGATACCAAATCTGGCAAGTTACGTTCCCTCTTAAAAGTTTCTAAATATGGTTCATGTTGAAAATAATTTGCATCTATGGAACCATCTTCCAAAGCCAAATTAGGTTGAACATAATCTGTAAAAATCACTATCTCCAGTTCGACACCCGTTTTTTCTTTGAAATCATCTTTTACGAACTCTAAGATCTCGGCATGGGGAACTGGAGTAGCTCCAACTTTGAAGGTATTACCACCAAAACCAAACAAAGCATACCCTTCCACGAAAAACAATGTCAAAAAAACAAATAATGAAACCAAAACCTTTAATACACTTTTACTTTTTTTCATACTAAATCCCTCCCTCGTAATATATGTTTTAGTGCCCTTTCACCCCGTAACCTTTTAAAATGATAATCTTATTCTTGAAAAAACTCCTTAATTAGAACTTTATATACAAAATATACAAAAAACCTCTTCCGGTAGAATGGAAGAGGTGTATTTTTATAACTCTTATCCTCTCCTTATCTCCCAGAATTACTCTGCAGGATTTGGCACCATTGCATAATTTTGTTAAATTATGCAGGTTGCCGGGCTTCTTCGGGCCAGTCCCTCCGCCTCTCTCGATAAGGAATCAAAACTTATTAATTTAACCTATACTATCATATTTCTTTTTGAAAGTCAAGCCAATTTTATCTCTTTTGCCATCGCTTTTGCCAATTCACTTAATTTCTTAAAATCTTCCTCTTTTGCGGATAACCTTGCTTCAACGGGTTCAGCAACAAGCGGCCATTTCATTTGCTCATTATACTTGACTATAGTAGATACTCCGCCTCCGCTCCAACCATATGTACCAAAGATACCTAAAACATGATTTTTTATATTGGTATGAGCCAACCATTGAACTAACGATTCCATATAAGGAAAAAGACCTTGGTTATACGTTGAGCTTCCAAGTATTAGCCCCTTGTATCTCCAAATCTCGTTAATTATATAAGAAATATGCGTTTTTGATACATTCATTATTTTGATCTTTTTAATGCCTTCTTCAGCCAATTTCCTTGCAACATAGTCAGCCATCTCTTCTGTATTTCCATACATCGATCCGTAAGCTATTACAACCCCTTCTTCGGTCTCATATTTACTCCATTTATCGTACAAAGAGTAAATTCTTTCAGGATTCTTTCTCCAAATTGGTCCATGGGTAGAAGCGATTATTTTTATATCTATATTAGCCTCACTCAATTTTTTTAACGCCCTTTGTACCATAGGAGAGTATTTCCCAACTATATTAGAAAAATATCTTCTGATTTCATCTTCGAATACTTCTACCTTAACTTCATCATCGAATATCCCTCCGTCTAAGGTACCAAAACCCCCAAAGGCATCACCAGAAAACAAAATTTTATCCGTTTCATCGAAGGTCATCATCGTTTCTGGCCAATGAACCATTGGAGTTAAGTAAAACTTCAGATTGTGCTTTCCTAAGTTCAGAGATTCACCATCCTTTATCTCATAAAAATTATCTTCAACCTTATAGAGGTTTTCTATAAATTGAAAAGTGGTTCTATTACCAACAATCTTTAAATTAGGAAATTTTTGCAAAAGTTCTGGAATAGTCCCAGAATGATCAGGCTCCATGTGGTTGATGATTAAATAATCAAGAGGCTTACCGTTTAAAAGATTCTTGATTTTATCAAAAAATTCAGTTACCTTCGATTCTTTAACCCCATCGATTAAAGCTGTTTTTTCATCTAAGATTAAATAAGAATTATAGCTAACCCCTCTATCAAGAGGCCATAAGCTTTCAAAAAGCTGCGTATCTCTATCGTTTACCCCAACATAGTAAATACTGTCGCTAATTTTTACAGAACCATTCATACTTTCTTCCTCCTTTGAATTTCTACGTTTTATATTAAGGTTAACTTACTAAATTGCTCTTATTTTTTGTCGTTCTAAGTTTGGTGTAATTGAATAAACGTGGGCTTCTTTGCCTCTTTTTCCTTCAAAATATATTATAGCACATAATCTAATTTGTTTTGTGGCTATAGAAAATGGTAAGTTAAAATAATTCATCATTTTGTAAATTACTATCTTTTTTGTCGTGTTATAATACGAATAACAATTAATTTATAAAATATCCTGTGGGCTAACTGTGGGGTGGGGAGCGGGGAGAAGGGGCGTTAAAACAGACTAGATTTAACTAATTAAAGTAGCTTTTAGTGTTTTTAAGGACAATAAAATATTCTATACAAAGAGGTGGAGATTAGTACATGGAACAAATAGTGAAGCATCTTTCAAGAAAAAATATCTGTGAAGAAATAAAACCTGGTGCTTCTTCCTTAATTATATTTGGAGCCTCAGGGGATTTGACTTTTAGAAAACTGATCCCTTCTATATATACGTTGTTCAAAAAGAACTTATTGCCTAACGAATTTTTCTTACTGGGAATAGCAAGATCTAAATTCACTGATGAAGAATACCGCCAGGAAATCAAAAATAGATTATTACAAGAAAACGAGGATAGCTATATAATTTCAAAATTTATTGAAAAAGTTTTTTATACGTCTGGTTTCTACGACGACGATGCCCTGTACCTGGAACTAAAAAATAAATTAAATTATTTGGATAAACTCTTCAACACCCAAGAAAATCATCTTTTTTACCTTTCCACACCGCCAAATGTCTATTTAGAAATAATTAAACGTTTGGGGAAGTTTAATTTGACCAAAGAAAGTGAAAATTCTTATTCAAGAATAATAATAGAAAAACCTTTTGGCAGTAATTTTAACACATCAAAAGAATTAGACGAGGAACTTCATAAGTATCTAAATGAAACCCAAATATACAGAATTGACCATTATCTCGGTAAAGAGACCGTTCAAAATATAATGATGCTTAGATTTGCAAACATTGTCTTCGAACCTATTTGGAATTATAAATACATAGATAACGTTCAGATAACCGTAGCTGAAACATTAGGTGTAGAACACAGGGCGGGTTATTTTGAACAAGCTGGCTTATTAAGAGACATGTTTCAAAACCATATGATGCAACTTTTGACTTTGGTAGCTATGGAACCACCAGCTTCCCTTGAAGATACAAGCGTTAGAGACGAAAAAACGAAACTATTGAAGACTATAAGGCCTTTTGAAAAAGACAAGATAGACGAATACTTTGTAAGAGGTCAATACATTGAGGGAATGATCAACGGTAAAGAAGTTCCCGCTTATACAGAAGAAAAGAATGTTAATCCAAACTCCTTTGTAGAAACATTTGTAGCGGCTAAATTTTTAATTGATAATTGGAGATGGAGTGGGGTACCTTTCTATGTGAGGGCAGGCAAAAGGTTGAAAAGAAAGGTTACAGAAATCGCCATAATCTTTAAAGACGTCCCTCATTCGATATTTGCTAAAAACGATATAACCTTAGAGAAAAATGCTCTCATTTTAAATATACAACCAGATGAAGGATTTTCACTGAAGATCCAAGCCAAACAACCTGGCTCCAAGCTTTGTTTGAACACGCTAACCATGGATTTCAATTACGACGAATTCTTCAAATTCAAAGGTCCAGATGCTTATGAAAGGCTACTTTTGGATGCCATGTTGGGAGATCAAACACTTTTTGTAAGAAGTGACGCTATGGAAATTTCATGGAAAATCTTCACCCCTGTTTTAGAAAAATGGGAAGAAGAAAAACACAATGGATTGAGATTATACAAAGCTGGTACCTGGGGACCAAAAGAATCTTTTGAGTTATTAGAAAAAGATAACAGAAGTTGGCGTAACTTAGACTTTGAAAGCGAGAATCTGTATGAAAGCAAAGTTTTTTGATGATCCCGAAACGTTTCACAATGAAGCTGTAAACTTAATTTATAAACTGTATGAAGAAAGCATAGAAGAAAACAAACTATTCACCTTAATGCTCTCAGGTGGAAGAACTCCACTCCCTGTTTACGAAAAATTGGCATCTGAGTACAAAGATAAAATAAATTGGGAGAAGGTCCACATTTTTTGGGGAGACGAAAGATACGTCGATCAAAAAAGTGAAGACAGTAATTACAAATGGGCACACGATTTGCTAATAAGCAAGATTAATATTCCAACAAATAATGTACATAGGATAAAAACAGAACTACCTATAGAAAAAGCATCACAAGAGTACGAAAAAGAAATAATCAACTTTTTTGGAACACAAAATCCCGTTTTTGATCTTATATTACTCGGAATAGGAGAAGATGGCCACACAGCATCTTTGTTCCCTTCAAGTGACACTTTAAAAGAAAACAAAAAGCTATTCACAGTCACACCACCTTCTGGAACACCTAAAGTACCAAGAATTACCGCCACTTACAAATTGTTGAACAACGCAAGAAATATCCTTTTTCTAAGTTCATACAAAGGAAAAGAGCAGGTAATAGATGAAATCTTAAACAACCCCAAACCAGCAGAAGAAAAATATCCAACCGCAAAAGTTAAAGTTAAAAATACTTATTTTTTTATAAAAATATAGGGACTGTTTGACAGTCCCTATTAAATTAATAATTATCAAAAGCAAATATCTTTTTGGATATATAGTAAAGAGAAATCGCCTTAAATTACCTCATCATTTTTGGAAAAATCTTAAAATTTCTTCATTTTTGTAAATTTTTTGTAATTAACCATATAATTAATTCTTTGGTATAATTATTGAAAAAACCTTTTAATGGATTCAATGCCGCAAAGAGGGAGGGGAATTAGAAGTGTTCAACATAGCTGTCATAGTTAACACTTTAGCCGTTTTGATTGGAGGCACATTGGGAACGCTTGTAGGAAATAAATTGCCGGATAATTTGAGACTGATTTTATTTCAAAGTGTTGGTCTAACTACCTTTTTGATTGGAGTAGGGATGGGGTTAGATGCAAGCAATTTGATCGTAGTTTTGGTATCTTTGGCGCTTGGAGGAGTAAGTGGAGAATTATTGAGAATAGAAAAAGGTCTAGGAAAATTGGCAAACATCGTTGAAAGGTCACAAGGAGAAACACCGTTTGTAAGAGGATTTATTACCGCCACCGTTCTTTTTGTTATTGGCCCTATGACGATAATCGGATGTCTAAATGCGGGTCTTTCGGGAGATAACTCTGTTATTTTCTTAAAATCTGTTCTGGATGGAATTTCTTCTATGGTCTTAGCCTCGGTATATGGTGTGGGGGTTACCTTCTCTGCTGTGAGTGTTTTCTTGATTCAAGGGTCAATAGTTAGTTTGGCTGGAATGCTTTCTTTCCTTTCAAATCCTTATTATTTGAATGATTTTACAGCCGTGGGAGGGGCGATGATAATTGCCATTGGAATAAGACTTTTGGAGATAAAAGATATAAAAGTAGGAAACTTCCTTCCTTCTTTGATAATTGTCGTTTTGATAAATTATATTCTTACCTTTTTTGGTGGTTTTTGACAAATTCCTACAAAATATGTTATAATATTTAATACATAGACTAACAAATGTTTTCTTCTCGTTTAAACTACTATTCATATCTTTGCCGCCCATACTCATACTATATTCACCTATATTTCTAATACTGATGAATTAAACAAAACTAATTATCAAACCTTTTTTGGAAGGTCATTATTTTTTTTACTTGCTAAAAAGACTGAAAGGAGGAATCAAAATGCTTAGATTAGAAGATGCCTTATGGAAACTGGAAAAATATGAGGATGAATTGCTATCTAATACGATACTTTTCAACCAGCTGCCTTTAAAAAACCCCAATGAGCAAAAAAACTTTATAATAAGCAAATTGCGAGAAATGAACCTACCAAATATTAAGGAAGATGATGAAGGGAACGTATATGTCTCTTTTGTTAACGACGATACATCCCCTACCGCACTTGTTTTCACAACTATAGATGAGATTCGCGATCCACTTGTTGAAAGATTTGCCAGGGTATTAAAAGGAAAAATAGAAGGTTTAAAAATCGTTTCGTCTTCACTTAAAGTTGCAGCTCTCTTAACTATGATAAAGTTTTTACACCTAGAAAAAGTAGATTTAAGAAAGAATGTATTTTTCCTCTTTCTTAACCAGGCAAGAAAAAATAAATTTTTGAGTTTAGGAGAGTTTTTACAGGAAAATATCAAAAGTTTGGACTATGCTATCAAAATCAATGGCATCAATTTGGGAGACCTCGGTCATCGTTCTTTGGGAAAATATGTCTACAAATTAAAATTTTATTCCCGAGATTCAATACACAAAACTTCTAAATCTCCATCAACTTTAGAGATATTGTACAGAATAACTTCTAATCTAAAAGAGAATGCAGATATGGAAGGTACGTCTGTAAGCATCTTGAAACTCGACAGATTCGAAGACAATACCGAAGTAATAATGGAGATAAAGAGCGAAGGAGACCAAGATTTAGAAACTATAAGTGAAAATTTAAGAGCCACCGTCACGGAATTGGCTGAAAGATACAATTTAAAGATCAAATTGAATCTACTTTCATACATTCCGACCACTTTCATACCAAAAGAGCATCCTTTGATCGAACAGATCAGAGAAGTTCATAACCATTTAAATATTAAAACTAACTTAGCTCCTTTAGACAAAGACGAGGCATTGATAATTAAATCCGGTATCCCTGCAGTTTCCCTAGGGATAGCAAAAGGTGAGATATTAGATGGCACAGAATACTTCGAAAGAGATGGTGTGATAAAAGGTCTGAATCAAATTTTGATGGTGGTTGATAATGTAACAACAGAAAACTTTGCTGAAGAAGAGATAGATCAAGACATTATAGGAGAAGAAAAAGATTAAACAGAAAGGAAGATAAAAGATGAAGGATAATATTTTAAAACGTTCTTTTCACCATTCAAAGTTTGAGAACATTAAAGAGCTCGTTAAGTTAAAAGAAAAACAAGATGTAAAAATATCCCTTGCCTTTCCTTCTTTAAACGAAGAAAAAACAATTGGTAAAGAGATAATCATTATGAAGTCAGAACTTATGGAAAAATATCCCTTATTGGATGAAATTGCTGTAATTGATTCTGGCTCAGAAGATGAAACGGTATCTATAGCAAAAGAGTACGGTGCAAAAGTTTTTTATTCCAGTGATATTTTACCAAAGTACGGGTTTTACAAGGGAAAAGGAGAAAATTTATGGAAAAGCCTATACGCACTTAATGGCGATATAATCGTATGGGTGGATTCAGATATAGAGAACATACATCCAAAATTCGTATACGGTTTAGTTGGTGCTTTGTTGAATTATCCAGAAATAGGTTACGTCAAGGCCTTTTATGATAGACCCATTGTGGGAAAATCGGCGATGCAACCAACAGGTGGAGGAAGGGTTACCGAATTGGTTGCAAGGCCTTTATTTTCTTTGTTTTACCCGGAGTTATCAACGATAATTCAACCGCTAAGTGGTGAATATGCAGGAAGAAGGGAAATTTTAGAAAAGCTGCCTTTTTTCGTGGGATACGGTGTGGAAATTGCGCATCTCATCGACATAGCTGAAAAATTTGGTAGTGAGATAATAGCTCAAGTCGATCTTGAACTTCGAATTCATGACAATCAACCCTTACACTCACTGAGTAAAATGGCTTTTGAACTCACAAAAGTAGTATTAAAAAGATTGGAAAAATATGGAAAATTAGATTTAAATACCGAATTGACCGATAAACATATAATGATTCAAAAAAAAGAAAATGAGAAGGTATTAGTTCCAACGGAGATACTAAGTGTTGAAAGACCTCCTATGATTACTATCCCAGAGTACAAAGAAAAGTTTTCAAAAGAGGAGAAGGTATGAACAATCTTTACATCTTCCACTACCATTACATAAAAGGCGGAGTTTCAACCGTTGTTAGAAATATCGTAAAATCTCTAAAAGACGCATACAAAATTACTCTCTTTGGTTCAAAAAAAATGGGGATAGATGGGATAGAAGAGGTCTTATCTTACGAAAATGTCAATTTTATTGATTTTCCAGAACTCGGATATATATATTATGACAGCACCGATTATAAAACTTTTCTCGAACTCAAAGAATCGATAAAAAACAAATTGAACAATTATCACGATGAGAGGGCTATATACTGGGCTCATAACTATAATTTAGGCAAAAATCCCGCATTTACAGAAGCGTTTAAAGAATTTATCACAACAAAAAATATCCCCACAATAATTCAAATTCACGACTTTCCTGAATGTGCAAGATGGGAAAACTATTCTTTTATAAGAAAATTCATAAATTCTTCACTGTATCCCATAAAGAAAAATATACATTATGCTACTATCAATTTCTCCGATTACAATAGACTTATAAAAAGCGGTATACCTTCAGAAAATACTTTTTATCTTCCAAACGCTGTTGAATTTGCTAAAAATAAAGATAAAATAAAAGACATTGACAAAGAAGAGGTCATAAATAAACTAAAGAAATTGGGATATAACGTTGACCCCACAAATAAAAACATTTTGTATCCAACAAGAACGATAAGAAGAAAAAATATTTTAGAGTCTGTGCTTATAAATCGTTTGTATGGAAAGAGTAATCTTCTTGTCACATTACCAGCTAACTCTGATAAAGAAAGGCCATATGAAAAAGTTGTAAAAGAAACCTTTGAATCTGAAAAAGTTAAGGGAGCTTGGGCTATTTCAGCAAAAGATCCTTCACTTTTTCCATACATTCTGAATATATCTGATCTGTTCTTTTCTTCTTCCGTATTAGAAGGATTTGGAATGATATATTTAGAATCAAAATTCAACGAAAAAAACTTTTTAACGAGAAAATTAGATGTGATAGAAGATTTCAAAAACATAAAAGAAATAAGTTATTACGATAGATTTTTGGTTAGTCTTTCTCCTAAAGAAATAAACAAAGTAAAAGAAAAATACGAAGAACAAATTAACAAGATACCTATTTCCGAAGAGAACAAAAATCATTTAAGACAAGATTTAAACAATAAATTTGATAAAGATTTAATTGATTTTTCATTTCTCCCCGTCGAACTTCAGAAGAAATTCTGTATGGAAGAAGAAGCAAAACTTAATGATTTGAAAGAAATTAACAAAGAAATATTTGATAAAATAGAAATGTTGACTTCCACAAATCACATTGATCAAGGGATAAACTTGGAAGATTTCTCATTGAAGGCGTATAAAAGTAAAATATTTTTATTATTGGATAAAGTACAAACTCAAAAAGGTAATGCCAAGGAAATAGAAGATACAACAATTGACGAAAATATTTTAAAATCTTTTCTAACAATAGACAATATAAGATTACTTTTTTCTTACTAGGTGCAGTGTGGGTCAACTGTTGGGGGCGGGATGCTGGGTGAAGGGGAGCTAATTTCACTACTTAGGAGGCTATTCACATGTATGAAGATATAAAAAACATTCCCACAATTATAATTAACGGTATGTCTAAAGAACAGATACTTAGGATAATGAAAGCGATAAAAAATATGGAAAACTTACCTGAAAATATAATTTTTGCTTCCATTACTCCAACAAGTTCTCAATGGACAGTTGAAGAACTAATCAAAGAATTAAAGCAAGAGGATATAGAAATGAAAAAAGTAACAGAAAATCTCAAAAAAGGGGTATACGACAATTACAAAAAAGACAGCAAGTGAAGATAAAACTCTCATCGCTTATGTCGATGGAAGTTATGACGTAGAAACAAAAATATACGGTAGCGGCATTGTATTTTTGCATGGTGAAGAAGAACATTTCTTCTTTTCTGGTAATAACCCAGAATATTCATCTAGCAGAAATGTTGCTGGAGAAATAAGTGCATCAATCTACGCAATGGAATACGCCAAAGAAAAAGGTTACGAAAAGATAATAATACACCATGATTACATCGGATTAGAGAAATGGTGTACTGGAGAATGGAAAACGAATAAAAAAATAACCATAGCCTATAAAAATTGCTATGATTATTTTAGTAAATTTTTAACAATACAATTCAATTGGGTAAGGGGACACTCAGGAGACCATTACAATACATTGGCAGATCAATTGGCGAAAAAGGCACTAGAAAGCAAAAATTTCCTTGATTTAATAACGAAATATCTTTATTCAAATTGATTTTTTCATGCTATTTCAAACTTGTAACCTTTTTCCACCTTTTCAGACCATTCTGATTCTTGACCATATTTAAACTTTATAAATTCTTAACATTTGCCTATTAAGATTGGCTTATTACAAATTTTGTAATCTGGCTTTCTAACTCTAAAAATCTTTTATCATATATATTTTTCTCTTCTTCGGAAAGATCTATATCAAAGACCTTTAATATTCTAGAAGGTCTTTGTGACAAAATAACTATTTTGTTTCCCAGTATCAATGCCTCTTTTATATCATGGGTAACCATCAGTATGGAAAAATAACTTTTCTTCCACATCTTTTTCATATCTTCTATTATTGATAGTTTAATATTTAGATCCAAAGAAGTAAAAGGCTCGTCCATTAGCAAGATCTGTGGTTGAACTAATAAAGATCTGGCAATATTCACCCTTTGTTTCATACCTCCACTTAATTTAGAGGGTAAAAGAATTTCAAAACCTTCTAAACCCATCATACCTATAATTTGTTTAATTTTCTTTTCATCGTCTAAAATTATTTTTAGGTTATCGTAAACCGTTCTCCAAGGTAATAATCGAGGCTCTTGAAAAACATAACCGATCTTATCGACAAAAGTTTCAACTTTTCCTTCACTTTGTCTTTCTAATCCTGCAACAATCCTAAAAAAAGTGGTTTTTCCACAACCTGAAGGTCCTAATAGAACAATTTTTTCTCCCTCTTTCAACTCAAGACTCCAGTTATCTATAACCTGAAGATCCCCAAATCTTTTGGTTAAACGATCCGCTTTTAGTACATTTCCCATCTTTCTAACATCCTTCTTGAAATAATTTTAAATACACGCTCTGTAGCTATACCTAATATAACGGCTACGATAGTAATGGCATAGATCCTAGGGACATCGACATACTGTCTTGCCCAAGCTAGTTCTACACCCAACCCATTTCCACCAACTAGAAACTCTGTTACTAATACCACTTTCCATACATTCCCTATTGAAACTTCAACCGCTGCAATTACAAAAGGAACGATTGACGCTAAGTATACATGCCTAAATATCTTAGTTCTTGATACTTTGTACAAGTGTACCATCTCAAGCAATTTTCTATCGATGTTCTTAATCCCAGAAGCGGTAGTAAAAACAGTACTAGGTAAAATGGCCATGGTGCTTATTAAAATAGGGCCACGCCATCCCACACCCCATAGAAATACAACAAAGGCAAGCCAAGAAACCACCGGTATAGCTTGTATCATCATCAGCATAGGCCTAAAAATTTCATAGATCGTATCGCTCATTCCCATTAAAAATCCCAAAATTATCCCGATAAAAGAAGAAATAAACAAAACAATCAGGGTCTTCCATACCGTGTTCCATAATGCCACATAAAACCTCGGTGTACTTAGCTGATTTATTAAATTGATCAAAACTTCATGAGGGAAAGGCAACACAAAAGAAGAACCTATTACAAAAGAAAAAAAGTACCAAAGTAAAACGATCAAAACGATCCCAAAAACGGTTTTCATTTGTAATAAAATCCTTCTGTCGGTAAAGTAGGCAACCCTTCTGGATAAAGTTCATGCATCGTGCTTAAAAAGTTTTCTACTTCTTCTTTACATTCCAAAATTGGAATGTATTCAAAAACTAACCTATTCATCGCTTCCTTAAGTATCGGAACAGGGATAGTTAAGTATTCGTTAGTTATCTTTAATGATTGATCTAAATTTCTATTAGCCCAATCAACACTTTCAGAAAAAGCGTTCTCAACTTTTGAAACGATATCAGGTTCTTTTTCTAAAATCTCCTTTTTAACAAAAAGTCCTGCTATAGGAAGGCCGTACCTCGAACCTGAGATTTTATTCCATTCATCTTGAAAGTCTAAAACTATTCTCCCTTCAGTTCCTGTTACAGCCAATGTAGCAAATGGTTCTGGCAACGCAGCATATTCTATCTTACCTGATTTGTACAAGGAAACTATCTCCTGTGGAGGAAGGTAGTTAAATTTTACATCTTTATCAGGAACCAATCCATTTCTAACCAAAAGATACCTCATCAAAATGTCTACAGTTTGACCTCGTCCATGCGGAGAATAGACTTCGTGACCCTTTAAACTTTTTACGTTTTCAAAATCAACATTACTACTGCTTACTAAATAAAATGCTTTCCACTCGTGAACACCTAACAATATTATCTCTAAACCTTGAGCGTATAAATTTGCACCTACGGTTATAGGAAGAACAGCAAAATCTGCTTGATTGGATACCAACAAAGCTACAGCTTCATTTGCGTCCTTCCAAAGACTTACATTTATTTCTACTTCTTCTTCTATCGTATCGGCCATCAACCCTGTTACCGGAACAACGGTTGGACCTAAAGGATTAGTTATTGTAACAGAAAAGATCAAGAGTGTAAAGAAAAAAGAGACGATTAACAAAGTTAATTTTTTCATGGTTATTTTCCTCCTGTATCTCTCTAATTTAATAGCTTTAGAAACTCTAAACTTTGTATATAGACCTTTTTACCTCGCAGCCAGGAAGACCAACTTTAATCATTGTAACTCTTTTCCTTTTCATTGACAATAGTGAAGTCGGAAAAGGGACTCTGTTTTCTTTATTTTTGCCCATTGATAAATAATTAAGGGACAAAGGTCCGTATTAACTCCTTGCAAGATATGTTGTGTGCAACAATTCATGAGATTTCTCGCTTAATGGTTCTTCTAGAAA
>NZ_AUPG01000028.1:0-11686 GCF_016772115.1 Petrotoga sp. 8T1HF07.NaAc.6.1
ACTTTGAGAAGATAAACGCTGTTTCATACATCATTGGATCGTTGCTTTCTTTTTGTACTTGAAAGATAGTATCAAGTGAATTGAAAATTTTGTAATTATCATCGTCAAAGTAATAACCAAGGTAAAATCCCAATCCTAAGCTAAAGTTTAAAGCGATACTTTTATCTACATCTTTTAACCACCAACTTATATTGTTTAAAGCTTGTACTATCCCAGATGGATGAGGAACATCTTTCAATATCTTAAATGCTTCAATGTTTAACTGAGTCGCTTCTTCATATTTTCCTTCATTCTTTTTCTCTCTTGCATCAGCCATGAGGATAAATCCTTTATCAACAGGATTGTTTTCGTATTCTTCACTCCAATATCTAATCTTTTTCATACTTTCATTGGATTCATAATACAATTCTCGTATGTTTCTTAAAGATTGTACAACAAGTCCTCTAACATATTGAGGAATATCACCGAAGTTGTCTCTTAATTCAACATAAATATCTTTAACTCCCTGCTCTCTTTTTAATCTATGCAAAGCTGACAGTTTAATAGATAAAAGTACATAATACAAGCTACCTTTTCGTAGTTTTGAAATGTCTTTTTCTATTTTTTCGATGACTTCATCATAATTGATATCCCAATATAATTTCAATATTTCTATGTACTCATTTGTTTCATCATTTAAAGAAGTTGATTCAAGATAATTCATCAATGGTCTTCCAAACTGTCCATAAGTTGACAACCTGGTAACTAATTCTAAAAGCATTTGAATTATCTCCTTATGAATATCTATTTTTGTTCCACTATTGTCATATAAAAATAACATAATATTTACTTTGTTTTCAATGTTAACGAGCCGATATTCATTCACTTTTTGCTTTTTAATCAACTCTATTGTAACTATCATCAAAAAAGAGAAAGCGAAAACAGAGTATAAAACATGATAAAAAACATCTTAATTAAAGTTTACATAAGGTTTTTTAAGGCAATCTCTGAAAATATATTTCAATCTATATTTCAGGCCAACAAAAAAATCTGTTGAAAATCATATAGAAAAGGGTATGATAAAAATAGTGAATGGTCTTTTGAGTTTGTAAGAGAAAAGTGTTACTCATTACATATCAAAATTAGTACTGATTGGATTTGGATAAAGCAAGGTGAGTATAATCAAAATACTTTCCTTCTCTCTCTCCAAAGTCAGCTTATCTAAAAGGAGGCCCAAGAAACATGAATGTGAAAAATACTCAATTTGTGAAATTTGTTTTTAATTACATAAAACCAAAAATAAAATTATTTATTATATCATTTCTTTTTTTAATTGGCTTATCGCTAATTTCTCTTTTGCCTCCCTATGTTACCAAGTTAGCTTTTGATGAAGGAATAATGATGAAAAACTTGAGTATTCTGACAAAATACGTTTTAATACTTGTTGTAATTTATATTTTAAAAAGCACATTTAATTATTTAAGTTCGGCACTTTTCACCATAGTTAGTCAGAACACTTTATTAGAAATAAAAAAAGATTTGACAAATCACATTATAAAATTACCATTAGAATTTTTTTCAAACAGTGAAAGTGGGTACATTGTTTCAAGATTTGGAGAAGTTGATTCTTTAAGCCCATTATTTTCTATGCAAAGTTTCAAATTGATTCTGAGCATTTTTGAATTCATAGGAGCAATGGTAATCATGTTTTTAATGAACGTTAAGTTAACTCTAATTTTAGTCTTAATAATACCTGTATTCTATTTAATCACAAAAACATTTGAAAATGCTTTTGGTAAACTCACAAGTCAAACAATGGAAAAAGCAGCTACATTTCATGGTAAATTTCAACAGTCAGTAAGTGGGGTTGAAGAAATCAAGAGAATGAATTTAGAAGATAAAGAAACTGAAAAGATAAACAAAAGCAATAAAGATTATGTGAAATCTTCGATAAAATACAGTATCCTATTATCGGTTGGCTCTGAAGTTATTATTCTTCTTTCTTCAATTGTAAGTGTTCTTCTTCTCTATATAGGTGGAAAAGGTGTTCTCCAAGAAAGTTTATCAATAGGAACTTATATGGCATTTGCCGGATATTTTGGAAAATTATATGCCCCAGTAATCAATTGGAATTTAAGTATGTTTACTTTCAAACCAGCTTTTGTAGCTCTTGATAGAATCAAGGATTTCTTCTTAAAGTATCCTCAAGAGAGTGAAACATCCGATAAAATAAAAATAAACGAAATAAATATGATTGAAATGAAAAATGTGACATTTAGCTATCCTGATGGGAAAGAAACTGTTTTAAATAATTTTAATTTAAAAGCAAAAAGAGGAGATAAATTACTTTTGAAAGGACCCAATGGTAGTGGAAAGTCTACAATCATAAGATTGATATTAGGTTTATATGACAATTATGACGGTGAAATTTTAATAAATTCTATAGAGTTGAAAAAACTTTCAAAAAGATCTTTAAGAAGTAGAATATCAATAGTTTCACAGAAGATATTCTTATTCAACGATACCATAGAGAACAATATAAAAATAGCAGGGGACGTAAGTGAGGAAAAATACGAGACAGCACTAAAAAAATCTGGGTTAAAGCAGTTTATAGATAACCTTCCTTTAAAGGATAAGACCTTAGTAGGGGAAAATGGGATAAAGCTTTCTGGAGGAGAAATACAAAAAGTAGCAATAGCGCGAGCACTTATAAAATCAGATTCTTCCGATTTATTTATCTTTGATGAAGCAGCTGCACATTTAGATAAAGAAACAAAAGAGTTAATTAAATCGTTTATAGATACAGAATTATGTGAAAAAATATGCATAATAATAGACCACTCCGACTATTTTAATGATATATGCAATAGAACGATAAATTTGATGTTAAAGCCAAACAATTGGAGTGAACAAAATGTCTAATTTTCTAAGATATCAGAAATTTAGAGGAAAAAAGGATTTGTAGAGGTGTGTGTTCGATGCCTGAGGTGCGCAGCAGCGTGTGTAGGAAATGGTTGTTATTTAAATGGTTGTGTGGCGGTTGCTTGTGGACTTGACGCATGCTTTGCCAACGCTTGCTTTGCATGTGTGGTTGATGTTCTTCCTTGGTCTGATGACTCTGAGAAGTAGAAAAGTATATACCCATAAGTTTTTAAACCATTTGGACAAAGAATTCACTACTTGAAACCATACCAGGTACAGAACACTCCTTTTGTTCTGTATAGTGGATTTTAACTAAGTATTTAGCACTGTGATAAGGATCTACGCAGAAGGACTCAACTTTAACTTGTTCATTATTGAGATAAATACAAGCAGCTACAAAATTAACTTGTTTTTTTCTACTATATTAATTTATAAAGGAATAAAAGGTTCTTTTGATTTATTAGATAGTCCATTGAGATTTATTATTTGAGTGTTTTAAAAATCAATGTTCTGTTTTGTATAAAGTGGCTTAAAAGTATTGTATCATTCATTCATACATACACCTACCTGATTAGGTGTATGTATGAGAAATAGAAATCGGTTAACTAGATATTCAACCTTTGTGATAGTTCTAGATTTATTGTAGTAAAAGTATAATCATTAGCAAAGATTATGACCACCTAACGTAGATACCATTGTGTTTAACGGTGTAAATAAAATTATGACAGCCATGATGATGTCATTTGAATTCAACTTTTTCTCAAAACTTGGAGGTGACTTGGTGAAAATTATAGAAACGCCTTGGAAAGGGCTATATAAGTTTTTTTTATTCTTATTTGGTATTCCATTATTCTTAATAGGGGTAATATTTTTAGTTATAGGCGGAAGTTGGGCATTCATACTTAATGGTACTTTGTGGATTATTTTTGGTGTGGGACTAAAAATTAAAAGTATTTATAATAGACGCAAACTTGAAACTTTGAAAAGAGAGGGTCTTTGTTATGAGGGTTCTGTTGTAAGAATAATTTCTTCGCCTTGGATTAGGATTGGAAGTTATGTAACAGGTCGCGTTGAATGCACCGTTAAAACTGAAAAGGGCGATTGCTTAGTTAAGAGTGGCTATCATCTTTTATTGCCTTTTGACAGAAGAGAAGATTTATATGCAAAAATTTATTTTGCTCATAACAATTCAGAGAAGTACATGGTTGAACTTTTTCGAAGAGATACGGGCGTGTCACTTTAATCTATTACGATTTCACAACTATCAAAACTTTCAAGAGGTATTAAATTACAAAATACTTATAGCTAGAAATCAGCTAAACATAAAATTTCTTCCTGACTAACAAATTAATTAACTCGTAATCACCCCTCATGGAGATTGGAGAAGAATGAAAGAAATGGTAAAATAAAACAAGGGGTGAGAATATGAAAAAGAAAAAGGTTTATTCCAGCGATTTAAAGCTCCAAATTATTAAAGAATATCTTAACAGTGAAAAGTCTTTAAAAGATTTCTCTGATGAGTATTCTATACCAATTAACACTCTTTCTCAATGGGTTCAAAAGTACAAAAAGTCTAATTATGTTGACTCTGTGTTTAATACCAAAAAAGGAAGAAGTAAGTCTATGATTTCTGATTACTCAAAGATTCCTCCAATTATTTATGAATCAGCTGGAATAAGTAGGCCTGATGATTCCAACAATTCTAATGATTCTGCTTATCTTAAAAAGAAACTCAATTATTATGAAAAGATACTTCTTGAAAAAGAATTACAGTTGAGAATATTGCAAGATGAAGTAGAACTTTTAAAAAAAAATATGAACCACAAGTGAATCATACAAGGCTAAACTAAACAAAAAAGATTCGTAGGATTCTCTTATACTATCAATGGTCAAATTGTTGAGGATGAACGTATTAAAAAGATTATAATTTCAATTTATTCTAATAACAATCCAAACGATCTAACTTTTTACTTTAAATCTGTTGGAGATAAGAAGTTATCTGTTGCCTTTAAGAACCAATTTGGAATAATTGTTAATCACAAAAAGATTTACAGATTAAGAAAAGAACTAGGCTTTGTTAGATCGTACAGGAACCATTTCAAACATCCAAAGAAAAGACCAAGTAATCATGAAATAGATGCTCCCAATAGATTCTGGGAAGGAGATATTAAATTTATTCCTACAACGAAAGATGGCTTTGTTCCCATACTGGATATTATCGATGCTTTTGATAAGACGATAGTTTCTTCACAGATTGGATACAAGAACAATCCTAATTCACAAGCGTTCATTGAATCACACCATTCAAGCCTTGAAAGAGAGTTTGTTCAACTGAATTCTTTTGAAAATATTGAAGATGTTTTTCAAGCTTACAATGCATATATGTTCTTTTATCATAACTTAAGGCCACACGGTTCGTTGAATTATATGACACCTAATGAATTTAGTAGAACCTTTTCTGATGATAATAATTTTTTTAATTCCAAAACCATTTTTGTGAAAAAGTAAGATTTCTTTATTTATTCTCCAATAACAGGGGGTGAGGCCGAGATTTTCACCAATTATTAAAAAAGACTTGTTTTAGAGATTTACCTTGTTGGTACATTTCTTTTAAATAAAATGGGGGAAGAAAAATGTTAAAGCTGGAAAAATATATTTTATTTAGGAAAAATGCATTTTAAACGATCTCAACATGAATGTAGAAGAGGGAAATATTTATGGTTTTTTAGGGGCCAATGGGTCAGGAAAAACAACAACGATAAGAATAATCAGTGAAGTATTCAAGCCAAACATCGGTAAGATCATAAAAAATAGCAAAATACAAGATAAAAAAAAAGGTAGGATATTTATTTCATCGAAATGGCCTATATGAAAGCCTTTCTGCTTTAGATAATTTAGAATTATTTGCTAAATTATATAATATTAATAATAAGGATCAAATAATTTCACAATTATTGAAAGAAGTAAAACTATTTGATGTAAAAAATGATAAGGTGTCAACTTTTTCACAAGGAATGAAAAAAAGATTATCTTTATCTAGAGTGTTTTTAAATAATCCTTATTTGGCTGTTTTGGATGAACCGTTTAGTGGATTAGACATCGAAGCTAAAGAATGGCTTATAAATTATATACTTGATAGGAATAAAACAGAAAATATGACATTTATAATATCATCACATAACATATATGAATTGAGTAAGATTTGTACTAAGATAGGAATAATAAGTAAAGGACACATTGTTAAAGAACAAAAAATAGATTATCCTCTTGATCCTACTTATATTGAAAAATTATACAAGGAATGTCAATGATGCTAAAAAGGCTCATATTTAAAGACATAAAGGTATTAACTTCTTTAAATAGTGTTAAAATAATTTACTTAGTTATACATTTTTTGTTTGCTGCCATTGCTTTAAGCATGTATTATTTATATAAAAGCTCACCTAACCTTTCCATGTTAGCTTATTATTCATTAGTACTTCCAGCAATAATTATAAGTAGCATCATTATATATTTGCCTGCATATGAATTTTATCGAGAACACCTAAATGGGGGATTTGAATACTTAATGTCAATGGGCGTTAACTTTAAAGAATTTATCCTTTCAAAATCTATAGTGATTTTGCTCTACATTATTTTCCCTTTAATTTATTTAGTAATAGCTCTGTACCTTAGTAAAACCTTAAATTGGACATCATTGATATTTTATATTATGACATTAATAATATGGTCTTTTGCTACTTCTTTTTCATATATAGTCTCTCTTAATATAACCATGGATCCTTCGAAATATATCAATAACACAAGTACCTTTAACTTATTCGCATTATTAATACTTATGTATTTACCAAAGCTAATAAAAGTGGAATTTAGATTTGAATTAATCTGCTTTATTATTTTTATTCTTAGTTTATTAATTTTGATTATTGCAGAGAGAAAAAGAAGAATAGCAGATGTGTCAATTATAATTATTTCAAGATAGTAATAGTAATTTACACTCCAACTAGGAGATCAAATTATTCAATGTTTTAAAAGATTATATCCTATCTGCATAAAGCATAGCAGGAGGAAAAGTGGATGAAAAAATTGCTACATTATTATAAAATAATTTATACCTATGAAGATAAAAAATCAGTTAGTTTATTGAGAAATATAATATATGCCTTTATAATAATAGTTTTATACGCTATAGTCACAATTAGTATACCTACTTTTACTATTAATTTCAAACACATATTAATTTATTTTACATTCTTATCTTTATCTGCAGCTGGTTTGAATATTTTTTATATAGAGAATAAGAAGGAAATAGGTTTATTTGAGTACTTATTATCGAGTGTTTTGAATAAATATGAAGTGATATTGATAGAGTATTTAATTATAATAAAAAGAAGTTTCTGTAATTTTTTTACTAATATATTTTTGCTTTTACTTATTGCATATTTGAACAATATTACATTTAATATCGAAATATTATTTACACTGCTTTTGGTAATTTTACTGTTTTTTATATATAATGGATTTGCATTGTTATCGTATTTTAAATTTGAAAATTACAGTAAAATTATCTCTGCATTAGTAGTTTTAAGTACAATGATTATATTGATTTTTACAGATTCATACGTTCCTATATTTTTGACTTTGAATATATTAGTAATGTTATCATCGTTAACTTTATATACAAATATTGATAATAAACATTTTCTACTCTAAAAGTCTATTTTAAAATATACAAATCCAATTATTTTATTTGTACTGCTTACATAATCGCCACTTGACTTCATAATGTCACATATATTATACCATGAAAATAATTAGTGCAAATGGCCAGATGTGATGCCTTATGTAAAAATAGTTGTGTAATAGATGTCGATGGGAGTATGCGTTTTTAATGCGTTAACTGTTGAAAGATTGCACGCCTCGTCTCGGAAAAACCTTACGCTTGCATACCTGCATACCTTGGAAATATAATCTAAAAGCATAGGTATAACATTGACGGATGGAGGTTTTATTTCTTAACTTTTATTTTGAAATATGCTAAAAAAAGAATGAGCTTTTTTATTTAGGAAATATATTGCAAGAAGGGAGCCTTATAAAGGTAGGTGATTTGATGATTTTTCTCAAAAACGTTGAAAAAAAAGTTTGGAAAAACAAAGGTTTTAGATAACATCTCATTCAACATACAAGAAGGGGATGTTATTGCTTATGTTGGACCAAATGGAGCTGGAAAAACGACAACTATAAAACTTATACTTGGACTTCTGAAACCTTCTGCTGGTGAAGTAAAAGTTTTCAGTGAAAATCCTTATTCAAGTTTGAACGCTCGAAAGAAGATCGATTTTGTATTGGATCATCCAGGGGTGGATGACGATCTAACAGCTTATGAAAATCTTAAATTCTATTCAATGGTATATCATGCAAAAGTTAATAATATAGACAACATTCTTAAAAAGGTTGAGCTTTACGGCGTTAGAAATAAACTTGTTAAAACATTTTCAAGGGGTATGAAGCAAAGGTTAACTATTGCACGCTTATTCCTAAGAGAGCCAAAAGCCATAATAATGGATGAACCAACAAGTGGGTTAGATGTAGATGGAAAACTTCTGGTAAGGGACCTTATCAAAGAGCTTACTTTAACTAAAATTCCGATGTTGATAAGTTCTCATGACCTATACGAGCTTCAGCAAATATGTAATAAGGTTATTCTTATTTTCAATGGAAAGATTGTGAAAATGGATTCAATAGAAAATATTTTAAAAAGTGAGAGTGAAGATTACCAGATAATTATAAACGATGAAGCACCAAATTCATTATTAAGATCCTTAGAGATGTATGGTTTTACTTCTTATGACTCTAAAGAAAAAAGGATTTTCATAAGACTTATGGCAGGGAAGATAACTGATGTTATAAAAGTTATTTCTAAAGAAAATATAGAAATAAAAAGTATAGACAAAGAACAAACAACTCTTGAAGATGTTTATAGAAAGGAGAAAAAAAGAGATGTTTAAAGCTATATTTTGGCGTGAATTTAAACGTAATATTAGAAAATTTAAACAGACTCCTAATTTAAATAAGATCTTTCGTGTTATTTATATAGTTATTTTTTTCTTCTTTTCTATATTATTGAGCTTATTAGATGATTCAAACTCGTGGAATGGATTATTCTTTTTTCTAATCAGTTCTACTCTATTTGTGGCAAGTTCTGTAACTAATTTCAAAGAAGATTGGAAAAGAGAAATGTTTGATTACATTTTAGCTATGCCAATAAGTCCCAATGGTTATGTATTATCAGTTAGTCTTTTTGGAGCTTTAATGTCAACTTTTTTTTGTTATTCCAGCTTCATTAGTACTTGCTTTGATCATGTTGTTTATTTTTAAAGGCTCTTTTACTCTAATTGTTTTTTTCTACATTTTATTAATACCATTTGTGCTAGGTTTCCTCATTGCTTTGAGTAATTCTACTTACCTACTTTTCTCATTAAAAGTTCAATGGGTCTACGGGATTATCTATTCAATATTCTTTTTTCTGTCTATTATCATACTTCCTTTTTTACAGCTTATCAGACAAATAGACATTTCGTGGATTCATTTTACTTCGGTTTCCATTTTAATTTTTTTTATGATAGACATTCTAATTGTAGTGTTTTTGGATAAAGAAAAAGCGGTGATTAAACAATGAAATATATTTTTTGGTTAGAGATTAAATCATTAAATAAACCACTTTGGTTTGTTGTTATAACAATTTCTATTGTTATATATATATTACTTTTCATCTCAAAATATATCGGTTTGTCTTTTTTAAATTATCTTCCCATACTTTTAATTGTAACAGTACCCTTGTTTATTCAATCAGATAGATTTAGAAGAATAGACAAATCAAAAGGGTTAATAGACTATTTTTTAGTTATTTCAAGTGCAAGGGCAATTTTGTTGATCAGAGGATTAACGGGGGGATTAATTGGAACGATTATTCTTCTTCTTTCATTACCGGCGATAATCATAATAGGAGGATGGAGTTATCTTTTATTTGCTATTGCCGCTGTCGTATGGACGACTGCCTATATTTTAGTTGAAGGTTATAGTATCTGGTATAGATCTGATAAATTTTCTTCTATCTTCACTATTGCTATCATGTTTGGAGTAATAATTGCAATAAACGTTCCTCAATTAGATTTTTTAGTTTTCACCGTTTTATTCATTAGTTTTGTAATTTCAGGAATATTAGCCTTATTTTATGCAGAAAAAGATAAGGAGAAGATTTTGAGTTAAAACAAGGTGCATTTTCAATGTGAGCAAATTATCATTAGATATTTATGTTAGTAATTCAAAATTCTAAAGGGTGTTTTTATTTATCCCTATTCGATTAAAAAAACAAGAAATAGCGGTAGATTAAATTTTCATTTAAAAACAACATGGTACTTACTTTGGTTCTATTGTTAACGAGCTATATTCATTCACTTTTCTCTTTTTAATCAACTATACTGTAACTATTATCAAATATATTTCAATCTATATTTGAGTTTTACTAAGGGATGAAAATTTATTTAGTAACAAATGGGGAGACAACTACGCTTTTTTGCTTTTCTTGAAATTAAAGTATATGATATAATTTGATTGAGTTCATTTATATAAGAAAAAGGAGATTTTATGCCTACAATATCGATGTTCTACGGAATTATTATAAGAATGTATTGTTTACCGAAAGAGTATAATCTGCCACATTTTCATGCATAGTATGGTGAATTCAAAGTCATAATAGATATAAATTCTTGCAGATTAATAGAAGGAAATTTACCAAAAAAAACAATTAAAAATTGTATTAGCTTGGGCAGAATTGAGAAAAGAAGAATTATTAGCAGATTGGAATCTTGCAATGAAGGGAGAATTACCTTTACCCATAGATCCTATACGATAGGAGTGATATAAATGTATATTGGAGTAATAGAAGTAAAACCTTTAGAAAATTACAAATTACTTTTGACATTCGATAACAAAGAGAAAAAAATATTTGATATGAAGCCTTACTTAGATAAAGGACTATTTAAAGATTTAAAAGATGAAAAAATTTTTAAATCGGTAAGAGTATCATTTGATACTATTGAATGGAGTAATGGCTTAGACATCGATCCCGAATTTTTATACAAAAACAGTACCAAGTTAGAAAACGAGGACATTGTAACCTCTTAAAATCCTAAAACTATTTTGCGCTCAACTAAACACCTTTAACGCCTCAACAATCTTCTCTCTTTCATCACCTTCAAAAACATAGAAAGAAGTTGCAGATAACTTTCTTTTTAAAGTGTATTTCTTCACAAATAAATTAATTTCTTTTGGCATTTTTGGTCTTAATTCTTTTGGTATGTTTCTTATTTCATAATACCTTCCATAGTTCATTATGAACTTTTCTATTATCTTTTTTTGATTTGAATCAAGTTTTATATATTTTTTAATGAACTCTTGTAAGTATGTTTTATTTAAATCTTTCATGAACCTTTTTACAAGGATTTTCCTTGCTGAATAGTAAGGATGTTCTTTAAAAGTTATATCTTTGCTTGTGAATGTTTTTTGTCTTTGGTTGTTTGCAAGTAATGAATCAACATCTATCTTTGGAGTTTTTTCAAATATTGAGTTTATTAACTCTCTTGTGTAATAATCACATCTTTCTTTGATTAAACTTTCACTTTCTATCTCTTTAATCACCTTCTCTAATTTAACCTCTTGCTTGTAATAATGAACAAGATACGAAGTAAAAAATTCAGAAAGTTGCATTTCTACCCTTAACTTT